>CAYXUJ010000009.1:4159-36877 GCA_964468395.1 uncultured Steroidobacteraceae bacterium
AGCCGCAGGCGCGCGAGTTTGGTCGCGGCCAGCGGCTCGGTCGCGAGCGCCAGCATGACGAGGCTGAACATCGGGCCCTCGTCGTGGACCGAGACGACGGCGTGGCGGCCATCGGGGGTCATGAGCACGTCGGGCTGGCCGCGGCCGAGATCGGCCGTGACGGGGTCCGCGCCGAGGCGGCCGTCCCGGCCGTAGCGGCGCAGCGTCAGGAGTGAGGTGCCGCCGGAGACGATGACCAGGCCATTCGCGGCGGAAACGCCTGAGAACGGGCCGACGGGGACTGCGACCGGTTGGTGTACGAGCATGGGCGCGCGCGGATCGGCGAGCGAGTAGACGGTGAGATGGCCGGGCGCATGCGCGTCGAGTGCGAACAGGAGCCCGTCGGCGATCGCGAGGTCGTCGACGGTCGTGCCGGGGACGGCAGCGATCGTGCGGCGGGCGGCAGCGTTGGCGAGGTCGATGACCTCGATGCCGTCGGCGCCCTGGGTGGCGTAGGCGACATCGCCGCTGGCGACGACGTTGGCCGATTCACCGGGCTCGGTGGTCGGGTAGCTGAGCGCGCCCCAGCCGAGGCCGAGCCAGCCGCAGCCGGTCAGCGCGAGCGAGGCAACGAAAGGCAACGAGCGTTTCACGCGGTCGATTCCTGTGCCAACTTGCGCACACAGACCGCTGGGTTTCGCCGCGTATTACGTGTAATCGGCCGTCAGGAATTTATTTTTCGGAGCGTAATAAGCGGCCGGAATGGCCGGTCGCGGTCCCTCCGGGATGCTTTATGATTCGGGGCAGGGGGAGAACTCGATGGACAAGAGCCGGCGGTCGTTCCTGGGAGGGGCGTCGGGCGCGCTGATGGCGTTCGCGGCGCTCGACTGGCGGCAGGTGGCAGAGGCCGCCGCCCATGCGCACGAGGCCGCCGGCAGTGCCGATCCGGTCCTCGTCAACCTGAGCAAGACGCAGGCGGCGCTGCTCGACGCCATCAGCTCGCGCATCGTGCCGACCGACGACCTGCCGGGCGCGCACGAGGCGGGCGTCGTCTATTTCATCGACCACGCGCTCGGCAGTTTCTTCGCCGCGGACCGCGAGCATTTCCTGGCGAGCCTGGCCGCCTTCGACCGGGACTGCGCCGCGGCGCATGCGGGGACCTCGTTCGCGGCGCTGCCGGCCGACGCACAGGACGCCTGCCTGCGCTCGGTGCAGGGCACGCCGTTCTTCACCACGCTGCGCCAGTGGACGCTGTTCGGTCTGCTCACGCTGCCGAAGTACGGCGGCAACCGCGATCTCATCGGCTGGAAGCTCGTCGGCCTCGAGGACGCGCACCGCTTCGAGCCGCCCTTCGGCTATTACGACCGCGACTATCCGGGCTTCGAGCCCTATCCCCCGGAGGCCGGGTCATGAGCGGCCGGCAATTCAAGGACAAGGACCACGTCGATTTCGTGGTCGTCGGCTCGGGCGCCGCCGGCGGCGTGATGGCGCGCGAGTTGTCGCAGGCGGGCTTCGACGTGGTGGTGATGGAACAGGGCCCGCGGATGGGCGCCGGCGACTTCGAGCACGACGAGCTCAAGTACTGGTACCAGAGCGGCATCATGAACACGCCGGAGCGCAACCCGCAGACCTTCCGCAAGCTGCCGACCGACAAGGCCGAGCGCGTCGTCGGCATGAACTCGCTCTGGTATGCGCGCGTCGTCGGCGGCGGCAGCACGCACTTCACCGGCAATTTCTGGCGCTTCCGGCCGGTGGATTTCCGCGAGCGCTCGCTGCTCGGCGAGATCCCGGGCACCGGCTTCGCCGACTGGCCGATCACGTACGACGAGCTCGAGCCTTACTACACGAAGGTGGAGTGGGAAGTGGGTGTCTCCGGCCTGGCCGGCGCCTGCCCGACGGATCCGCCGCGCTCGAAGCCTTACCCGATGCCGCCGCTGCCGGTGAAATCCTCCGGCGTGCTGTTCGAGCGCGGCGCGCGCAAGCTCGGCCTGCATCCATACCCGGCGCCGATGGCGATCAACAGCGTCGCGTATCGCGGCCGGCCGGGCTGCCAGCACTGCGGCTTCTGCATCGGCTATGGCTGCGAGTGGATGGCGAAGTCGTCGTCGCTGTACACGGTGATTCCGGAGGCCGAGGCGACCGGCCGATGCGAGGTGCGCGCCGAGAGCTACGTGTTCCGCGTCGAGACCGATGCGCGCGGGCGCGCGACCGGGGTGGCGTACTTCGACCGCGAGCAGCGCGAGCGCTTCCAGAAAGCCAAGGCCGTGGTCGTCTGCGCGAACGGCGCCGAGACGCCGCGCCTGCTGCTCAATTCCGCGAACGCGAAGTTCCCGGACGGGCTCGCGAACTCGAGCGGGCTGGTCGGCAAGTACCTGATGTTCAACAGCGGCTCGATCGCCGGCGCGGTGTTCGAGCACCCGCTCAATGAATTCAAGAGCGTGCAGTGCACGCGCATCGTGCACGATTTCTACGACTCCGACCCGAAGCGCGGCTTCTATGGCGGCGGCGGCATCGACGCGCGCATCGACCCAGCGCCGCTCGGTACGATCCTGTTCGACATGCCGGCGGACTGGGCCTTCGGCGCGCCGCTCAAGCAGGCGCTGCGCGATTTCCCGCGCACGATGCTGTCGATGAGCCACACGACCTCGCTGGCGCTGGAGCGCAACAGCGTGTCGATCGACCCGGAGCTGAAGGACGCCTGGGGGGTGCCGGCGATGCGGGTGACCTACAAGGACCATCCGGACGACATTGCGACCTCGATGTTTCTGCAGGACTGGTCGCACCAGATCCTCGAGGCCGCGGGGGCGCTGCGGACCTGGAAGATGCCGGTGGTGGAGTGGGGCAACTCGCCGCACCTGCTCGGCACCTGCCGCATGGGCGACGACCCGGTGGCGTCGGTCGTGGATCGCTACCACCGGACCCACGATGTCCCGAACCTGTTCCTCTGCGACGGCTCGAGCTTCGTCACCTCCGGCCGCGGCCAGCCGACGATGACCATCCAGGCGCTCGCCTTCCGCGCCGGCGAGCACATCGCCCGCTTCGCGAAGCGCGGAGAAATCTAAGGGGACGCACCCCTTTGAGAGGTTCGCCGAAGGGGGTGCGTCCCTTTATAAGGGGTGCGTCCCCTAATGCAGTTCTTTGCGGGCCTCGGAGATGACGTAGGCGCGGATTGATTCCGCCTCGGCCTCGCCGAAGAACTTGCGGAAGCCGATCATGCCGCCGGACGCGCGCGCGCCGTCCAGCACGACGGCCTGCCAGGCTTTCGGCTCGAGCATGGGGCTGAAGCGCAGGTCGGGCAGCACGTTGTTGCCCATGGCCGAGTCGCCATGGCAGCCGATGCAGTTCAACTGGTACAGCCGCTTGCCCTCGACGAGGATCGCGGCGTCTTCCGTTGCCGCCGGCGGCGCTGGCCGCTGCGCGACGACGGCCGCTTGTGCGGGCAGCGTGGCCTTGCCGCCCAGCTTGTACACCAGCAGCCGCCGCTGGTTGGCGCCGCTGTTCGCCGTCAGCGCGCCGCTCACGAGCGGCAGCGCGCCGCCCCAGCCGGCGAGCACCGCGACGTATTGCTCGCCGTCGATCTCGTAGCTCATCGGCGCCGCGACCACGCCGGCCTGGGTCGGCGCCTCCCACAGTTTCTCGCCGTCGTTCGCGCGATAGGCGACGAAGCGCGCATCGGCCGTGCCCTGGAACACGAGGTTGCCCGCGGTCGCGAGCACGCCGCCATTGCCGGGCCCGCCGAGCTCGACGCGCCAGGCTTCCTGCTGCGTCACCGGGTTCCAGGCGACGAGGTCGCCCTTGAGCAGTCCCTTGATGGCGCGCCGCGTCGCCACGTCGTCCGGCAGCGCGACCTCCAGCATGTCGATGCCGAGATTGGTCTGCCCGGGGCGGTGGCTGAAATCCGCCGCATGCCCGTAGGTCATCGGGATGTCGAGCGTCGGGATGTAGACGAGCCCGGTGCCGGGATGGAACGCCATCGGCTGCCAGTTGTGCCCGCCGAAGTAGCTCGGCTTCACCAGCATCGGCCGCTCGCGATAGCGAGCCTCCGGGACTTCGATCGGCCTCCCGCTCGCGGGATCGACGCCGGTCGCCCAGTTGATCGGCACGTAGGGATTGGCCGAGAGCAGTTCGCCGCTCGCGCGGTCGAGCACGTAGAAGAAGCCGTTCTTCGGCGCCTGCATCAGCACCGGGCGCTGCGCGCCGCCGATCGGCAGTTCCGCGAGGATGATGTGCTGCGTCGCCGTGTAGTCCCAGGTTTCGCCGGGCGTCGTCTGGTAATGCCAGACGTATTCGCCGGTGTCCGGGCGCAGCGCGACGATGGATGACAGGAACAGGTTGTCGCCCTGGCCGGCGGAGCGGATCTGGTGATTCCACGGCGAGCCGTTGCCGACGCCGACGTACAGCAAATCGAGCCCGGGATCGTAGGCCATCGAGTCCCAGACCGTGCCGCCGCCGCCGTACTTCCACCATTCGCCGTGCCAGGTCGGCAGCGCCTTCTCCTTCAATACCGAATCCGAGGCCACGCCGTCGGGCGGCGCAGCGGGATCGCCCGGCACGGTGTAGAAGCGCCAGGCGAGTTCGCCGGTCGCGGCGTCGTAGGCGCTGAGGTAACCGCGCACGCCGTACTCGGCGCCGCCGTGGCCGATCAGCACCCTGCCTTTCACCACGCGCGGCGCGCCGGTGATGGTGCGCGGCGTCGCGGGATCGAGGGTCGCGACCGACCAGCGGATCTCGCCGGTTGCCGCGTCGAGTGCGATCAGCCGCCCGTCGAGCGTGCCGGCGAACACGCTGTCGCCCCACAGCGCGACGCCGCGGTTGACGACGTCGCAGCAGGCGTCGAACGCTTTCTCGCGCGGCACCTGCGGGTCGTGGCGCCAAAGCAGCTTGCCGGTCTGCGCGTCGAGCGCGACGACGACCGACCAGGGCTCGGTCACGTAGAGCACGCCATTCGCCACCAGCGGCGTCGCCTCGGCGCCGCGGGGAGTCGGGATGTCGTAGGACCAGGCGAGGCCGAGTCCCGCGACGTTGCCGTCGTTGATGCGCTCGAGCGGCGAGAAGCGCTGCTCGGCGTAATCGCGGCCGTAGCTCGGCCAGTCGCCGGGCGCCGGGTTGGCGATGCGGGCGGCATCGACGGGCGCGTCCTGCCTGCCGCAGGCCAGCAGCAGCGCCGCGGCGGTCGCGAGCCAGATCGGCTGCATCCGGGTCATGGGCTGAATTCCTTCACGGTGTCACGACGTTGAACCAGTACGGGAACTGGTCGAGCGCGGCGAAATGCGCGCGCACGACGGCCGCATCGCCGGCGATGCGGATCGAGCCGTCGGCGACGCGTTCCGCGAACTGCGCGCGGCCGAGCAGGATCTCGTCGAGCGTCACGCGATCGAGCGTCGCGGTCGCCGCCGCATCCGCCGCGCGGCAGGCCTGGCGCGGCACGGCGACGCCGTTGCCGACCTGCACGCAGAACGTCTCGCCGCGGTCCGGAAACTCGAAGTTGAGTGTGTAGCCGGCGCCGGCGGCCTTTGCCGGGTTGAAGCGCATCGACAGCGAGTCGAACAGCATGGCGGTCGGCACGGCGCGCAGGAACTCGGCATTGCCGAGCTGCACGTCGCCGGTGGCTGGCAGGCCGTGGCGCAACTCCTGGGCCGCGACCAGGTAATAGTTGCGCCAGATCGAGGACTCGGACTGGAAGCCGAGCTGCTCGTAACTGGCCGCCAGCCAGTCGCGGGCGGGCTTGTTGTCCGGGTCCGCGAACACGAGGTGGTTGAGCACGGTCGCGCTCCAGCGATAGTCGCCCTGGGCAAATGATGCGCGCGCCTTGGCGAGCGTGGCATCGGGGCCGCCCATGAACTCGACGTACTTGCGGGCTGCCGCTTCGGGCGGCAGTTCGTGCAGATTCGCGGGTACGCCGTCCCACCAGCCGAAGTAGCGCTGGTACACGGCCTTGCTGTTGTGGTTGATGGTGCCGTAATAGCCGCGGGTCGAAAATTCCTCCTGCGAGAATGGCGGCTCGACGAGTTGCTCGGCGATCTCGTTGGGCGTGTAGCCCAGGTTGGCGAGCCGCAGAGTCTGGTCGTGCAGGTAGCGGTAGGTGTCGCGCTGGCGCTCGAGATAGCGGCGCGCTTCGTCGGCGCCAGCCGTCGGCCAGCTGTGCGAGGCGAACACGAGCTCGAGGTCGGCGCCGAAGCGGGTGAGCGCCTCGTCGAGGTAGCCGCTCCAGGCGAGCGGGTCGCGCACCGGCGCGCCGCGCAGCGTCAGCAGGTTGTGCATCGTGCCGGTGGCGAGCTCGGCGGTGCAGAGGGCGCGCAGGCCCGGCAGGTAGAAGATGAACTCCGCCGGCGCCTCGGTGCGCGGCGTGTTGATGAAGCGGAACTCGACGCCGTCGATCGTGAGGGTCTGGCCGTGGCCGGTGACGTACTCGGTCGGCTCGATCAGCCCGATCGTGCCGCTCGAGAGCGCGGCGCCGATGCCGACGTTCAGCTGGCCGGCGGGCCCGGTCGCGAGCGTCGTGCCGAACTGCAATGCCGCGCGGCGCGACATCGCGGTGCCGGCCAGCAGGTTTTCACTGACCGCTTCCTGGGTGAAGCCCTCGGGCGCGATCAGCCGCACGCCGGCGGCGAGGTCAGCCTCGGAGATCACGCCGCGCACGCCGCCGAAATGGTCGGCGTGGCTGTGGGTGAACAGCACGGCGCTGATGGGACGCCGCCCGAGGCGATCCTGCGCCAGCTCGAGCGCGGCGCGCGCGGTCTCGGCGGAGAGCAGGGGATCGACGACGATCCAGCCGGTCTCGCCGCGGATCAGCGTCATGACCGAGACGTCGTAACCGCGCAGCTGATAGAGCCCCGGCTTCAGCTCGAACAGGCCGTGGATGCGGTCGAGCTGGGCATGGCGCCAGAGCGAGGGGTTGACCGTGGCCGGGGCGGGGCCGTCGAGGAAGCCGTAGCGGCCGGCGTCCCAGACCACGCGGCCGTCGGCCGCGCGGATCACGCCGCCTGGAATCTGCGCCAGCAGGCCGCGGGTCGCGGCCTCGAAGTCGCGGCGGTCGCCGAGCGGCAGCGACTCGGCGACCCGCGCATTCGCCGCGCGCGTCGCCTCGGTCGCGACGCCGACCGGCGGCTGGTCCTGGGCGGCGGCGATGGCCGTCCAGCACAGCAGCACGGGGAGGGCGCAGCGTGAACGCATGGCAACTCCAAGTGTCGCATTTTTCGCGCCCTGGCACCGGGCGGCTTGGTATGCTCACCCGCCTATGTCCGAACTGCGGCGCGACCTGACGCTGACGCACGGGATCGCGATCGTGGTCGGGATCACGATCGGCACGGGCGTGTTCCTGAAGTCGGCGCCGATGGCGCAGGCGGTCGGCTCGCCGCTGTTCGTGATGGCGGCCTGGGTGGCGGCGGGGCTGGTCGCGATCCTGGGCGCGCTGTGCTTCGCCGAGCTCGGCACGCTGGTGCCTCGCGCCGGCGGCGAATACCAGTACGTGCGCATCGCCTTCGGCGACCTGCCGGCGTTCGTCTACGTCTGCATGAGTTTCATCATCGGCGCCGCGAGCCTCGCGGCCTATGGCGCGGCGTTCTCGATCTTCCTCTCGGACATCGTCTCGCTGCCGGGGCCCTGGTTCGAGCGCGAGCTGTCGCTGTTCGGCCAGGCAGTGACCTGGCAGTTCGGCGTCCGCCAGGCGCTCGGCATCGCCGTGGTCGCGGTCTTCACGCTGGTCAACCTCGCCGGCGTCGCCTTCGGCGGCCGCGTGCAGACTTTCCTGACCTCGCTCAAGGTGTTCGCGCTCACGGGCCTCATCGTCGGCGTGTTCCTGTTCTCGGAGCGAGCGGGTGAAGCCGCGGCGGACAGTGCCGCGATCGCCAGCGACCTGCCGGCGATCGCCCTCACCGCCAGCGGTTTCGGCTTCGCCATGCTGTCGGCGATGTGGGCCTACAGCGGCTGGCAATACCTTCCGATGACGGCGGCCGAGGTGCGCGACCCGGACCGCAACGTGCCGCGCGCGGTGATCGGCGGCGGGCTGCTGGTCGTCGTGCTGTACCTGCTGGCGAACGGCGCGTATTTCTTCGCGCTGCCGTTCGAGCAGGTGCTGACCGCAAGCTCGACCGCTTACCCGGACGCGCCGGCGGTCGGCGCCCGCGCCGCGGAGACCTTCCTCGGGCCGGAGGCGATCTCGCTCGCCGCGCTCGTGTTCCTCGTCTCCGCCGTCGGCGCGCTGAACGGCGTGCTGCTGACCCGCGCGCGCGTGCCCTATGCCGCCGCGCGCGATGGGCTGTTCTTCAAGCCCTTCGGCAAGCTGAGCGCCGGCGCCAGCGTGCCGGCCGCGTCCGTGATCCTGCACGGCGTGCTCGCGGTGCTGCTCGCGGCCTCCGGCACCTTCGACCAGCTCACCAACCTCGCGACGCTGATCTTCGTGCTGTTCTGGGGCCTGTCGGGAGTCGCGCTGATCGTGCTGCGGCGGAAAATGGCGGCGTCGCCGCGGCCATACCGCGTACCGCTCTATCCGCTGGTGCCGCTGGCGTTCGCGCTGATCATGGCGGGCGTCCTCGTCAGCACGATCATCGAGAGCCCGGCGGAGGCCGGCTCGACGCTCCTGCTGCTCGCGCTCGGGCTGCCGCTGTACCCGCTGTTCCGGCGCCGCGCCTGACTGCCAACCGGTAGCCGCCCGCCGACGGACGGGCGGGGCGCCCGGCTGGGGCCCGTACGGGTGGGCGGAAGCGTGCCACGCGTCACATTCACCGGGGTGACGGACTGCGGCGTCGCCAAAAGACGACGATAAATCGCGATCGCGGCGATACGCGCAAATGCGATCATTTGCAGCGCCTATGGGCGCAGTTTCCTGGCGGTTACCGGTCTTCCTGCTGGCAGCGGCGGCACTGCTGCTGGGCGCGCACCTGTGGCTCGCGCGCCCGTCGCTCGACCAGGTGCTGCCCGCCTCGTTGCATGAATATGAAGTCGAACTGTCGTTCGAGGGCTTCGGCGGCGAGGTGCGGCTGGCGACCTACCTGCCTACCAGCGACGATCGCCAGACCGTCATCTCCGAGAGTTTCGCGCAGGGTCCGTTGTCCTTCGCGGACGAGACCGCGGCGTCGGGCCGCCTCGCGCAGTGGAGCGGCAGTCCCCCGGATGGCCAGCATCGCGTGCGCTATGGCGCGCGCCTGTCCATGCGCGCCATGCGCTACGAGCTGCCCGCCGGCCTCGGCTTCGGCACGCCGCTGCCGGATTCGGCGCGGCGCCACCTCGAGGAGACGGTCGCGATCCCGTTCCGGCACCCGGAAATCCGCGGCCTGTGGAACCGGATCCGGCCGGCGCAGGCCGCGGACCAGGTGCGCGTGCTGCGCGCGATCTTCGATTACACCCATGACAAGATCGAGCCCGCACCGTTCAAGGGCTACACCGACGCGCTGACCGCACTGCGCCTCGGCCAGGCGAGCTGCAACGGCAAGAGCCGCCTGTTCGTCGCGCTCGCGCGCCTGAACGGCATCCCGTCGCGGCTGGTCGGCGGCGTCATCCTCGAGCCCGGCGTCAAGCAGGTCTCGCACCAGTGGGTCGAGGCCTACCTCGCCGGGCACTGGGTGCCATTCGACCCGTTGAACGGGTACTTCGCGGAACTGCCGGCGGACTACCTGCGCCTGTACCGCGGCGACGAGTTCCTGTTCTCGCACACGCGCGACATCAACTTCGACCACCAGTTCCGCATCCGCCGGTTGCTGGCGCCGGCGCGGTCGATCGACGCCGACGAGCCCGCCGCGCCGGCCTGGTTCGGCGGCGTCGCGCGCCTGCTCGCGGCGAACGAGCAGCTGTCCGGCGTATTCCTGCTGTTCCCGCTGGCGGCGCTGATCGTCACCTTCTGCCGCAATGTCGCCGGCCTCCGGACCTTCGGCGTGTTCCTGCCGATGCTGGTGGCGGCGGGCTGCGTGTACACGGGCCTGCTGCCGGGCCTCGCCGGGTTCGTCGCGATCCTCGCGATCGGCGCCGCCGCGCACCGCTGGTTCCGCGGCATGCGCGTGCTGCTCGTGCCGCGCATCGCCGCGGTCATCACCGTGCTGACGGCGCTGATCCTCGCCGGCGGCGTGCTGGCCGGCGAGAGCGCCGGTCACCGCCTGGCGCTGCTGGCGCTGTTCCCGGTCGTGATCCTGAGCTTCGCGGCCGAGCGCCTGCAGGAGATGATGGAACGCAGCCGGCCGGGAGAGCTGCTGCGTACCATCGCCTCGACGGTGCTGGTCACGATGCTGTGCTGGCTGGCATTCACGTCGGTGGTGCTGCGCGGGCTTTTCTTCCGCTTCCCGGAGCTGCTGCTCGTGGTGCTGGCGGCCCAGCTCGCGGTCGGGCGCTGGACCGGGATCCGCGCCAGCGAGTTCCTGCGCTTCCTGCGGCTGTTCCGCGCGGCCGGCGAGGCGGACGCGGGCGTGCTCGGCATCAACACGCGCAACCTGCATTTCATCTCGCGCCTGAACGCGGTGCACTGGATGTCGGTCGCGAACGACAAGCAGTCCACCAAGCGCCACCTCGACGAGGCCGGCGTGCCGACGCCGCGCACGCTGCTGTCGGTGGAGTCGGAGCACGAGCTCGACCACCGGCGCGCGGCGCTGGCCGGCGCCGGCGGTTTCGCGCTGAAGCCGGCGTCCGGCTCGCAGGGGCAGGGCATCGTGCTGTTCGCCGGCGCGGACGGCGAGCAGTTCCGGCTGCTGGACGGGCGCACCTGGAGCTATGCGCAGCTTCGCGCGCATGTGCGCGACATCACGCGCGGCCTGCACGGCGGCGGCGACGATCCCGATCGGGCGCTGTTCGAGGATCTGATCCGGCCGGACGCCTTCTCGCGCACGATCGCCCCGGCCGGCATACCGGACCTGCGGGTGCTGGTCGTGTGCGGGCGCCCGGTGGCGGCGATGCTGCGCGTGCCGACGCAGCAGTCGGGCGGGCGAGCGAACCTGCACCAGGGTGCGGCGGGCTTCGCCGTGGACGTCGCCAGCGGCCGCATCGGCAACGGCACGCACGAGGGGCGCGCGATCGAGGCGCATCCGGACAGCGGCCAGCGGCTTGCAGGGATGGAAGTGCCGCACTGGACGGAAGTGCTGCGCATCGCCCGGGCCGCGCAGGCGGCGGTGCCGCTCGGTTATGCGGGCGTCGACATCTGCCTCGACGAGCGGCACGGCCCGGTCGTGCTCGAGATCAACGCCCGGCCCGGCATCGAGATCCAGAACGCGCTGCAGAAGGGCTTGCTGCCGGAGCTGCAGCAGGCGCTGGCGGGTGCCGCATGAAGGTGGACTGGCGCGAGAATGGCATCGTGCTCTCCGCGGCGGCGGCGGCCGTGGCGCTCGCATTGCTGGCCGCCGAGCTGCTCGCGGCCCGGCGCACGCAGAGCCCGATCGTGGTGGCGGTCGAGGCGGCCGCGGACGCCGAGGACGAGGGCGACGGCGTGGCCGGCACTTTCCTTGCCGTGCCGTTGTACGGTTCGCTCGACGAGCTCATCCCGCGCGCGCGGCAGGAGCTGGCGGCGGCCAGCCCCGCCGCCGACCTGCTGCACGAGCTGGCGCGCCAGGCTCGCCAGTTCCGCGCCTACGAACTGGCGGATGAGTTGCTGGCGCGAGCGCTGGCGGCCGACCCGGCGCGGGTCGAGTCGCTGTTCCTGCGCGCACGCACGCAGTCGGACCTCGGCGACCGCGTGCAGGCGATGGAGATGTACGGGCAGGTGATTGCGCTCGCGCCGAATCACCAGAAAGCGACCTACAACCTCGGCGTGCTGGCGCGCCGCGCCGGCGAGCATGGGCGGGCGGAATCGCTGCTCGTGCGCGCCGCAGCCATCAGCAGCGGCCGGCTCAAATCCAGGGCACTGCACCAGCTCGGCCTGGTCCTGGATGCAGCGGGCCGGCGCGACGAGGCGGTCGCGCGCCTGCGCGAATCCATCAGCCTGCGCCCGGACGCCGAGCGCGTGTGGGTGGACCTCGGCTACGCCGAGTGGCGCCGCGGCGGCACCGAAGAGGCGCGCGCGGCATTCGAGAAGGCGATAGCGCTCGACCGGCGTTTCGCGGATGCACAGCTGGCGATGGGCCTGCTCGAGGACGCGCGCGGCAACCGCGTCCGCGCCGAAGGCTTCCTGGCGCGGGCCGTCAAGCTCGACCCGGACGAGCCGGCGTACCGCAAGGCGCTGGCGCGCCACTACCTCGCTGCCGGCGACTCCCCGCGGGCGCGCGCGGCGCTCGGCTGGCTGGTGAAACAGTCCGCCGACCAGGCCGACGTGGCATTCGCGCAGGCGATGCTGGCGATGCTCGACCGCGACTCCGGCCGCATGCTGGCGGAGGTCCGTCGCGCGGACGCGCTGCGGCCGGGCGGCTACGACGATGCGATCGAGCAGGCCGCGGCCGCGCTGCACGAGGCACGCCGCTTCGCGGATGCGCGGGCCCTGCTCGAGCTCCTGCTGGCGCGGCCGCAGCCGGCACCGGAAGTGCTGCTGGCCGCCGCGCGCACGGCCTCGCGCCTCGGCCAGTCGAAGGAAGCCGAGGAGCTGCTGCTGCGCAGCCTGCGCGCGCAGCCGGACAACTCGGAGGCCTGGTTCCAGCTCGGGCGGGTGCGCTCGGAGCGGGGCAACGTGCCGGGCGCCATCGAGGCCTACCGTGCGAGCCTCGCGCGCAACCCGGATGCGCGCAATGCGCGGCTGAACCTTGCCGTGCTGCAGGCGCGCGCCGGCAACGAACGCGAGGCGCTCGCCCTCTACGCCGAGCTGCTGGAGGCGCACCCGCGCTACACGCCGGCCCTGCTCAACCGCGCGCGCCTGCACGAGCGTGCCGGGCGCGACGAACTGGCAATGGCGGACCTCGAGGCGGCGATCCAGGCCGCGCCGGGCGACGCCGGCATCCGCGACCGGCTGGCGCGGCTCCTGCTGCGCCGCGGCGAGACGGACCGCGCCCGCGAACTGCTGGCGGAGGCGATCACCGAGCAGCCGGCGAACCCCGAGATGCGCGTGCTGCTGGCGCAGACCGAACTGCACGCGGGGCATCGCGATGTCGCGCTGCGGGAGCTGAACCGGGCAGCCGCGCTCGCCGGCGACGACCGCGCGCTATGGGCGCGAATTTCAGAGGGCTACCGCGAGGCCGGGGATGACGTGGCCGCGGCGCGGGCGGGAGCGCGCGCCAGGACCGCCGCCGACGGCGCAACGGGCAAGGAACGCTGAGTGAGGACGCAGATGAACACGAACTACGCTGGACGCACATGCACGCTGCTGGCGACCGCCGCGACTCTCTGGCTGCTGGCGGGCGCCGCCGCGGCCGAGTCGGACATCGACCTGAAGGGCGGCGTCGGCTACGACTCCAATCCGTACGACCTGAACTCGATCGTCGGCGTGCGGGACGGCTTCTTCACCGAGCTCGACGCCACGGTCGAGGCGATCGGCTTCAGCAGCGGCGGCTGGCGCAAGCGCGCCGACATCGGCTTCTCCGGCAAGCTGTACGAGTCGTCGCTGCGCGACGCGGACGAGGCGCGACTGTACGTGCGCGCGCGCGGCAACTCCGAGGAGCGCTACGACCAGAACGGCTGGGAGTGGTCGTTGCGCTACCAGGGGCGCGACCGGACCTACGTGAACCGCCTGACCGGCGAGGTGGGCACGGACGGCAATGGCAACGACATCGGCGACCGCTTCGACAACGGGGCGGCTGACCTGAGCGCGGCATGGCGGCTGCCCGGGTGGAAGCTCGGGCGCCTGTCGCTCGAGGCTTCCGTGCTCGATCGCAACTACCTCGACGACTACGAGGAGTTCGGGCTGGAAAGGCTCGACTACTACGAGTATGCGCTGACGCCGGGCTACGACTACGAGAACCGCAGGAACGAGGTGCGCGTGCGGCTGCGGGCCGCCGAGCGCCGCTACGACGACCGCCGCACGAACGACGCGGACGGCGACCCGGTGCCAGGCACCGACCTCGAGTACCGCTATTACGGCGTGGATGCGCGTTATCGGCACCGCTTCTCGCGCCGCATCATGGTCGAGCTCACGGGCCGCTACGAGACCCGCGAGGACAATGGCGTCGGCTACGGCGACCGAACGATCTGGAGTGCGGGCGCCGAGTGGAACCTGCGCCTGCCGCGCGACAACCGCCTGTCCATCGAGGGCGAGTACGGCTCGCGCGTGTTCGACCAGCAGGTGGTGGGCGATCCCACGGTCAACGACGAGCAGCCGGAGAAGAAGGGCTTCCAGGGCAGCATCCGCTACTCACGGCCGTTCCCGTTCGTCGATATCCGCGGCTTTTCGCTGGTCATCGAGGCCGACTGGGAGTCCTATGACAATTCGCGCGATGAGCGGTATACCTACGACCGCGTGACCGGCTTCCTGGGCGTGCGCAAGGACTTCTGAGGCCCGTTCATCCCGCGTCGGCCGCCCGCTCCAGCACCCACATCGCGCAGACGAGGTCGCGGCCGAGGCGCTGCGTCTCCCGTTCCTGGCCCGCGACGTAGCGGTCGATCTCCGGCGCGAGCTCCGGATGCTCCAGCTTCAGCACCTCGCCGCGATGGCGGATCAGCTCGGTCGTGGCGGCGTTCTTCGCGTGCACCGCCGCGGCGTCGAAGATCGTCTCGCGCAGCAGCCGGTCGCCGAAGGCGGTCAGCCGCGCGAGCATCTCCTCGTGCCCGGGGTAGGCGGCGTAGTTGCCGCGCGGCTCGACGCCGGGGGCGAGGAAGCCGTCGTCGATGACGATCAGCCCGCCAGGCCGCGCCAGGCGCCGCAGCCCCTCGACCGTGAGCTGGTGGTCGCCGGCGATCGGGCCGACCGACAGCAGCAGCACCGCGTCGTAGTCGCCGGTCTCGCCGAAGTAATCGCGCAGGTCGCCGGCGCGGAAGGAACACTGCTCGCCGACGTTGCGCTCCTCGGCGAGGCGGCGCGCGGCGTCGATGAACTCGGGCAGGCCGTCCACGCCGTCCACGACCATGCCGAGGCGGCCGGCGAGCGCGACCGCGACGGCACCCTTGCCGCAGCCGAGGTCGAGCGCGCGGCTGCCTGGCTTCATGCCGAACTCGAGCAGGGCGCTCGCGACTTCGTCCACCGAGGCGCCCAGCTCGTCGAGGTCGGCGAGCAGCGCGGGCAGCAGCGGCAGCAGCCGCTCGTCGGCCTCGAGGGTCGCGGCGATGCTGTGCTGCAGGTCCGCGATCGAGTATCCGGACACGGCTATTTCGTCAGCGCCGACGCCTCGACGAAGCCGCGCCGGCAGGCATTGCACGGCGACACGAACTTGTAGGGCGCGTCACGCGCGTCGCCGATGACGATGACCGCGGTGCCGACCGGGTAATCCTCGAGCACATTGCCCCGCCGCGGATGCGGCGCGTCGAGCACGGCGATGTCCTTGTTCGCGGTCCACAGCCCGCCGGGGGCGACGTCGACCGCGTGGCCGCGGTAGTCGATCCAGCTGCGCTCGTAGTTCTTGCCGTTCCATTCGTAATGGACCAGTTCGCTGCACGGGCGCATGCCGGTGCAGCCGCCGCGCAGCGTCCCGGGCGTGCCGGCCGGGCCCGGCAGCACCTCGATGGCCGGCGCGTCGTCGGCATTGATGGCTCCGAGCTCGAGCCAGCTGTCGTCGCGCTTCTGGTACAGGAAATATGGGCAGCCGAGGCTGCCGCAGGAGAACACGCCCGGCGCGCCCTGGCAGTCGATGTTCTGGCGCAGGTCCACCAGGATCTCGCCGCTGGCGTCGCCGTCCACGTCGAGCGACCAGGCGACCGGCTCGTCCACCGGGCGCAGCATACCGCCGGCGCGCGAGCATTCCGCGTTCAGGAAATCGAGCGCCAGCAGCGCGAACGACGGACAGCGGGTCGAGGTCGCGGTGTCGTCGGTCAGGTCTTCCTGGAAGCAGGCGGCGAGGTTGAGCCGTCCCGTGCGGACTGCCGGCGCGCCGGCAATTTCGGTGGTCGCGGTCTTCGCCCTGGGGCCCTTCGCGGCCCGGCCGGCACCGCCGCCATCATCGCCGCAGGCGGCGAGGGTCAGGCAGGCGGCCAGGACGACGAGCAGGGGACGCACGGGGTTACTCATCGGAAAGAGGATCGTAGAGCAGCAGGACCATCAACGCCACTGCCAGGCGCTCCTGGTCGCGCGGCGACACCGCCGGATCGATCCAGCCCCGGCCCCGGTTGATCGTTTCGACGGCGGCCACCACGGCGCCGCCGCCTTCGACTTCGTAGCCGAGCGGCTCGCCGCTCGCCACCGGGGAGCCCTGGAAGCGATGCACGGAACGCAGCGTCCAGCGCGTGTCGCCGAAATCGATGGCGCCCTGTTCCTGGTTGCCGGCGGTCGTCCGCAGCCGCAGCGTGCCGTCGCCGCGGCCGCGGAACCCGCAGGCCAGCGCCGGGATGTTGCCGAACGCGGGATCGACCGCCAGCCCGCGGCGCGCCAGCGTCAGCGCGCGCGTGATGCATTCGGCCTGCACGGCCTCGCCGCCCGACGTCACGACGACACGGTAGGGCTGGAAGGAGTAGCCGACCGTGAGTCCGAGCAGCGGCAGGGCGAAGTCCCAGCGCATGCCCTCGCGCGCGACGTCCGTGCGCCATGGCCCGAAGGAAACGGGGTCGTTCCACTTGCGCGGATTGGCGCCGGTGACCGGCACGGCGGCGACGGGCGCCAGTGAAGGCGCGATCTGCATCTGCGCGGTCTGGCAGGCGCTCGCGGCCAGGGCCGCGGCGGCGAGCAGGGCGCTCAGGCGGTGGCGGGTCAGAGGCATCAGAATCGCAGCGACAGGCAACTCGGCCCGCCGTCCATCTTGCGATACTCCGACATCTCGGGCGCGATCACCTTGTATCCGAGGAACTCGATCGCAGCCCGCGTCTGCGGGTAGCCGGCGGCGACCAGCACCTGGTCGTTGATGCGGACGCAGTTGGCGGCGTAGCGCTCGGTCTCGTCCACCTCGATCAGCTCGTAGGGCGCCAGCGCGGCCGTGCGCGGCACGTCGGCGGTCACGATCATGCGCCCGTCGCCCAGGTATGAGAGCCCGGACTTCAGGTGCAGCAGGCGCCGGCGGTCGCGGATGTCGATGACGGAGGAGCGGTAGCCGAGGTTGCCGAGCAGCTCCGCGAGCTGGCGCGCGCCGTCCTCATTGGTGCGCGCCGAAAGACCGATCAGGAAATGGCCGTCGGCGTCGCAGACGTCGCCGCCGTCCACGGTGCCGGGCGCGACGATGCGGGCGACGTCGGGAAAGTACGCCTGCAATGCGGGCAGGACGCTCAGCACCTCGCCGGCGCGGCTCGGCGCGCCGGGGCGGGTGGCGATCGCGCCGCGCGCGGTCAGGATCGCCGTGTCCTCGACGAAGCAGCTGTCCGGGTACGCGGTATCGATCGACAGCGACGACACCGCGAGGCCGCAGTGCTCGAGCGCGTGGCAGTAGTCGTGGTGCTGGGCCAGCGCGCGGTCGAGGTCCGGCGGCCCGTCGTCGGCGGTCGTGATGCCGTTGGCGAAGGTCGGCGGCGGCGGCCGGACGATGGCGCGGGTGAATTTCATGGCGGCGCCTCGCGGATGCGCTGGAGGATGCGGTTAAAGCGGGCGGCGTCGTAGCGCTCGTCGTCCTGCAGGTCGGCGAACAGGGCGTCGATGCGCGGGTCCGTGGCGGGCGCGCGGCCGCTGCCGGCCAGCAGCAGCGTGACCGCCATCGCCGCCTGCTCGGCGGCGGCGTAGTCGGGGAACTCGCCGCGCCCGGCGGCGGCGAGCAGGGCATCGAGCATCGCCGCGCGGTCGGCAGCGTTGTACGCACGCCCGGCGAGCTGCTGCCGCAGGGCCGGCAGGCGCTGGCGCAGGGACTCTGCCGCGGCGCGCAGCGCCGGCAGGCCCTCGTTCGCCGCGCGGTGCAATGCCGCCGTCTCTTCGCGCAGGGCCGCGGCCGCTGCCGGGTCGAGCGCGTCGAGCGCCGCGGCGAGCGTCACCAGCGGGCTGTCGGCGACGCGCAGGCTGCCGGGCTCGAGCCCGGGCTGGTCGCGCCAGCGCTGCAGGCGCATGGAGCGGTGGCAGCTGTAGCAGTTGAACAGCGCGAAGTCGGGGAACAGGCCCTGCGTATGTCGCTCGCTGGCGGCAATGCCGAGCGTCCGCCCGGCCGATTCGGTGAGCCCGACCAGCCAGGCCTGCACGCTGCCGGACTCGTTCTTGCGCTGGCGGTAATCGTCGTCGCGCCGGTAGTGCTCGCGCCCGCCCGACGTGCGCCACAGCTCCGAGTAAGTGTCGAGCTCGAACACGAGCCGCGGATGGCCGGCGGCCATCAGCCGGTGATTCGCGAAGCGCTCCGCCGAGCCGACGTGGCAGCCGGCGCAGGCGCCGGCGCGCACGTCTGCGCGCTCGAGCGCGACCAGGCCGTGCGCGACGTTGTCGGCATGGGTGACGCGCGGCGCGTCGTCGTGGCTCGCGATCCAGGCGGACGAGGCGCCGTGACAGGCCTCGCAGCCGATGCCGTCGTCCAGCTGAAAGCGCGGCCCGCGCCGGGCCGTCGGCACGTTCTCGGCATGGCAGTCGAGGCACAGCGGCTCGCGCTCGGGCGCGGCGATGCCGAGCCTGGCGGCCATGCGCGCGGAATCCTCGCCGAGCAAGGTCCGGTACGCGCCGGCATGCGGATCGAAGTGCGACCAGGTGACGTACTCGTTGCGCAGCACGGTGCCGGCGTCGAGCGGCCGGGCGACGCCGTGGCAGACGCCGGATGCGCAGGAGGCCACGCCCAGGTGATCGGCCGGCGCCTCGGCCGCGCCGGCCTGCGCCGCAGCGAACAGCAGCGCCAGCAGGGCGAATCGGCGGCGCGGTGCGTCAATCATCGGGCACGAACCAGGGTTCGCCGTTGTCGTCGAGGTACAGACGGCGCATCTCGGCGGCGTTGAACGGCCGCGAGCCGCGGCGGCCGAACACCGCGACCTGGCCGCCGGTCTCGTCCACGGCGCGGTCGCGCTCGAGCGGGCGCGACAGCGACAGCGCCGGATGCCGCGTCGCGTGGCGGGCGATCAGCTGCGGCTTCGGCTCCGGGCTGAAGCCGTAGAAGTTCGGCTGGCTGTCGGGCGCGGTCAGCTGCAGCACTTTCAGTCCCCCGGTCCCGTCCGCGACGTAGGCGAACAAGGAGGCATTGGTCGAGGCGACGACCACGTCGCGGGCATCCGCAATCTCCCCGTTCGCATCGTAGTGCATCAGGAGCCGCGGGTGCTCCGGCCGCTCGATGTCCACGATCGCGAGGCCGCGGGCGCCATCCGCCACATATATATAGGTGCGGGCCGCGAACAGGCCGCGGGCCGCGGCCAGCGGCAGCGTCGCTGCGGGCAGCAGCCGCGCCGCCGCCGGTCGCGTCACGTCCACGACCTTGAGGCCCTCGCGATCGCTGACGAACAGGTAGCGGAACTGCAGCACCGAGGCGCGCCCATCGGCGAGCGGCACCGTCGCCACCGCCTGCGGCGCGAGCGGCTCGGCGAGGTCCACGACCACGAGCCCGGCGTCGGCGATGACGTAGGCATAGTTGCCGCCGATCGTGACGTGGCGCGCGCCGGCGAGCAGGCCGCCGGGGTTCCAGGTGAGCGCGCGCGACAGGCGGTTGTTGCGGAACTCGCCGTCGGCGAGGGTGTTGATGTCCACGAGGATCAGCCCCTCGACTGCGTCGGTCACGAGCGCATAGTTGTAGATGGGCGCGAACGGCTGCTCGAGGTTGGCGACGCGCATCAGCTCGCCGGCGTTGCGCGCCGGGTGCACGGGCTGGGTGGTCGGCAGGGCGACGCAGGTGGCGTTCCTGGTGCGCAGGCGCGTGTCGTGGCCGAGCGGGGAGAATGGCGCGGTGATCAGCTTCTGGCTCACGCCCTTGTTGCCGATGCTGGCGGCGTCGTAGACGACGAGCCCGCGCGCGCCCTCGGCGACGTAGAGATACTCGCCGCGCAGCTGCAGGCAGCGCGCCTCGCCGGAGCCGTGCGTGGCAGCATCGGGCAGCACCAGGCCGCGCTCGCGGTGGCGCGCGGCGAAATCCGGGTAGGCGTAGCGCTGCAGGTAGCTGCCGATCACTGCCTGCGGTTCGTCCCATTCAGTGACCGGCACGGCGACCACCTCGGCGGTCGTGCCGACCCAGGCGTGGAAGCCGACCAGGTTCATGAACTGGGTGCCGAGCCCGAGCGTCTGCGCGACGATCGCGTTGTTGTCGTTTGAGACGGAAAGATGACAGTCGTTGCAGCGCTTCGTTTCCGTGCGCCGCTCGGTGTGCGGGTAGTGCGGGTTCATCGCCTGCGAGCTGTAGCCCGAGGCCGCGATCGGCGGCTGCTGCACGTAGATGCGCTCGCGGTTGGCGTTGGTGGAGGACAGCACCAGCGCTGAGGAGGAGCGCACCGGCGCGACCTTGCCGCCCTCGGTCGGGCCGCGCAGGCCGAGCATGAACACGTCGTCGCGCGCGACCTGCGGGTTGTAGCTCGCCCAGTTGCGCGCCACGCTGCCCTCGTAGCGGTGCGTCTCCGTCTTCCAGTTGGCCTCGATCGGCAGGTGGCAGCCGCCGCAGGCCGTGGTCCAGGAGGTGTGGCAGGCGTAGCACTCCATCTGCTCGTCGGCGTGGGCGAGATCCCTGGGCGCGACCTGCGCGCCCCAGGCGAGCGTCTTCGTGTCGCGCGACATCAGCTTGGCGCGCGCGGCCTTCTCGTTGTACGCGGGATGGGCGGCGGTGACGCTGTCCTTGACCAGCGACACCTGCCACTCGAGTGCCGGGTCCAGCACCGAGCGCTGGATCAGCCGGCCGTCCAGCCACTCGAAGCGACGGCGGCCGTCGGGATTGCGCAGCACCGCGAGGTCGGTGCCATGCGGCGGCGCCGCGGGCCCGGAGCTCCGCAGCGTCGGGTAGGCAGTGACCGTGCCGTGGCAGTCCTTGCAGTCGATCTCGACCGCCTGCGCGACCTCGCCGTAGAGATGGCCGTTGCCGTGCGCGTCCTGGGCGAAGTGGCAGTCCACGCAGTGCATGCCGGCGTCCGCGTGCGCGGACGAGAGATGCACGGCCTTCGAGAATTTCGCCGGGTCGTCGTTCGGCACGATCGCGCCGGCGGCATCGAGCAGGTTGCCCTTGCGGTCGCGTTTGAACACGCCGCGGAAGTTCCAGCCGTGGCCGTGGTAGTCGGCGAACTGCGTGTCCTTCAGCGTCGGGTTGAGCTCCCACACGCGCGCCAGGAACTCCGGGTCCGACCACAGGCCGCGCGCGGCCGCGCCCTCGGGATTGCGGTCATAGACCGCGCGCATTTCTTCCGCCGTCGGATAGCGCTGCTCCTGCGGCCACATCGCCGGCGCGTCGGACTCGTAGTCCCACATCGTGTAGCCGAGGTAGGTGTTCATGAACATGTTCGGCTGGTGCATGTGGCAGACCATGCACTGGCTGGTCGGGATGGCGCGCGAGAACGCGTGCGCGAGCGGGTGGCCCGGCGCAGCGCGCGGGATCGTGGGGTCGGCGGTCTGCGTCGTGCCGCCGTGGCCGTGGCGCGCGTAGGGACCGGCGTGCTTCGGGTCGCGGTCGTTGGCGTAGACGACGTGGCAGGCGGAGCAGCCGGAGGAGCGGTAGTCGCCCGGCTGGTCGTTGGTGCCGAGGAACCAGGCCAGCGGGTCGTTGAGCCGCGTCTTGTGGATGTTGAGCACCGGCACGGCGATGCGCGCGCCCGTGCCCTTGCCGCGGTTCGATTGCCGGATATCGGGCCGCCCCGGCTCCTCGAGCCGCTGGATCTGGCCGGCGACGTTCGGCAGGCCGGTCTCGGGGAAGAGGTTGGAGAGGTTGCGTCCTCCGTCCTCGAAAACCCGGAACACATCTGCAGGCTCGAGGTTCTGCCAGCGCGGCAGCGGGTAGAGCCGCTCGAGGATGCCGTGCAGGGCGCGGTCCTCCGCGCTCGCCGGCGCGCCCTCGAGGATCGCGGCCTCGCCCTCGCGCGTGTAGGCCTCGCCGAGCAGGTAGTTCTTGAACGGCAGCAGGCCGTTGTTGTAAGCGGCGCCGCCCCAGAACATCGCGTTGGTGGACATCAGGCTGCGCTCGGCCGCGAGGATGGTCTTCAGGTGGCAGGCGCCGCAGGCCTCGCGCACGACGCGGTAGTCCGACGGGTTGACGAAACGGATGAACTCCGGCGCCTCGCGATTGAGCAGCGTGTAGCTGCGCACTGGGTTGGCGCTCGCGGGGTAGTGCCAGTCGTCCGGATAGCGCGGCAGCACATGGGCGCGGTCGCGGGCGGCGGCGTAGTCGGCGGTCTGTTCGAGCACGCCGCCGGTCCAGCGCACGCCGGCGTCGCCGCCGTGGCAGTCGGTGCAGCCGAGCACCACGGCCGGGCTCGCGTGCATGGTCGGCTGGTCCGTGCCGCGATGGCAGTCGTTGCAACCGGCGCTCTTCGCCTGCGCCTGGGCCGCGTCCTGCATCAATGGCGCGGGCGGCGCGGTCACGTGCGCGCGCTCGACCGGCTTGCCGTGCTCGTCGGAAGCGAGCGCGGCGAGGCCGAGGGCGATGCAGCCGGCTGCGGCGGTCGCGGCAATGAGGGTGCGCCGGCGCATGGTCAGTAGCTGAACACCAGGTTGCCGAGGATCGAGTAGGGCGTTTCGTTGCCGTAGAGGTCCTTGAAGCCCTTGCCGGGGACCAGCGCCGCCGCCGACAGGCGCAGGACGATGTTCTGGCTGGCGAGCGGCCGCCAGGTGAGCGCGACCGAGAGGTCGAGGCCGATCTCGCGGTCGATGCCGGCCTGCATGCGCGCGGCCTCGAGCACGGCGGTGTCGGCGAACCACAGGCCGTTGGCGTTGATGCTCGCGCGCAGCGTCGGCGTCAGGTCGAGGTCGGCGCCGAGCCCGGCGAGCACGAGGCCGGGGTTGGTGAAGTTCGACTGGCCGAACTCCTTGGACGAGCGCAGGGAGTTCAGCAGGCCGTTGCGGCCCGACAGCACGACGCGGCCGCCGCCGATCAGCGGCACGGGCTGGCGGATCCAGAAGCTGGTGTCGGCGCCGGCGAGCAGCGGGTTCTCGAAGATCGCGTCGTAGCCGTTGGCGACGTCGTCGAAGGGATCGTCGTCGCCGGAGGCGTAGACGAGCGTCGCGCGGCCGCGCAGCCAGTCGAAGTCGCGCGACAGCTCGGCGGCGCCGAAGAACGCGCGGATGTCGCCGTGAGACGGAACAAAAGCGCCGAGGTCCTCCTCGCCGAGCGCGCCGTAGGCGGACAGCGCCAGGTTCCAGCGGCCGACGTGGCCGTCGCCGTTGTAGCCGAGGTAGGTGACGTCGTAGTCGCGCGTGCGCTCGAGGCCGAGCGAGGACGGGCGCTGGATGAAGCCGTTGTCGTCGTAGCGGGTATCGCCGCCTTCGCGGTTGCGGTTGTGGGCGACGACCAGTTGCGAGGTGTAGCCGAGCCAGGGCCAGTCCTGGCGGTAGAGGTTGGCGACGAACACGTCGTCGTCGCGCAGGGCGTCGCTGCCGAGTTCGATCACGTTGTTGAGGCCGCTATTGGTGTCTTTCTCGAGCCGCCGGAACCAGGCCAGGTTGTACTGCCAGCGGTTGTTGTCGCGCGTGCCGAACAGGCGCACGCCGAACGGGCTGTCCTGGAACAGCAGGCCGCGGAAATCCGTGGTGAAGGGCTGGATGCCGACGCGCAGGCTGTCGAAATCGTAGCGCTCGGAGACGTTGCGCAGGTGCTTGTCCACGAACAGCGCCTGCACGCCGATCACGCCCTCGCTGCGGGTCGTGCCGGCGCTGGGGTCGGCTTTCAGGATGCCGGGCTCGTTGACCGAGGCGTAGTTGAAGTTGAACACCGGCGTGAAGCGGATCTCCCAGTCGGGCGGCTGGAACACGGTGTTGCCCTGGTACAGGACGGCCTCGACGATCAGGTTCCCGGCGTAGACCTGCTGTTCGCCGTTGCCGATCGCGTCCAGGCTGCCGGGGTCGCCGGAGTCGGGCACCGCGACCGGCACCGGGAAGCGGCGCGGCTCGATCACGCTGTCGCTGATGACGCCGAGGTTGAAGAACCAGTCCTCGCCGAAGGCCGGGCGGTCGCCCTTGAGCCAGTTGTTGCCGTGGTAGGGGTCGAGCAGGTTCTCGCGGTAGCCGAGCAGGCTGACGATGCGCCAGCGGTCGGGCAGCTCGGGAAAGTCGTCGAGCGCGTCCGGATCGGCGCCCGGCAGCCGCGACGGGTCGCAGGGCGTCGGCTCGTAGCGCAGCACCGGCACGCGCGGGCTGCGGCGGCCCGGCTCCGCCGGCTCTTCCGGCGGGCAGCGCACTTCCGAAGGGGGCGCACCCTCTTGAAGGGGTGCGTCCCCTTCGGCGGCGGCGCTGAGGCAGACGGCGGCGAGCAGCCAGGCGCTGTGTCTATTTGCCGGCACAGACGCCCTCCGCGGTGGAATCGAGGAACGGCGCCTGCGGGCAGTTGACGTAGCGCAGGCGCGTGCCGGCGGGCGCGAGCGTGTCGGCGCGCGTCATCGCCGGTGCATTGCCGATGCTGCCCGCGAGCGTCATCGAGGCTTCGTGCAGGCCGAGGAAGGCGATCATGTCGTCCTGGTCCACGCCGTCGCCGGACACGCCGATGCCGCCGACCAGCTGGCCGCCGCGGTAGATCGGCAGGCCGCCGGGGAAGATCTGCAGGCCGTTCGCCAGCGCGCCGATCACGCCGCTGGTGCCGAAGCCGAGGTTGAAGCCCTGCACGCCGCTGCAGTTCGCGGGCACGTCGGGCGCGAGGCCGGCGACGAAAGCGACGTGCTGGATCACTGCGTTGTAGGCGAGGTCGAGCTGCACGCCGGTCGAGAACGGCGTCCACTCGCCGCCCGGCTTGCTGAACGGGCCGTTCGGCGCGGAGTCCACGCCGTCCGGATAGAACGGCCGCGCGAGGTTGCCGGTCGCGCGGGTCGAGAACGCGACCGCGCCGTCGGCGAGCGCGGTCGGCAGGCCGGTGAAGCTGCGCAGGTCAGTCACGTACTGCGCGAGCGGCTCGCTGCGCAGCACGGTGAGCCCGCCGTCGAGATACACGGCATCGGGCACGCCGGACAAGGCCGCTGCCGCTGCGGCTGACGACAGGAATGCCGCCGTGCGCGCCTTCTGCAGCGAGACGTCGATGCCGAATACCGGCCCGTCGCGGCCGCGCGCGAGACCGAGGATGACGCCGTTCGTGTCCACGACCGTGACGGTCACGCGCGCGGCGCTGCCGAGCGGGCGGCGGATCTGCGCGCGTGCGCGGCGCGCGACGCCGAGAGCCTCACGGATGATGGTCTGCACCTCGGCGGCGGTCAGCGCGCCCAGGCCGTCGGTGCCGGCGGCGGGCCGAAACCGTTCAGCATTGAGGGCGTCCACCAGCACGAAGGCGTCGAGCCCCGGATAGTCGAGCGTGTCCGGGCGGATGCCCGAGGCCGGCTGGCCAAAGGCAAGCCCCGTCTCGACGGTGGCGGCGGCATAGCCGGGCACGGCGACCAGCGCGCCGGCGACGCCGTTCAGGGATGCGAAGGCCGGCGGTGACGCCGCATTCGCGACCAGGTCGCCGAATGCCGCATCGGCGAGACGCAACGACTTGCCGTCGGCGGTGATGCGCTCGGCGCGGCGGTCGTCCGGTGCGGACAGCCCGAACGTCCCCGCGAGCGCGATCAGCTCGTCGAGGTCCGTATCGACGTCCTGCACGTTGGCGTCGAGACCATAGATGCCATCGGCGATCACGCCGATGCCGCCGACCGGCGTGCCGCCGCGATAAAGCGGCAGGCCGCCGGGATCGGCGGCGAGGCCGAGCGGCGAGCGCTGCGGCCCGACGTTGGGAGCCGTGCCGTCATAGCGCGCCGAAAGATCGGAGCAGGGCAGCTGGCTGAACTGCACGCCAAACAGGGGACCCGCAGGCGCCAGGGCTTCGCCCGGGTTGAAATGTGCCTGCACGATCTGGCTCGCCGTGCGCGTGCCGAAGGCATGGCCCTCGGTCGAGAGGTAACTCGCGGTCGCGGCCTTGGCGATCGCCGCCATCGTGTCCGGGACGATGTTGACGCCCTCGAGCCCGCCGCTCGCGCCGTTCGACTGCACGGTGACCGCGGTCGCGGCGCCGTTCATGCGGAACACCGCGAGCACGTTGCCGACGCGGTCGGTGACCGCGATCGTGGCGCTGGCGCCGCGCGCCTGCGCTTCGGCGATCGCGCGCGCCAGCACGCCCTCGACGTCCGCGACCGACAGGAAGCTCGAGGCGCTGGCGCAGGAACCGTCGCAGCCGGCCGGCGGCGGATCCACGGCGCCGGGCGGCGACTGGCCGCTGCTGCCGCCGCCGCAGGCCGCGAGCGCCAGCGCCAGCGCGGGCAACGACCACCGCATCATGGCGGCGACGCGGCGACCCACGGCCCGTGGCGCGTGTCGTGGAAACCGTGGCACAGGATGCAGCCGCTCTGCACCAGCCCGGCCGGATTGCGATGCGGGTCGCCGCTGCCATGGCAGTCGCGGCAGACGGCGATGCCGGGCATCAGGACGTCGCCGGCGGCGGACGAGCGCGCGGCGTCGTGGCAGCTGTCGCAGCCCGACAGCTCGGTGGCATGGCGGCCGTGGTCGAAGCGCGCGGCCGGCATCCACACGTCCTTCAGCTCGGCCGGCTCCACTTCCCAGGGATCGTCGGCGCGGCCGGTGGCGCGGATCTCGTGGCAATCGTGGCAGCTGCGCCGCTCGAACAGGTCGCGCGCGACGGTGAAGGCGCGCTCGCGCGCCTGCTGCAGCAGGCGTTCGCGCACGCGCGGGTCGGTGACGCGCCCCGGCACCCGCACCGGGCGCGCCGGCGCCGCGGTCGCCCCGGGATCCGGGTACAGCTCGAGGAAGCTGCGGCTGTAGTACTCGATGAGCCGCCGCAGCACGGTCTTCGCATCGGCGTGCGGCACGGTCGCATCCGGGAACGCCGGATCGAAATCGAGGCGGTGGCAGTCCGCGCAATGCGCCTCCATCGTCACCGGCTGCATGCGCCGGCCGTCCGCCTGCGGCCGGTGGCAGTCGGCGCAGGCCATCACCACCTTCTCGCCCTCCGGCCCGTCGATGCCGGCGGCGTCGAGATGCGTGTCGTGCGGGAACTTGAGCGCCGACTGCTCGTCGGGCAGGAACGACGGGTGGTCGTCGAGGAAGTCGGTGACGTTCTCCGTCTTCGCGATCGCGCCGGCGACGGCCTCGATGTCCACGTGGCAGTCCACGCACAGGCCGTCGTCGCGCCGGATCAGCGTCGCCGGCTCGTTGTGCTCGGCGTGGCAGCCGGCGCAGCGCGTGGTGTCGAGTTCCGTGACTAGGCCGGCGACGTGGAAATGGCGGCCGACGGTCGCGTGGCAGTCCACGCAGGCGGCGTTCGGCACGCGCTGGAACGGCTGGCGGTGGCAGGTCTCGCAGCGCTCGCCCACATTATGATGTGCGCGCGACAGCGGGCCGCTGAGCCAGAAGCCGTCGTCCGGCAGCGGGCCCGCGCGCAGGCTTGCCTGCGCGTCGCCATCGAGCACTCCCGATGCCGGCACCAGCAGCGCGAGCAGGAGCGTCGCGCCGAACCCCAGCCAGGACCAGGCGCGGCGCGTGAGCCCGATCGAGTCCAGGTCCAAGCGATAGGGCTCGGGCCCGGCCGACTCGGCCGCCGCCGCTTCCGCATCGAGCTCGAAGCTGAAGGCAAGATCGATGCCGGCCGGCGGCTCGAGCAGGCGCAGCACGTTGGCGCCGATGCGGATCTCGTCGCCGGGAGCAAGCGCCGCCTCGCGGCACAGCGTGTCGTTGACGACGATGCCGCCCGGCGCGCGGCTGGAGATCACCGGCCGGCCGTCGCGCAGCACGATGCGCGCGTGGCGCAGCGCGACGCGGCGGTCCTTCAGGTGCAGCACCTGGTCGGTGGCGCGGCCGAGGGTCACGGCTTCGCCGTCGAACAGCCGCTCCTTGCGCTCGATGGCGCCGGCCTGGCTGCGTCGCTGGAAGACGATCAGTGCGCGCATCCGCCGCTACCAGTACAGGAACACGGTGACGACGTGCGTGAGCAGCGCCGCCAGCAGGACGCAGGTCGCCGGCACGTGCAGGTACAGCCAGGTGCGCAGCCAGGCGCGGATCTGCGCGTCGCGGCGCAGGCGCTCGAGCAGGCCGCGGCGCGCGCCGGCGAGCGTCATCAGCTCGTGCACCTGGCGCGTGCGCTCGCCGTCGGTGCTCTCGGCGAGCTGCTGGCCGAGCCAGTCGAGCAGCCGCGACTGCGAGGGATTGGGCAGCACCTGGGCGCTGCCGGCGCCGGGCCGCGCGGCCGGCAGCACGATGCGCGAGCGGTCGCGGCCGGCGAGCAGGGCGAAGGCGCCGCCGCCGAGCGCGGCGCGGTCGCGCGCGCTCATGATCACTTCGGGAAAATCGCCGCCGAGCGCGGCGGCGACGCGGGCGCTCAGGCGATCGAGGTCGGCGAGCTCCGCCAGCATCTGCTCGCGGGTCTGGGCGTCGCGGTTGCGGCTCATCTGCCGCGGGTAGCGCAGGTAGAACCACACGCCGACGACGCCGCTGCCGACCACGACGCAGGTCAGCACGTAGGCGAGCGTGTGCACGTTCCAGCCGAACTGGAAACCCGCGTGCAGCGTCACCACCAGGACCAGCGCCAGGCCGAGGTAGACGTGCGCGGACAGCCAGCCCTGCACCGTGCCGAGCCGCGAGCCGTAGGCGCGCTTGCGCATGCCGAACACGGACAGCCACAGGATCAGCGCGGCGCCGGCGCCGCCCAGCGTGTAGCCGAGCCAGGTGCCGCCGTTCTTCGGCTCGGGCGGGCGGTGCAGCGCGTAGGCCGCGATCGCGACCGCCGCGATCGCGAGCGCCGCCCACAGGTAGCGCAGCCGGCGGTAGAGGAGGATGGATTCCTGCATCGGCCGGCCTCAGCGCTCCACGCGCGCGACCAGGTCCATGAGCCCCTCCGGGCCGACGCGGATCGCGGCGCCGGTCGGGCAGGCGCGCACGCAGGCGGGCCCGCCGGCCAGGTCCTTGCACATGTCGCACTTGACGGCCTTCTTCGGCGCATCCTTCGCGCGCGCCGCCATCTGGATCACGCCGTAGGGGCAGTTCTTCTCGCAGTTGCCGCAGCCGATGCAGTTGTCGCGGATGTAGACCTCGCCGTTCGGCGCGCGGCGGATCGCGTCCGGCGGGCAGTCGGTCATGCAGTGCGGGTCCTCGCAGTGCCGGCACGAGGTCGGCACGTGCAGCCGCGCGAAGGTCGGGCCGGCCTCGCGGTCGAGGCGCGAGGTGCCGTCGTGGGTCGCGGCGCAGGCTTTCTCGCAGTTGTCGCAGCCGATGCAGAGGTTCTCGTCGATCAGCAGCACGTCGGTCGCCTCGCCGATGCCCTGCTGCATCAGGAAGGAGACGATGTCGCCGGTGTGCGGCTGCGCGGCGATGCGCGCGTTGTCGGCCAGGCGCTTGCGCACCAGCGCCTGCACCTTCTGGCGGAGCTGCGGATTGCGCGCGAGCAGCCCGTCGAAGTCGGCGGCCGACAGGCTGATGGTCTCGGTGGCGACGTTCGCGCGCACGGTCGCCGCGCGGCGCGTGCGGCCCATCAGGCCCATCTCGCCGACGTAGTTGCCGGCGGCGACGTAGGAGGTGACGATCTCGCGCCCGCCGATGTTGCGGGAGACCGCGACCGAGCCGCTGCGGATCAGGTGCAGGGTGTCGGCCTCGTCGCCCTCCGCGAAGATCACCGCGCCGGGCTTGTAGTCGTTGACGCTCGCGCGCTCGGCGACGCCGGCCAGCTCCTCGTCGGAGGCGTCGGGCGCGAACGCGGTCTGGATCGCGCGGATCACGAAGTGCCGGTCGATGTGCCGGCGCACGGCCTCGATCGAGTTCACCAGCTTGAGGACTTCGCGCCGCGGCGACTCGACCAGCACGCAGCCGGCGGCGGCGAACGCGGTGGCCGACCGGCGCCGGCCGGACAGCAGGCTCATCTCGCCGAAGAAGTTGCCGGCGCCGAGCTTGAGGCGATACGGCGTCTCGTCGCCCAGCTCGATCTCGACCGAACCGTCCAGCACGACGAAGAAAGTGTCGGTGTAGTCGTTGCGGCGGAAGATGGCGGCGCCCGGCTGCGGGCGGTGCACCGCGCTGCCCAGCATGAACTCGCGGAACTGCAGCGGGTTGATCTCGCGGTACAGCGGCACGCGGTCCTGGATCAGGCGCAGCGTCGCATCCACGTCGAGCCCGAACGGCAGGGCGCGGAACTTCTCCTCGAACAGCGGGTGATCGGCGGGGCGCACGTCGCGCCCGAGGATGGTCTCGACCACCTCCCAGCCCTGGTTCATCGCCTGCTTGATCAGCGGATAGCCGCCGAGCGCGCCGATCACGTACAGGCCCGGCACGCTCGACTCGTAGCGGTCGGAGAGCGCCGGCAGTGCCATCGCGTCGGGGCCCGGGAAGGCGATGCCGCAGGACTCGACGAACTTGCGCGGCGGCACCGCGCCGATGCGGGCGATGATGCGGTCGCAGGCGATGCGCGCCTGGCCGTCGGCGGTGTCGAGCACCAGCACCCACGGCCGCGCCGGCGCGCCGCCGTTGCCCGCGGCGCGCTCGACCGCGGCGACGTTGCTGCGGTAGAAGCAGCCGATGCGGCCGCTCTCGATCGCCTTGGTGATCAGCTTGAGGTTGCCGTCCTTGACGCGCGCGAACTCGTCGATGCGGTTGACGATGACGACTTCGTTCTGGGCCGCGAGCGCGACCGCGTTCTCGATGGCGGCGTCGCCGGCGCCGACCACGACGATGACCTCGTCGCGGTACTCCTCCGGGTCGTCCAGCTGGTACTGCACGCAGGGCAGGTCGGCGCCCGGCACGCCGAGCTTGCGCAGGTTGCCCTGCATGCCGATCGCGAACACGACGTGGTCGGCGGCAACCGCGTCGCCGTCCTTGAGCGACAGGCGGAAGCCGTCCGCGCGCCGCTCGATGGCGACCACCTCGGCTCCGTAACGCGCGTTGACGCCGAGCCCGGCGATGCCGGCGCGCCAGTTCTCGAGCACGTCCTCGCGGGTCCCGGCGGCGAACGGCAGGTCGCTGCGCAGCGGCAGCACCGGCGGCTCGGCCATGACGTGCTTGCTTTTCTGGTAGCGCTGGATCGTGTGCGCGTGCGCGGGGCTCGCTTCGAGCAGGACGTGGTCCACGCCCTCGCTCGCGGCGTGGGCCGCCGCGCTCAAGCCACCCGGACCGGCGCCGACGATCGCGATCCGGTGTCGCGCGGCGCTCATGCTCCTCAGTTACCGCCGGGCGGCGGCGGGGTCGGCGTATTCGGCGGCGCGCTGCTGGGCGGCGGCGGCAGATTGCTCGGCCCGCCCGGGGCCTGCGGCGTGCCCGGCGGCGGGTCGTTCGGGCCGCGCTGCTGGATCTGGCCGCTGGTCAGGTCGATGGTCTGGCCGTCGACGGTCGTGCCGGTGACCGGGCGCTGCACGCCCTGGTTGTTCGTCGCTCCCTTCGGGTCGGGCGGCGCGCTCGAGGACGAAGACGACTGGCCCTGCGGCGGATCGCGGCGACCCGCGAGATCGGGCAGCGCCACGGCGCCGGTCGCCGCGCCCTGGTCCGCGCCCGTGACCAGCGGTCCGGCGCCATCCTCGAGCAGCCAGGTCGGCACGCGCTCGAGCGGCTCGGGCGCCGCGTCCGCGGCGGCGATGAACACGACCTGGCCCGCGTCGACGACCTGCTCGCGGCCGCCGTAGCGGAACACGATCGAGCCCGCGTGCGTCGCCAGGTACATGCCGTTCTGCGCCGCGGCTGCGGCCGCCACGTCGGCGCAGTCGCCCTGGCACCAGACCGCCGTGTAATCGGTGCCGCGGATGCCGAGCGTGCCGATCGGCGTGCGCACCTCGTAGCGGCCGGCGCCGTCCTTGCCGATCGCGCCGGTCGCGGTGCGGAAGCCGCCCTTCAGCAGCGTGGACACGGCGACGCCGTCGGAAGTCGCGGCGGTCGCCTGCATCGGCGCGCCGACCGCGGACGGCAGCGCGAACTCGTCGATGCGGTAACGCGAGCCGGAGCGGAGCGCGATGCGCGCGCCGTCGTTCATCAGCAGCTGCGCCCGCGCTTTCTCGCCGGTGACCACCACGTCGCCCGCGGCGACCGTGTCGCCCGCCTTCAGCGTGACCGGCGGCGTGCGTTCGAGCGTCACCGTGCCGGACACGAACAGCAGCTTGCCGGCGTCGGCGCCGGCGGCCGGCGCGGAGAAGGCGAAGGCCAGCGCGAGCGCCAGGGCGGCGCCGCAGCCGCGTATCCGTGATGTGTTCGCAGTCATGGCAGTCCTCGCTAGCGGAATGAGCGCCGCAGCGTCAGTCCGATTTCCAGGCGGTCGTATTCGTAGAGCGAAATGTTGGAGTCGTTGCTGGTCCAGGCGATGCGCGGCAGCAGCTGGAAGCCGGCGGCCGGCCAGTCGCGCAGCTCGCCGCCGAGCGCGACCGACAGCGACTGGTCCGAGCGGTCGGTGCCGAAGAAGAACCCGGGCGAGTCGTCGTACTCGACGCTCTGCATGCCGACCTCGAGGTGCACGCCGTGGCCGCCGCGGACCGCGGCGCCGGTGTAGACCATGACGCCGAGCCGGTCGTTGCCGAACGACGAGCCGGATTCGCGCGGGTCCTCGTTGGCGCCGTACAGCGTCACGCCGAAGTTCCGGTCGGCGTCGCCGTGCTGCAGCGACAGCGCGAGCAGCTGCTGGTCCACGTCCAGCACCGACAGTCCCGGGAAGTCGTCGTCGTAGCGCAGCTCGCCGGCGCGCAGCAGGCCGGTCGCGCGCCAGCCCTCGCCGAAGCTGTGGCTGAGCGCGAGGTCCACGCTGGCGCCCCAGCGGTGCGCCTCGCCGTCGAGCCAGCCCTGGTAGCCGCCGGCGCCGATGCTGAACACGGTCGGGCCGCCGCCGA
>CAYXUJ010000009.1:36977-40450 GCA_964468395.1 uncultured Steroidobacteraceae bacterium
AGCCAGCCCTGGTAGCCGCCGGCGCCGATGCTGAACACGGTCGGGCCGCCGCCGATGCGCAGCGACAGGTCGAGCGAGGCGATCGTCTGGTCGACGAAGTCGGCGTTCGGGTTCCAGCGCTGGCCGACGCGGGCCTGGGCCGCGAACAGGCTGCGCTCGCCGACCGGCTGCGCCAGGTCCACCCAGCCGGCGACGTGGCCATAGGCCGAGGACGTCTCGACGTTCTCGGGATCGAGCGTCAGGCCGAGGAAAGTGCTGTGGTCGGTCGCGGCATTGGCGTTGCTGTCGTAGCCGGAGCCGAATTCATAGCCGCCGCTCCAGCCCGTGGCGCGGGCCGCGGGCGGGTCGATCGCGCGCAGGTAGGCCTCGGCGGTGGCGGCGATGGCGGGCGGCGGGTCGCCGGTGACGATGGCGGCGAACTGGCGCCGTGCCGCCGCCAGGTCGCCGGACTCGAAATACGCGCGGCCGAGCTCGAGCCGGGCGCTGACGGCGGCGGAATCCTGCGCCAGCACCCGCTGGAAGGCGGCGATCGCCTCGGCGTGGCGGCCGCTGTCGAGCGCGGCGACGCCGAACAGGTAGTCGTAGGCAGGCTGGCCGGCGAGGCGCAGTTCCTCCGCGGCCAGCAGCCGGTAGGCGTCGGCGGCGCGGTGCTCGCCGATCAGGCGCGCGGCCTCGTCGAGGGTCGAGGCGCGGCCGCTCGCCGGCGCGAGGGCGGCAACGGGCGCCAGCAGGCAGGACAGAGCGATGCAGCGGACCAGTCGTCTGCTCACGATTCCCCCCGGATGAGCGCGCCTCGCCACGCGCATTATTTAACGTCGAAGGTGAAAACACCATCCCAGTCCGGCGGCGGCGGATGGGCCTGGAAATGCCGGATGCGGCCGAGATAGAGGCGGTAGAGCGCCTGCGGCGACATGGCGTCGAGCTCGGTGATGAGCGTCCCGGCGCGCTCCCAGTCGCGCGCGCGGTAGGCCGCCAGCGCCTCGGCGAAACGGCCGGCGGCGTGCAGGCCGTCGTCGTCGATCGGCTCGAAGATGGCGACCGGCTCCTGCTTGCCCTTGACGCGCACGCGGTCGAGCTCGCGCCAGGGCAGGCCGCCCGCGAGCCGCGCGGTCTCGCCGCTGACGATGATGTTGACGCCGTAGGCCTTGGTCAGCCCCTCGAGCCGCGAGCCGAGGTTCACGGTGTCGCCGAGGACGGTGTAGGCGGCGCGGAAGCGCGAGCCCATGTTGCCGACGTTCATCTCGCCGCTCGAGATGCCGACGCCGATCTCGATCGCCGGCCAGCCGCGCGCCTCGAACGCGGGCTTCAGCGCCCGCATCTCGGCGACCATGTCCCGCGCCGCCAGCACCGCGTGGCGGGCATGGTCGGGATCGGCGATCGGCGCGCCCCAGAACGCCATCACCGCGTCGCCCATGTACTTGTCGATGGTGCCGCGGTGGCGGTGGATCGCCGCCGTGATCGGCGTCAGGAACTCGTTCATCAGCTGGGTCAGCTCGCGCGGGCCGAGGCCCTCCGAGATGGTCGTGAAGCCGCGCACGTCGGAGAACAGCACCGACATCTCTCGGCTTTCGCCCTCGAGCGACACCTCGGCGCCGCCGGCGTCGAGCTCCTTCACCACCTCCGCGGGCACGTACTGGCCGAAGATGCGCGACAACCGCTGCCGCCGGCGGGTCGCGGTGAAGTAGCCCCAGGTGAGCTGCAACAGCGCGGCGATGGTGGTGAACACCAGCAGCGAGGCGAGCGGCAGCACCAGCCCGTAGCGCGCCCACAGCAGCAGGTTGACGGCGATCGCCGCGCCGACCAGCCCGAGGAACAGGGCGAAGGCCGCGAGCGGCGCGAGCCGCGGCAGCAGCAGCGCGGTCGCCAGGGCAATGAGGAGCAGGGCGCCGATCTCGGCGAGCGCCGAGCGGAGCGGCCGGAACGGGATCGTGCCGTCGAGCAGGCCGGACACCAGGTTGGCGTGCGCCTCGACGCCGATGTATTCCTTGGCCACCGGCACGGCACGCACGTCCTGCAGGCCCGGCGCGCTGGCGCCGACCAGCACGATCGCGCCGGCGAGCGCCTCGGCCGGCGCGCGGTCGTTCAGCACGTCGGTGGCCGAGACGTAGCGGAAGCTGCCGAGCGGCCCGCGGAACGGGATCAGCACGGCGCCCTGGGCGTCGAGCGGCACGCGCGTCTCGCCGACGCGCAGGTGCACGAGGCGCGAGGAGTCCTCGTCGCTGAACACGAACTCCACGGGCGGCGAGCCCTGCGCGAGGCGCGCGAGCGCGAAGGCGAGCGACTCGTACAGGCGGCCGCCGTAGAACTGGAACAGCGGCACGCGGCGCACGACGCCGTCGTCGTCGGTCAGCGGCGTGTCGAAGAAGCCGCCGGCGACGGCGGCCTGCTGCAGCACCGCGATGTTGGCGGCGAAACCGCCCGGGCGCAGCCAGCCGTGCCCGCCGATGCGCGGGTCGTCGAAGGCGACGCCGGCGGGGAGCTCGCCGGACTCGGCCCGCTCGCTCGCGCCGGGCCGCTGCTTGAACACGTAGCCGAGCACGACGTCGCGGGCGATCAGCGATTCCGACAGGATGCGGTCGCCCTCGTGGCGGTGGCGGATCTCGGCGAGCTGCACCAGGCGTTCCGTGCTGCCGGCCAGCGGCCCGCTGGCGAGCTCGTCGATCAGGCGCAGCTCGGCATTGCGCTCGGGCTCCGCGAACAGCACGTCGAAGCCCATGGCGCGGATGCCGTAGCGGTCGAACAACGCGTCGGTGAGTGCCGCCACCTTGGCGCGCGGCCAGGGCCACTGCCCCTCGGCCGCAAGGCTCGCCTCGTCGATGTCCACGATCACGACCCGCGGGTCCACGACCCGCGGCATCATGGTCTCGACCCGCACGTCGTACAGGTAATTCTCGATGCGCTGGACGAACTCGAGCGGCGCGACGCCGGTGGCGTGCAGCAGGAAGAACAGCAGCGGCAGCGCCGAGAGCAGGATGCGCTGGAGCACCGGGCCCGCCGATTTCCACGCCCTGGCGAGTCGCTCCGGCTTCATCCGCGGATCATAACCCTGCTGTGCGGGACGCGTGCAGAGGCATACACTCGGCGCATTGCATCGGACCGGGGGGATTCCCGTGAATATCCGCAGCCTGGCGAAAGGCTTGAGGTTCTGTGGCGAGGCCGCCGGCAAGCGCCAGAACTACTACGTGTTCGAGAGCGGCAAGACCTACGTGGTGATGTCGGCGTCGCGCAGCAAGCGCGCCAGCGGCTACTTCAACCTGGTGAGCCGCGACGCCGTGGACCGCATCCGCAAGGCCTATGCCGGCAAGCAGGACGTGACGGCGAAGCAGGTCGCGACGCGCTCGCGCGGGGCGGGGGTGCGGGACGCGCTGCAGGCGCTCAACGTCCTGTACGTGCTGGTCGCGACCGGGCGCGCCAAGCGCGACGACCGTTACCAGGACCAGCGGCTGCACTTCAATATTGCCGGGCGCTGACGG
>CAYXUJ010000009.1:40550-42476 GCA_964468395.1 uncultured Steroidobacteraceae bacterium
GCAAGAACCGGGTTGCGGGCCGGATGCCGCCGGGCAATCCTGCCGCCCATGAGCTACCAGTTGCGCGGCCTCGAGCCGCAGTTGTTCGAGCCGCTGTTCGATCTCGACGAGGCGGCGCTCGCGGCCCGCGGCATGCGCTGGATGCGCGCCGATGCGCCGTTCGGGTTTCCCTGCCGCATCAGCCTCGAGGACGCGCCGGTCGGCGAGCCGTTGCTGCTGCTGCCGTTCACGCACCAGGACAGCCGTTCGCCGTATCGCGCCTCGGGGCCGATCTTCGTGCGGCGCGGCCAGCGAGCCGCGGCGCGGATCGTCGACCGGCTGCCGCCGTACCTGGCGTGCCGGCCGCTGTCGGTGCGCGCCTACGACGCGGCGGACGACATGGTGGACGCCGAGGTCGTGGACGGCAGCGAGGCGGGCGCCCTGATCGAGCGCTTCCTCGCGCAGGACGGCGTCAGCTACCTGCACGTCCACTTCGCCCGCCGCGGCTGCTACGCCTGCCGCGTGGACCGGATCTAGAGGGGTCGCATTAGAATGGGCCGGTGAGTTCCAGATTCAGCCGCCGCCGCTTCCTGTCCGGTTCCGCCACGCTCGTTTCGACTCTTGCCGCCTGGCAGGCGCGCGGCGCCGCGGCCGCGGCGCGCGAGTCGCGCCACGTCCCGGGTCCCTACGGGCCGCTGCGGCCGGTCGCGGACCTGGAGACGGGCCTGCCCCTCGTCCAGCTGCCGGAGGGATTCGAGTACCGCTCGTTCTCCTGGACCGGCGACCCGATGGACGACGGCGCGCCGACGCCGGACGCGCACGATGGCATGGGCGTGATCCATGCCTCCGGGGCCGGCGCCGACCGCGAGATCGTGCTGGTCCGCAATCACGAGCGCGACCTCGACACGCCGATCCTGGCGTCGGCCCGCTACGACACGGCGACTGCGGACAATGGCCGCATGCCGGGCGGCGGCACGACGACACTGACATTCCGCGGCCGTCGCTGGACCCGCGCCGAGCCCTCGCTCGGCGGCACGATCTACAACTGCGCCGGCGGCGCGACGCCCTGGGGCACCTGGTTGTCCTGCGAGGAGACGCTCGCCGACCTCAGCGCCCGCGGCGGGCGCCGGCATGGTTACGTCTTCGAAGTGCGGCGCAACCCCGCCGAGACCACCGGCCGGCCGATCGTGGACATGGGCCGCATGCTGCACGAGGCGATCGCCGTGGACCCGGCGACGCGCATCGCCTACCTGACCGAGGACGACGACAATGTCCGCGGCACCGGCTTCTATCGCTTTATCCCAGGCGATGCGAGCGGCACGGCCGGCAGCTATGAATCCGGCGGCCGCTTGCAGGCCGCGCGCGTCGCCGGCCGGCGCCAGGCCGACCTGCGCGCACCGCGGGTCGGCGATCGCTACCGCATCGACTGGGTGGACATCGCCGAGCCGGATGCCGGTCCCGGCGTCGCGCCGCCCGAGATTGCGGTGGCGAACCGGCCGATCAGCGGCCCGTTCCTGCAGGCCTGGACGCAGGGTGCACTGCGCCTGAGCCGCGGCGAGGGCATTTGCTTCCACGACGGCAGGTTCTACGTCGTCGACACGACGGCGGGCACGGACCTGTTCGGCCGGCGCGGCCATGGCGACGGTGCCGTCTGGGAATACGATCCCGGCGAGCAGACGCTGCGCGCGATCTTCGTCGCCGGCAGCCAGCCGGTCGGCGACAACATCGACAACATCATCGCCAGCCCGCGCGGCGGGCTGCTGATCTGCGAGGACGGCGACTCGATCGTGGACCTCTACGGCCCCGGCATGCGCCTGATCGGGCTGACGCCGGCCGGCGATTCCTACACATTCATGAAGAATCACGTGCAGCTCACGCACTCGCAGCTGGCGATGGCCGGCAAGCGCGTCGCACCCGGCGACTACCGCGGCGAGGAGCTGGCCGGCG
>CAYXUJ010000010.1:0-41011 GCA_964468395.1 uncultured Steroidobacteraceae bacterium
CGAGCGCCTCGCCGGTGATCGCATAGCCTCGCAGGTAGCTCGCGAGATCCGGGAATTCCGTGTACTTGAGCACCATGCGTTCGGTCATCGCGGTCAGCGACGGGTCGGCCAGCAGCTCGGAAAAGTCGTAGTCGTCCGGCCAGGCGGCCTGCTTGGCGCGCAGCGACCGCCGCCACTTGAACAGGAAATAGTGCCGGTAGATCGCCGGCCCGCGCTCGAGCGCCTCGAGGGTCGTCGCCGGGTCCAGCACCGGGCAGACCGCGACGATGCGGGCGAGCCGCAGGCCCGCCTGCGCCGCGCGCGCGCCGACCCGCAGGCAGAAATTGCCGCCGAGCGAGAAACCCGCGAGCGACAGGGACGCGTCCGGATGCAGCGCCTGCAGCCGCGCGACGGCGCCCACGACCTCGGCGATGCGGCAGGAGTGGAACAGACCGCGGTTGAGCGCGTGGCTGCCGCCGTGGTCGCGCAGGTTGAGCCGCACGACCGTGAACCCGCGCTCGTGCAGCAGCTGCGCGATCGACAGCAGGTACAGCGAGTCGGAGCTGCCTTCCCAGCCGTGCAACAGCACGGCGAGGCGGCGCCGTGCCACGGCAGCCTCCGCGGACGGCTCGGCGATCCAGGCCAGCAGGCGCACGCCGTCGCCGCAATCGAGCAGCAGCCGGCGGCTCGCCGCAATCACCGGCGCTGCGCGCCGCTCGACTGCGCGCCGGCGCGTCGGCAGGCTCGGCAGCACCGATTGCAGGTGGCGGTTTGCGAGCCAGTATGGCGGCCGGAATCCGGCGTCGAGGTCACTCAAGGGTGATCTGCGTCGCTCCCGGCAGCCTCGAGACGAAGTCCGCGCCCATCAGCCGTGCCGGCGTCGTGAATCCCGGCGGCGGCGACGACTCCAGCAGGCGCCGCGCGATGGCCACCGCCGCATCGGTCGTGACCGTGTAGCCGTTCGGCACGCGCACCCGTGCAGTGAGCGTGCGGCCCGCGGCATCCTGCGCCTCGCCCCAGACGTGGACCGGCGTGCGCTCGCGCTCCGACGCGCTGGGACCCGGGGCGCCCTGGCGGATGCGCCACTTCAGCAAGGCCTGCACCGGCCGGCGGCGCAGCAGCCAGCCCAGGTTCCCGAGGCGGCGCAGGTTGGCGAGTGCCTTCGGCGACACCGGCACGTACACCTCGATGTCCGGGATGCCGGTCGTGCGGAACGCCGTGCTGACGTCGCCCCAGGGGATGGCCGTCGCCAGCTTGGGACCGGCGCCGAAATCGACCTGGCGCGAGCGCGAGCCGAGCGGAATGCGGCGGATCACGCCGTCCTCGCGCACGCGGCTGCCGTGCCCGAGCCCCTCCACGCTGGTCGACGCGGTGCCGCGGCTCATGCCGCTCCGGCTGTCGAAGCCGAGCGCGAGCTTCGTCGCCTCCGGCATCGCCTGCTTCAGCGTCAGCGCGATGCAGTCCGTCGGCACGACGTCGAAGCCGACGCCGGGGCACAGGACGATGCCGGCGCGGCGCGCCTCGGCGTCGTGGCGGAACCCGAGCTCGAACACGTCGATCTCGCCGGTGATGTCGGTGTAATGCGCGCGTGCTGCGATGCAGCCTTTCATCATCGGCGCCGCGGTCGCCGAGAACGGCCCGGCGCAATGGATCACCACGCGGCAGCCCGCCAGGCCGCCTGCCACCGCGCCCGGCTCGGCGAGCGGGAACACGCGGAACTCGCAGCCCAGCTCGGCAGCGAGCGCGGCAATCGCCTGCTCCGAACGACCCGCGAGCACGGGCGCGAGGCCCTGGGCCGCGGCCGCGCGCGCGATCATCTCGCCGGTGTAGCCGTTCGCGCCGTAGATCAGCAGGCGGTTCGTCATCGCTCGATGACGCTGATCTCGATCCGGTTGTTGGCCTGGGCAGCGGCGTTCCACTGGCCGGCCGTCGCCTGCTCGATCGCGGGGTAGGTGACGGCCAGGCGGTCGCGCGGGCCGGCCGCCATTTCGAGCTCGATCGCGCCCCCGGTGCGCTGCCGCACCGATGCCGCGAGATTGGCGAACGCCAGCGGCTGGCGCGCGGCGCCGCCCTGCGTGTCGTCGAATGGATTGCCGATCTGCTCGCACTGCGCCGCCGGCGACGCGGGCGGCGCGAGCGAATACCCCTGGTTGCCAGCGCTGGCGAGGCAGAAGTTGCCGGCGAAGGTCTCGATCCGGACCTGCGCGCCGATCGCGGCGCGTTCGAGCTGGGCCACCAGCGCGCGCACCGACTCAAGCCGCGCCGGCGCCAGCGCCGGCTCGCCGAACGGGACCGCGAGCACCATCGGCCGCAGCCCCTCCTCGCCGGCGGCATCCGCCAGCCGCTCGCTGGCGATGCGCCACTTGCCGATGGCCTGCGCCAACGATTCATTGGAGGCCGTGACCGCCTCGAACGCGCGCCGGGCCTCGGCGGTCGCATCCTGCGCCTGCCAGTAAAGGACGCCGACCACGACCAGCGCAAGCAGCGCCGATCCGGTCGCCAGCATCCATCCCCAGGGACGCGAGGCCGGGGGCGCGGGCGCCGGCACCTCCTCTTCCGGATCCTGCGCGGGCTGCGGGCGGAGCTCGGCGACGATCCTGTGCGTGTGCGCCTCGAGTGCCGAGATCATGAACCGGCGCAACTCGACGCTCTGCTCCTTCAGCATCGTGTCCACCAGGCTGCGGATGCGGGCGTCGCTTCCCGGCGGCGCAGCGGGCGCCTGTTCCGGCGCGGCCGGCGGCTCGCCGTTGATGGATTGCAGCCCCGACGGCTCGCCGTCCCGCCGCTCGGGCAGCAGTTGCAGCTGGTACAGCGCCTTGGTCACGTCGATCGGCCGGATCGACTTGGGCAGCACCCCGACCGCGCCGGACGCGCGCGCCTGGCCGCCGTAGATCTCGCCCTCCTGCGAGGTGTACATCATCACCGGGATGCCGGCGAGGTCCGGATTCGCCTTGATTTCGCGCACCGCCTGCAGGCCGTCCATGCCCGGCATCAGGTGGTCCATGAAGATCACGTCGGGATGGTGGTCCTTCAGGTAGTCGAGCGCCGACTCGGCCGATTCGGCGGAATCGACCTCGATCCCGTACTTCTCGAGCATCCGGCTCAGGACGACCCGCGCCGACTTGGAATCGTCAACGACCAGTGCGCGCTTGCCCGCCATCCATGCCTCCCTGTCCGGCGATGCGAGTGTAGCGCAGGCGGGCAGATACTGAGGCAAACGACACGATGTCTCCATTAAAGTCCGTTGTGAGGGACGACGAGGACTGCATGACGGCACACCAGCGCTGGCGACTCGAGCTCGAAGACGGCACCGTCATGCACGGCGCGGGCTTCGGCGCGGCGCGCGCCGTTGCCGGCGAAGTCGTGTTCAACACCGCGATGGCGGGATATGTCGAATCCCTGACCGACCCTTCGTATCGCGGCCAGATCCTGGTCCTGACCTATCCGCTCGCCGGCAATTACGGCGTGCCGGCCGCGCGCGCGACCGGCAGCCTCGACGGCCCGTTCGAGTCCGGCCGCATCCAGGTCCAGGGGCTGGTGGTCCAGAACTACGTGCCGCAGCCCAGCCACCACGCGGCGAAGCGTTCGCTCGGCGACTGGCTCGCCGGCGAGGACGTGCCGGCGGTGACCGGCATCGACACCCGCACGCTGACGCGGCGGCTGCGCGAGTTCGGCACGATGCGCGGCTGGCTGTCGCCGGATGCAATGACGCCGGCCGACGTGCGCATGCAGGCGGACCAGCGCGACATGCGCGCCGGCATCTTCCATGAGGTCGCGCCGCCGGCGCCAATCCGGTACGACGGCGGCCCGCTCGAGATCCTGGTGGTGGACGCGGGGGCCAAGGACAACATCGTGCGGTCATTGCTCGCGCGCGGCGCCAGCGTCACCCGCGCGCCCTGGCACTGCGACCTGGCGCCGCACGCCGATCGTGCCCACGGCGTCCTGATCGGCAACGGCCCCGGCGATCCCAAAGACCTCGGTTCGCTGGTCGCCCAGGTCCGGTTGCTGCTCGATCGGCCGCGGCTACCGGTCTTCGGCGTCTGCCTCGGCAACCAGATCCTGTGCCTGGCGGCCGGCGGCGACACTTACCGCCTGCCGTACGGGCATCGCGGCGTGAACCAGCCGGTGCGCGACCTGCAGACCGGCCGTTGCTACATCACCAGCCAGAATCACGGCTACGCGGTCCGGGAAGACTCGCTGCCGGCCGGCTGGCAGCCGTGGTTCACCAACATCAACGACGGCTCCAACGAGGGCATCCGCTCCGCGGCCGGCCCGCATTTCAGCGTGCAGTTCCATCCGGAGGCCTCGCCCGGCCCGCAGGACACCGCGCACCTGTTCGACGATTTCCTGCGCCTGGCCGGCGGGATGAAGGCATGAGCCCCGCAAAGCAGCGGCCCGCCAAGCCGCGCCGCGCGCTGCTGCTGGGATCGGGCGCGCTGCAGATCGGCCAGGCCGGGGAATTCGACTATTCGGGGTCGCAGGCAATCAAGGCGCTGAAGGAAGACGGCGTCTACACCGTGCTGCTGAACCCCAACATCGCGACCATCCAGACCAGCGACGGGATGGCGGACCGGCTCTACCTGCTGGCGGTGACGCCGGAAATCGCCGCCGAGGTCATGCGCAAGGAGAAGATCGACTCGATCCTGCTGTCCTTCGGCGGCCAGACCGCGCTCAATTGCGGCATCGCGCTGCACGAGAGCGGCGTGCTGGAGCAGCTGGGCGTGCGCGTGCTCGGCACGCCGGTCACCGCGATCCTCGACACCGAGGATCGCCGGCTGTTCATCGACCGGCTCAACGAGATCGGCGTCAAGACGGCGAAGAGCATCGCCTGCGATTCCATGGCCGCGGCCGGGCGGGCGGTCCGCGAGATGGGCTACCCGGTGATGCTGCGTGCGGGATTCGCCCTCGGCGGCAAGGGCAGCGGCATCGTCCGCCGCGAGGCGGACCTCGCCGCGGCGCTGCAGCGCGCCTTCTCCGGCGGCGCCCGCCAGGTGCTGGTCGAGGAATACCTCGGCGGCTGGAAGGAGATCGAGTACGAGGTGGTGCGCGACGCCAGCGACAACTGCATCACGGTCTGCAACATGGAGAACCTCGACCCGATGGGCATCCACACGGGCGAGTCGATCGTGGTGGCGCCGTCGCAGACGCTGAACGACGAGGAGTACCAGCTGCTGCGGACGATCGCGATACGGACCGTGCGCCACCTCGGCATCGTCGGCGAATGCAACATCCAGTATGCGCTGGACCCGGATGCCGTCGACTACCGCGTGATCGAGGTCAATGCCCGCCTGTCGCGCTCCAGCGCGCTGGCCAGCAAGGCGACCGGCTACCCGCTCGCCTACGTCGCCGCCAAGATCGCGCTCGGCTACGACCTCGCGGAGATCCCGAACGGGATCACGAAGAAGACCACGGCGTTCTTCGAGCCGGCCCTCGACTACCTGGTCTGCAAGGTGCCGCGCTGGGACCTGACCAAGTTCCACGGCGCCGTGAAGCAGATCGGCAGCGAGATGAAGAGCGTCGGCGAAGTCATGGCGATCGGGCGCACGTTCCCGGAAGTCATCCAGAAGGCGCTGCGCATGCTCGACATCGGCGTCAAGGGCCTCGACCCGGACGCCTTCTCGTTCGACGACCTGGAACTGGAGCTGCGGCACGCGACGCCGCGCCGGATCTTCGGCGTCGCGCAGGCGCTGGCGCAGGGCATGTCCGTCGAGCGGATCCACGAGATCACCGACATCGACCCGTGGTTCATCCGGGCGATGGCGCCGGTCGCTGCAATGTTCGGCCGGCTGCGCGGCGGCAAGGAGCCGCTCGGCCCCGGGCTGCTGGCCGAGGCAAAGCGGCTCGGCTTCTCTGACCAGGCGATCGACGACGCGCTCGGGCTGCCGGCCGGCAGCAGCCGCGCCGCGCGCCTCGAGCACGGCATCCGGCCGAGCTTCGCGCAGATCGACACGCTCGCGGCGGAGTTCCCGGCCGAGACCAACTATCTCTATTCGACCTATCACGCCGCCGCCAGCGACGTCGCGCCGACGTCGCGGCGCAAGGTGATGGTGCTCGGCGCCGGCGTCTACCGGATCGGCTCCAGCGTCGAGTTCGACTGGTGCTGCGTCAACGCCGTGCGCACGCTGGCGGCGCTCGGCTACGAGACCATCATGGTCAACTACAACCCGGAGACCGTCAGCACCGACTACGACATCTGCGACCGGCTGGTATTCGACGAGATCAGCCTCGAGTCGGTGCTGGACATCCACGACCGCGAGCAGCCGGACGGGCTGATCGTCAGCATGGGCGGCCAGGTGCCGAACAACCTCGCGACCCGGCTGCACCGGGCCGGCGTGCGGGTGCTCGGCACCGATCCCGGCAACATCGACCGCGCCGAGAACCGCCAGGCCTTCAGCGCGCTGCTGGACCAGCTCGGCATCGACCAGCCGGCCTGGCGCCACGTCACGGAGGCGTCGTCGGCCGAGCGCATCGTCGACGAGCTCGGCGGCTTCCCGGTGCTGGTGCGCCCGAGCTACGTGCTGTCCGGAGCGGCGATGAGCATCGCCCACGAGCCGAACGAGATGCGGCAGATCCTGGCGCGCGCCAAGCGCGTGTCGCCCGACCACCCGGTGGTCGTCTCGAAGTTCGAGACCCGGGCGCGCGAGATCGAGATCGACGCGGTCGCGGACGGCGGCGAGCTCGTGCTGTGGGCGATCAGCGAGCACATCGAGGACGCCGGCGTGCACAGCGGCGACGCGACGCTGGTCCTGCCGCCGCAGGGCGTCTACATCTCGACCATCCGGCGCGTTCGCATGATCGCGGCCGAGCTCGCCGCAGCGCTGTCGATCACCGGGCCATTCAACGTCCAGTTCCTCGCCAAGCACAACCACGTCAAGGTGATCGAGTGCAACCTGCGCGCCTCGCGCAGCTTCCCGTTCGTGTCGAAGGTCACCGGCGCGAACTTCGCCGCCGAGGCGACGCGGCGCATGCTCGGCGCCCGCAGCGACGTCGCGGTCGCCAGCCTCGAGCTCGACCACGTGGGCGTCAAGGCGCCGATGTTCTCGTTCGGCCGGCTCGCCGGCGTGGATCCGATGCTGGGCGTCGAGATGGCGAGCACCGGCGAGGTCGGCTGCCTCGGCGCGGACCTGCAGGAGGCGCTGCTGCACGCACTGCATGCGGCTGGATTCCGCTACCCGCAGAAGGGCGTGCTGCTGTCGCTCGGCCCGGTCGAGGACAAGTACTGGTTTGCCGACGAGGCCCGCCTGATACACGAGCAGCTGAAGCTGCCGATCTACGCGACCGCCGGCACGGCGCAGGCGCTCGGCTCGCTCGGCATCCCGTGCACCGAGGTCGCCAAGCAGCCGGGCGACGGCCGCAGCGCAATGGAGCTGATCGACGCCGGCGAGATCGACCTGGTCGTCAATGTCCCGCGCGAGTACGACGAGCAGGGGCGGCCCGACGGCTACCTGATCCGGCGCCGGGCGGTCGAGACCGGCACGCCGCTGTTCACGGACCTGCAGCTCGCGCGCGCGCTGATCGAGGCGCTGTGGCGCAAGCGGGACAGCCGGCTGCCGGTGCGCGCCTGGCAGGAATACCAGACCGCCGGCCGGGCGCGCCCGCGGAATCCCTGATCAGTTCTTCAGCCGGTAGCCGGTGCGGAAGATCCACGCGATCGCGGCCATGCAGGCCAGCATGAAGACGACCGTCATCGCCAGGCTGACGTCCACGCCGACGTCCGACTTGCCGTAGAAGCTCCAGCGGAAGCCGCTGATCAGGTAGACCACGGGATTGAACAGCGTCGCCGTGCGCCAGGCCGCCGGCAGCATGTCGATCGAGTAGAACGCGCCGCCCAGGAAGGTCAGCGGCGTCACGACCAGCATCGGCACGAGCTGCATCTGTTCCCAGTTCTTCGCCCAGATTCCGACGATGAACCCGAACAGGCTGAACGTCGCCGCGGTCAGCAGCATGAACGCCATCATCCAGGCCGGGTGCTCGATCCGGATCGGCACGAAGAACGAGGCGGTCGCCAGGATGATCAGCCCGAGCAGCACCGACTTGGTCGCCGCGGCGCCGACGTAGCCGAGGACGATCTCGAACGCCGACACCGGCGCCGACAGGATCTCGAAGATCGTGCCGGTGAACTTCGGGAAGTGAATGCCGAACGAGGCGTTGGAGATGCTCTCGGTGAACAGCGACAGCATGATCAGGCCGGGGACGATGAAGGCGCCGTAGCTGACGCCGTCCACCTCGGCCATGCGCGAGCCGATCGCCGCGCCGAACACGACGACGAACAGCGCGGTCGTGATGACCGGCGTCAGCACGCTTTGCAGCAGCGTGCGCAGGAAGCGCGCCATCTCGAAGCGATAGATCGCCCAGACGCCGTGGCGGTTGAAGGCCGGCACGCTCACTGGCGCGTCCCCCGGCCGACCAGGCTGACGAAGATCTCCTCGAGCGAGCTCTCGCGCGTGCTCAGGTCGCGATAGTTGATCCCGAGCTGCTCGAGCCGGCGCAGCAGCGCCGGGATGCCGGTCTGCTCCTGGGCGGCGTCGAAGGTCAGCTCCAGCTCGTGGCCGTTCGCCTTGACCGCCAGCGGCCACTCCGCGAGCTCCGGCGGGACGGCCGCGAGCGGTTCCTGCAGCGTCAGCGTCAGCTGCCGCTTGCCGAGCTTCTTCATCAGCCGCGCCTTCTCCTCGACCACGACCAGCTCGCCGTGGTTGACGACGCCGATGCGGTCCGCCATCTCCTCCGCCTCGTCGATGTAGTGCGTCGTCAGGATGATCGTCACGCCCTGGTCGCGCAGCCGCCTGACCAGCGCCCACATGTCGCGGCGCAGCTCGACGTCGACGCCGGCGGTCGGCTCGTCCAGGAACAGGATGCGCGGCTCGTGCGCCAGCGCCTTGGCGATCATCACCCGCCGCTTCATGCCGCCGGACAGCGTCATCAGGATGTCGTCGCGCCGGTCCCACAGCGACAGGTCGCGCAGCACGCGCTCGACGTACGCCGGGTCCGGCGCGCGGCCGAACAGGCCACGGCTGAAGCTGGCCGCCGCGCGCACGGTCTCGAATGCCTCGATTGCGAGCTCCTGCGGCACCAGGCCGATCTGCGCGCGCGCGGCGCGATAGTCGCGCTCGATGTCGTGGCCTGCCACTTGCACGGTGCCTGAAGTCGCACGCACGATCCCGCAGACGATGCTGATCAGCGTGGTCTTGCCGGCTCCGTTCGGGCCCAGCAGCGCGAAGATCTCGCCGGCGCGGATGTCGAGCGAGACGCCTTTCAGCGCATGCTGGCCGCTGGCATAGGTCTTGGTCAGGTCCGCGATCGAGATGACGCCGGGCATGCGTCCTGGCTTCAGTAGTCCACCATGGTCTTGAAGCCGCCCCAGAACATGCGCTTGCCGTCGAAGGGCATCTTCTTCGGGTCCATGTACCTGGCGAAGCGCGGCTCCTTCATGATCTTCGCCATGATCCGGTCGCGCTGCTTCCGGGAGCGGTAGATGATGTACGAGAAGACGACGATCTCGCCCTTCTTCAGCTTGACGCTCTGCGGAAAAGACGTCCGCTTGCCGGGCTTCACGTCGTCCGCGACGCATTCGACGTACTCGAGCGCGCCGTATTCCTTCCAGATCTTGCCCGCGTAGCGCGCCATCTTGCGATAGGCCTCGAGCTTGCGCTTCGGGACCGGCACCACGAATCCATCGACGTAACGCATCACTGTCCTCCTGCAACGCTGCATCCGCGGGTCACACCGCAAAGCCGTATTCTGCTACAAGGTCGCCCATGACGTCCGCGCGGATCCTGCCCGTCCTCGCAGCCAGCCTGTGCGTGGCGGCGACCGCGCAGGCGGCCGGCAAGGTCAGCCTGAGCATCGGCCAGGCGGAGTTCGAGGGCTTGCAGGTCGATGGCCTGGTCGTCGATTGGACGCCCGGCGAAGGCTCCGCGGGCGCGGTTCGCCTGCGCACGGCGCGCATCCGCGGCATCGGCGCCACCGGGCCGCTGTCGGGTTTCGCGCTCGACTGCCCGGAACTGCAGGTCGCCGGGAACCGGCTGGAATGCCCGCGCGGGCGCCTGTCGGGGGCGCTCGGGTCGCTCGGCCGGCAGGACACGCGCTTCAGCGCGCGCAGTGGGGACGACGGCCGCCTGTACCTGAAGCTCGAAACCGTGTCGCTGGCCTCGGGCCGCGCCCGCGTGGACCTGGTGCTCGACGGCGCGGACTGGCGCCTCGACTCGGAATTCGCCGGATCGGACATTGCCGGGCTCGCGGTGCTGGCCGAACCCTGGCTGCCGCTGCCGGAGGGATTCACGGTTGCCGGCAGCGCCGGCGGCCAGGTGAATGCGACCGGCCGCGGTGACTCGATCCGGACGGCCGACGCCGACATCGGCATCGCCCGGCTCGATTTCGCGGACGCCGAAGGGCTGCTCGCGGCCGAGGGGCTGACGGGTTCGCTGCGGGCGCGCCTGACGGCGGCGCCCCGCGGGTTCGATGTCGCCGGCGGCCGGCTCGAACTCACCGGCGGGCAGGCCTACAGCGACCCGGTCTTCCTGGACTTCGGCGCGCACCGCGCCAGCGTCGATTTCGCCGGCTTGCTCGACACGGATGCGGTGCAGTTCGAGGCCGGCGAATTCGCGCTCGATCACGACGGCGTGCTGCAGGCCGGCGGCTCGGCGTCGCTCGATCTGGACGGCGACACGCTGCTGACCGACGCGAGCCTGAAGATCGCGGAGCTCGACCTCGCCTCGGCGCTGCCCGCCTACGTCCAGCCGTTCCTGGTCGCGACGGCGCTCAAGGGCCTGTCCGGGGCGGGACGCGTGAGCGGCGAGCTCGACATCGCGGCGGGACTGCCGGCCCGCGCCGCGCTCGACATCGCGGATGCGCAGCTCGACAGCCAGACCGGCTCGCTGTCGGTGCAGGGACTGCGCGGGCGCCTCCACTGGTTCGACGACGCGACCCGCAGCGCCCTCGCGGGCGAGATCGACGATGCGTTGTTCCAGTCGCAGCTGGCCTGGGACTCGGCCAGCCTCTGGGGCATCGACATCGGCGCCGTCGACCTGCCGTTCGCCGCCGCCGGCCGGCACTTCCGCCTGCTGGAGCCGCGCCTGCTGCCGATCTTCGACGGCGGCCTCGCCATCGGCACGCTGCGCGTGCGCCACGCAGGCACCGAGGAGATGTACGTCCGCTTCGACGCCGAGCTGCGGCCGATCAGCGTCGCGAGACTGTCGCGCGCGCTCGGCTGGCCCGAATTCCAGGGCACGCTGTCCGGCGCCATACCGGGGCTGCAGCTCGCGCAGGGCGTGGTCACGCTGGACGGCGAGTTGCAGGCCGCCGTGTTCGACGGCGAAGTGGTGGTCCGCGACCTGAGCCTGCAGAACCCGCTCGGCAAGTTCCCGCGCCTGCGTGCCGGCATCGAGGCCCGCAACCTCGACCTGGCGCAGGTCACCAGCACCTTCTCGTTCGGCATGATCACCGGGCGCCTGTCCGGCAGCGTCCAGGACCTCGAGATGTTCGACTGGATGCCGGTCTCGTTCGACGCGCGTTTCGCGACGCCGCCCGGGGACCGCTCGAAGCACCGCATCAGCCAGCGCGCCGTGACCAACCTCTCGAGCATCGGCGGCGGCAGCGGCGGCGGGGTCGCGGCGGCGCTGCAGGGCGGCTTCCTGAAGTTCTTCGACACCTTCGGCTACGACCGGCTCGGGCTCAGCTGCCGGCTGGAGAACGACGTGTGCACGATGGGCGGCGTCCTGAGCCGCAATGGCTCGTACTACATCGTCAAGGGCGCCGGGCTGCCTCGCATCGACGTGATCGGCAGCCAGAAACGCGTCGCCTGGACCCGGCTGGTGAGCCAGCTGGCCGCCATCATGGAATCCGAGATCGTCGTCGAGTGAGGCGCAGGCCTGCGCTAGAATCGGTTCAGGGGACGTTCAGCCGCCGGCCGCGAGCATGGTCCGCGACCGGCACGGAAGTCGAAGGAGGAATCCGCATGTTGCGCTGGATCACCGCTGGCATCGCCGGCTTCGGCCTGACGCTCGCCGCCTGCGTCACGATCAACGTCTATTTCCCGGCGGCTGCCGCCGAGAAGGCCGCGGACCGCATCATCGAGGACATCTGGGGGCCGGAGCAGCCCGCGAAACCCGCCGGCAACGAGCAGACCTCCACCGGCCCGGGGCCGGACGGCGTGCTGGTCGCCGCGCTGCAGGGCGCGCTCGACCTGGTGATCCCGGCGGCGCACGCGCAGGCCGACATCGACGTCTCGAGCCCGGCGATCCGCGCGCTGACCGCGTCGATGAAGGGCCGCGCCGCCGACCTCGAGCCGTTCTTCAATTCCGGCGCGCTCGGCCTGACCTCGGACGGCCTGATCGAGATCCGCGACGCCAATGCCGTGCCGCTCGCCGACCGCACGCGCCTGCGCGGGCTGGTCAGCGCCGACAATGCCGACCGCAACTCGCTCTACCGCGAGATCGCGAGCGCCAACGGCCACCCGGAATGGGAAGCGGACATCCGCAGCACGTTTGCCGACCGCTGGATCGCGAATGCGCGCCCCGGCTGGTACTACAAGAAGGCCAGCGGCGACTGGAAACAGAAGTGAGCCGGGGCTCAGTCGGCGGCGACTGAGCGGTCGCGCTCGACCAGTTCCGGGCCCTGGTTCTTCGGGGCGTTGACCAGGCGGCTGACCGGCCAGGCCTCCAGCGCCTTCGGCTCGAACGGGCGCAGCAGGCCGGCAAGCTGGTCCGTGTCCGAGTACGCGGTGTCGATCCAGCGGTCCCAGTCCGCCTCGGCGAGCACCACCGGCATGCGCTCGTGGATCCTGCGGATCGACTGCGACGCCTCGGTCGTGACGATCGTGCAGGATTCGAGCAGCGCGCCGTCCGCCGGGTCCTTCCATCGCTCCCACAGGCCCGCGAACGCGAGCGGCCGCGCCGCGCGCAGGCGGATGAACCACGGCTGCTTGCCGCCCGGCGCGACCTGCCACTCGTACCACCCGTCCGCGAGGACCAGGCAGCGGCGCTTGCGGAAAGCGTCGCGGAACGACGGCTTTTCCGCCAGCGTCTCGGACCGGGCATTGATCATCCGGTTGCCGATCGCGCGTTCTTTCGCCCACTTCGGCACCAGCCCCCAGTGCAGCATGGCGAAGGCGCGCGCGCCCTCCTCGCCCGCGCGCACCGCCGGCACCGACTGGGTCGGGGAGATGTTGTAGCGCGGCTCGAGCTCCGGCACTTCGTCCAGGGCGAAGGTCCGCCGGACGGCCTCGGCCGGGGAGAAGAATGCGTAGCGGCCGCACATGCCGGTCCGTCCCCTCTTACTCGCGGATGCCGGTGCCGCGGTTCATCAACGCGACCACCACGGTGAACATCGCCGCCGCGAAGGCCGCCATGATCAGGAATGCCAGGCCCACATTGACGTCGCTGGTGCCGAGGAAGCCGTGCCGGAAGGCATTGACCATGTACAGGATCGGGTTCAGGTACGAGAGCCGCTCGGCCCACTCCGGCAGCAGCGAGACCGAGTAGAAGACGCCGCCCAGGTAGATCAGCGGCGTCAGCACGAAGGTCGGGAACCAGGAGATCTGGTCGAAGTTCTTGGCGAAGATCGCATTGAAGAACCCGCCGAGCGAGAACACCACCGACGTCAGCAATACCGAGCCCGCGACCAGCAGCGGATGCTCGACCGGGATGCGGGTGAAGAACAGCGTGATGACCGTGACCACCGCGCCGACCAGCAGGCCGCGGATCACGCCGCCGGACACGTAGCCCAGCACGATCAGCCAGTTGGGCAGCGGCGCGACCAGCAGCTCCTCGATGTGCTTGCCGAACTTGGCGCCGAAGAAGCTCGACACCACGTTGCCGTAGGAACTGCTGATGATCGCCATCATGATCAGGCCGGGCGCGATGTACTGCATGTAGTCGTAGCCGCCCATCGTGCCGATGCGCCGGCCGATCAGGCTGCCGAAGATCACGAAATAGAGCGTCGCCGTGACCGCGGGCGGCACCAGCGTCTGGCCCCAGATGCGGATGATGCGCCCGTACTCGCGGCGCATGATGGTCTGCAGGCCGACGCGGCGGACGCGGGCGAGCGATGCCGGGGATGCCGCCATCTCAGCCCGCCTTCGCGCCGGCGGCGCCCTTGCTCTCGACCAGGCGCATGAACAGCTCCTCGAGGCGGTTGACCTTGTTGCGCATGCTGACCACCTCGATGCGCTGCTGCGTGAGGCGCGCGAAGATGTCGTTCAGGCTCTGTTCCTTCGACACCTCGACCTCGAGCGTGTGGTCGTCGGTCATGCGCGCAGCAAAGCCCGGCAGCTCCGGCACGGTCGCGGCGGGCGCGCGGAAATTCAGCACGAACGTCTCCTGGTTCAGCTTGCGGATCACGCCGGCCATCGTGTCGTTCTCGATGATGCGCCCGCCGTCGATGATGGCGATGTGGCGGCAGAGGCTCTCCGCCTCCTCGAGGTAGTGCGTGGTCAGGATGATGGTCGTGCCCTGGGCGTTGATCGCGCGCAGGAAGCCCCACATGCTGCGCCGGATCTCGATGTCCACGCCCGCGGTCGGCTCGTCGAGGATCAGCAGCCGCGGCTCGTGCACCAGCGCGCGCGCGATCATCAGCCGCCGCTTCATGCCGCCGGAAAGCGAGCGGGCGATCGCGTCGCGCTTGTCCCAGAGCTGGAGCTGGCGCAGGTACTTCTCCGCGCGTTCGTGCGCGAGCCCGCGCGGGATGCCGTAGAACCCCGCCTGGTTGACGACGATCGTGAACACCTTCTCGAACTGGTTGAAGTTGATTTCCTGCGGCACCAGTCCGATGCAGGACTTGGCGCGGTCGAGCTCGCGGTCGATGTCGTGGCCGAACACCGAGACCGAGCCGCCGGTCTTGGTCACCAGCGACATCACGATGCCGATGCTGGTCGTCTTGCCGGCGCCATTCGGCCCGAGCAGCGCGAAGAAATCGCCCTCCTGCACGTCGAGGTCGATGCCGCGCAGCGCCTGCACGCCATTGCGGTAGGTCTTGGTCAGGCCGCGGATCGAAAGCGCCTTCATGGAACCCCGGGGAATTGCCGCCGAGAACGGTCGGACAGGCGCGAAGCGTAAGCTCCGGCCTGCCCCCGGGCAACCGACGCGACGCCCGCCCGGGCGCAGCGGCACCGGTCAGGCGGCCGCGGCCCCCCGCCGGGAACGCCGCTGCAGCGCCTGCACGCGCGCGCTTTCCGCGCCCTGGATCTGCAGCCCGAGCTCCTGCAGCAACTGCACGGCCCGGTCTTCCGGCTGCGCGGCGCAGCCCTCGAACTGCAGCCAGAAGCGCGCGCGCGACCCGAAGCGCGCGGTCAGTGCCGGCGCGACGCGGCGCGCGAGGCGATCTACGGTCGCGACCGGCATGGCGGACAACGCGGCGATCGTCGCCGGCGCCGCGCCCAGGACCAGCCGCGCGCTGGCCGCGCGCGTCTGCGCCAGGTGCCAGGCCAGCATGATCGCCGCCCGCGCGAACGACACGAGGCGCTCGTCGACCGCCGGCGCCTGGCCCACGTCCTGCACGCCGCCCGCCGCCGCGATCTCGCCTTCCCAGAACCCTCCATCCCCGAAGCGCAGGTCGAACAGGGCGTATGGCAGGCGCTCGCACAGCATGGGCCCGGCCTGGGGGTCGATCAGCGCGTCGATCGCCCGCACCGGCAGGCCGGAAATCAGCCGCAATCGGCCCTCTTCCGCCAGTTCGGTGGCCAGGCCCAGGAAGGCCAGATTGCAGGAACCAAGGGCCCGGCGGGTCCCCGGATCCAGCAGCGAACGCGCAGACCAGTCGGCGTCGCCGACCGGCGGCGGCAGCGCCAGCGGATGTTGTCGATTCATGGCATTTGTCCCCGTTGCCGTCCGATTACCCACGCCACCCGCTCTGCGGCGGGTTTAGGATTGACTGGTGAAAAATTACCAGTGAGACTTTCGGGCGTCAAGGCGGCAAACATGCGAATAACCGACGACCGCTATACCCGGGACCGGCTCCGGCTCGACCTGGCGCTGCGCCTGATCGGCCACGAGGCGCGCACGCGCACCATCCGCAGCTGGACCGGCCTGACGGACGACCGGATCCGCAAGCTCTACCGTTCCTACGTGGCCGACGCCGGCCGGCGCGACGTGCGCCGCCACCGCGGCAAGAGCCCGCGCCAGAGCGCATTCTTCATGCGCAATCCAGCGATCCGCCGCGAGGCGGCGGGGCTCGCGACCCTGCTGTGCATCCTCGGCCTGCTGCGGCGCGACAATGCCGCCGCCGCCGCGCCGATGGACCAGCTGCGCTGGGGCGAGCGCTTCTGCGAGGCCTATGAAACCTTCTCCACCCTCAACGGCCGGCCGCAGATCTCCTTCGAACACGCCTGTCACCTGCTGCGCTCGCTCGAGAAGCAGACCGAGATCTGCCTCGACGACTGCGAGGGCTGCGGCAGCCTGCTCGTGGTGATGCGCTATGCCCAGCGGCCGAAGGCCTGCGAATTCTGCGCCACGACCCGCCCGCCCGCGCGGCCGGGGCTGGCGGTCGGCGACTGCTAGAATCGCCATGAGATGGGTCGCCCCAACGTCTTTGCCGGTCCGCACGTCGACCGCCTGAAACTCGCCAACGCCGACGCCGATTTCGTCGCGCGCGCGATGGCGGACGGCTCCGCCCGGCTGATCCCGGTCTGGAAGTCGCGCTGCCCCGTGGTGCGGACGCCGGCGCCGGCCGCCTGCCTGCTGCGGCTCGAATCCGGGCCGTTCGCGTCGATCGCCGCGAGCGAGATGATCCTGCTCGGCGATTACCGGGGCCTGGCGGTGTTCACGACCGAGATCGAGGCCGACGTCCCGCCGGCGCTCGAGGACGGCGCCGAATTCGCCGACCTGCGCCTGGCGGCGACGCTGCTGCCGCACGACGAGGCCGGCCTGGTCGCCTACGCGCGCGCGATGATCTCGTTCCGGCACCGCCATCGCTACTGCGGCAGCTGCGGCGCGCCGACCCGGCCGGACCGCAATGGGCGCGTGATGATCTGCACCCTGGAACGCTGCGGCACCGAGTTCTTCCCGCGCGTGGACCCCGCCGTGATCGTGCTGGTGACGGACGGCGAGCGCGTGCTGCTCGGGCGCCAGCCCGGCTGGCCGGCCGGCCGCTACTCGACGATCGCCGGCTTCGTCGAGCCCGGCGAGAGCCTCGAGGACGCCGTGCGCCGCGAGGTCCTCGAGGAGACCGGCATCGAAGCCGGCGCGATGAGCTACCAGTCGTCGCAGCCCTGGCCGTTCCCGCGCTCGCTGATGCTCGGTTTCCGTGCCGAGGCGCGCACGACGGACATCCGCCTGGGCGACAGGGAGCTGGAGGACGCGCGCTGGTTCAGCCGCGAGGAGATCGCCTCCGGCGCGATGCTGCCTTTCCCGCAATCGATCGCCTACCGGTTGATCGACGAGTGGTACCAGGCCACGGCCGGGCGCCCGCTCGTGCCGCGCGGCGCGCGGAGCCGGGACCGGCGCAGGTGAGCGTCGCGCTGTCCGTCGCGGCGGGCCTGGCACTCGCTGCCGCCGCCGGATTCCGCGCCTTCGTGCCGCTGCTGGCCGCCGGCCTCGCGATCCATTTCGGCTACGTCGAGGCCGCGCCCGGTTTTGCCTGGCTCGGCGAAACGCCGGTGTTGATCGCCCTCGCGGCGGCGACGGCGGCGGAGATCGGCGCCTACTACATCCCGGGCCTGGACCACCTGCTCGACGTGATCGCGGCGCCGGTCGCGATGGCCGCCGGTATCGTCGCCGCCGCCGGCGTGATGGTCGGGCTGCCGGACTGGCTGCGCTGGCTGACGGCGATCGGCGGCGGCGGCGCGGTCGCGACGACCGGCCACGCGCTCAATGCGATCGGCCGCGCCAAGGCCGGTGCCGCGACCGGCGGCCTCGGCAACCCGCTCTACGCGACCGCCGAGCTCGCCGGCTCGCTGATGATCGCCAGCCTGGCGCTGCTGCTGCCTGTCGTCGCCGTCGCCGCCGTCATCGCGATCGTGGCGGTGGTGCTGGGGCGTCGCCGGCGCCGGCGCGCCTGAGTCCGCATGCGCTGGCCGCGGGTCGGGATCGCGCTGCTGCTGGCGAGCCTTGCCGGCCCGCCGGCGGCCGCGGCCGATCGTGCCATCGAGGTCGAGATCGCCGGCGTCGACGGCGCGCTGCGCGACAACGTGCTGGCGCTGTCGAGCCTGCAGCGCCACGCGCGTTCCGCCGACCTCGACCAGGACATGGTCGAGCGCCTGGTCCAGCGCGCGGACGGCGAAGCCCGCGCCGCGCTGCGACCATTCGGCTACTACGAGCCGCAGGTCGAGACTTCGCTGAGCCGCGGCGACGATGGCTGGCAGGTGCGCATCGCCATCGTTCCAGGCGAGCCGGTGATGCTGGTCGAGCAGCAGGTGACGATCGCCGGCGGCGGCCGTGACGAGCCCGCCCTGCGCCGCGTGCTCGAGCGCTCGCCGCTGCAGACCGGCGAGCGCCTCCGTCATCCCGACTACGACCAGCTGAAAGGCGAATTGCAGCGCAGCGCGGCGAGCATCGGCTACCTCGACGCCGCATTCACCCGCGCCGAGCTGCTCGTGGACCCCGCCCGCCGCGAGGCACGTGCCTACCTGACCCTGGACACCGGCGAGCGCTACCGCTTCGGCCCGACGAGCATCGACCAGGATTTCCTGAAAGAAGGCCTGGTGCGCCGCTACCTGCGCTACCGGGAGGGCGACTGGTACGACGCCACGGCGCTCTTGCGCACGCAGTTCGCGCTGGACGATTCGCAGTACTTCGGGGTCGTCGAGGTCCTGCCGGAGGATCGCGACCGCGCGGCGAAGATCGCGCCGGTGCGCATCACCGCCGAGCCGAACCGCCGCAACGTGTACACCATCGCTGCCGGCTATGCGACCGACACGCGCGCCCGCGGCACGCTCGGCTGGGAGAATCGCCGCCTGAATCGCAGCGGCCACCGGCTGCGCGGCGAGATCCGCGGCTCCAGCGTCGAGGAATCGGTCGGATTGGCCTACGTCATCCCGTGGACCGACCCGGCGCTCGAGAAGCTGGCCTTCGAGTTGCGCGGCTTCCGGGAGCAGCGCGCAGACGTCGAAACCACCGGCGGCAGCCTCAAGGTCGGCCTGACGCAGGTGCACGGCAAGTGGCAGCGCGTGCTGTCGGTCACGGCCAACACGACCAGCGACGAGCTCACGGGCTCGGGCGCGGAATCCACCCAGGTCAACGAGAGCCAGAGCACGCTGCTCGTGCCGGGCATCTCCTACGCCACGCTGCCGCCCGGCCTGCTCGGCGCCAATGCCGTGCCGCGCGGCCTGCAAATCGAGCTGATCGGCTCGACCTCGGCATTCGGCTCGGACACGGACTTCACGCGACTCGTCGTGCGCGACGAGCGCCGCTTCCGGCTGGCGGACCGCTGGCACCTGCAGCTGCGGGCGGAAGCCGGGGCGAGCGCGGTCGGCGATTTCCAGGAGCTGCCGGCGCAATACCGGTTCTTCGCCGGCGGCGACCGTAGCGTGCGCGGCTACGCCTACGACGAGCTCTCGCCGGTCGACGCCGACGGCAACCGCATCGGCGGCCGGCACCTGCTGACCGGCAGCATCGAGCTGCAGCGCGACCTGCCGCGCAACTTCCTCGCCGCGGTGTTCGTGGACGGCGGCAACGCCATCGACGATTTCGGCGATCCGCTCGAGTACTCGGCCGGCATCGGCCTGCGCTATCGCCTGCCGTTCCTGAGCATCGGGCTCGACGTCGCGCAGTCGATCTCCGAGCCGGGCCGCAAGCCGCGGCTGCACCTCAACTTCACGCCGGAGTTCTGAGGTGCACCCGATTGCCACCAGAGTCTTGCGCTGGCTGCTCGCGACCGCCGCGATCGCACTGCTGGCCGTTGCCGGCGCCGGCGCCTGGCTGCTGACCACCGAAGCCGGCCTCCGCCGCGCGGTCGCCTGGCTCGAGTCGCTCGACCGGGTCGAAATCCGCGTGCACGGCGCGCGCGGCCGCCTGATCGGGCCGCTGGCCGCCGACTCGATCGAGATCGCGCACACCCGCGCGACCATCCGTATCGACGGTTTCGAGGCCGACTACGAACCGTCGGAACTGCTGGCCGGCCGCATCGCCGCAGAGACGGTCCGCGCCGCCAGTGCAACGGTCCGCGTCCACGAAAGAAGCGACCCGCCAGGGCCGCCCGGATTCATGCCGGGCTGGCTGTCGCTGACGATCGACGATGCCGCGATCGCGCGGCTGGACATCGTTTCGCCCGGCGGCGCGGAACTCCTGCTCGCGGACGTCGGCGGCTCCGTGTCGGTCACGCGCACGCAGATCGAGTTCCAGGATGCCCGCGCGGATGCGGGCGGCTGGGCGATCGCCGGCGCCGGCGGCCGCCTGCACGCCCGCGAGCCGCTGGGCCTCGATGTCCACGCCGCCTGGTCGCTGTTCGAGGGGCCGCTGATCACCGGCATCGCCCATGCGAACGGCGACCTCGGGCGACTGTCCGTGGATGCGCGCGTCGCGGCGCCCGGCACGGGCCGGGCGCGCCTCGAGTTCCTGGACCTGGCCGGCGACCTGCGCTGGCAAGGCCAGGCCTGGATCGAACGCCTGGACCTGTCGCAGTGGATCGAACCCGCGCCGGTCGGCCCGCTCGATGCGACGCTCACGGTCGCCGGCGATCGTACGAGCTACTACGCCGACGGCACCATCCAGGGTGCCGGCCTGCCCGCGGGCGGCCTGGAGGTCGACGCTTCGGTTGGTTACGCCGACAGCCTGCTCACGGTCCCGCGCCTGGCGCTGTCGGGCCCCGATGGCGCGACACTCTCGTTGAATGGCACGGTCTCGCTTGCCGACGAGCCGCGCGTGGAAGCAACCGCGCGCTGGTCGCGGCTGCGCTGGCCGCTGGCCGGTGCGGAACAGGTCCGCTTCCCGCGAGGAAATCTCGGCATCGCAGGCTGGGGCGACCTTGACTGGCGCATCGAGGGCGAGTTCGTGGCAGCCGGCGTGCCATCCGCTGCCGGCATCGCCTCCGGCCGGCTGACCGCCAGCCAGCTCGTCGTCGATGAGTCGGACTGGCAGGTGCTCGGCGGCACGATCGCGGCGACCGGAATGTTGTCCCGCGACCCGGATCGCGCCTGGACGATCGCCGGCCGCGCCAGCGGGCTCGAGCCCGGCAGATTGCGCCCCGACCTGCCGGGCCGGCTCGCATTCGATTTCGCCGCGTCGGGCAATGGGCTCGATCGCCGCGCGCACTGGGCGGCTGCCGTCGACCGCCTGTCCGGCCGCTTGCGCGGCCAGCCGGCAAGCGGCGCCGGCATCGTCCGTCGCCAGGCAGGGCGGCTGCAGTTCGAGCGCGTTGCCCTGGCCCTGGGTCCCGCGCGGCTGCAGCTCGACGGCCAATGGAGCAGCGAGCCGGATCTGACGGCGCGGCTTGCCGCCGACGACCTGTCGGCATTCGTGCCCGGGCTCGGCGGCCAGGTCGATGCCGCGCTGGACTGGCGCGGCGGCGTGGTCGCACTCGGCTTCACCGGCCATGGCCTCGCCTGGGGCGATCAGCGCGCGGCGATTTTTTCGGCCGATGCCCACGTCGACCTGGAGGATCGCGAGACTTCGTGGCTGAGACTGCGCTCCAGCGGCCTGTCAGTCGCCGGCTACGCGATAGCGGACACCCGCCTGTCGCTCGACGGCCTGTGGCGCGACCACACGATGGAGTTCCGCGTCGGCACGGCGAGCGACGCGCTCGAGCTGCGGGGACGCGGCGCGGCTGCGGATGGCGCCTACTCGCTGCAGTTGCAGCGCCTCGTCGCCGACGGCCCGCAGCTGCCGCCCTGGACTCTCGAGGCGCCGGCGCGGCTCGCCGTCACCCGCGACGAAGTCGAACTCGCGCCATTCTGCCTGGCGCTCGAGCAACGTCGCGCCTGCGTCGAGGGACGCTGGCATCGCGGCGAGGGCTGGTCGCTGCAGGCCCGCGCGCAGGCGATTCCGCTGCAGGCGAGCGATCCCGGCGTGGCGGGCGGCGCGAGTTTCCGCGGGCTGCTGTTCGCGGATGTCGCGGCGTCGGGCCGTGCAGGGAAACCGTGGCTCGCCTCCGGCCGCGCCGAAGTCCGCGAGTCGCTCGTCGAGTTCCAGTCGGTCGGCGGCAGCGCGCGCTCGGTGGCGCTCGGCCGCGGCGTGCTGGCGTTCGACAGCCGGACCGACCGCCACCGTCTCGACTTCCGCATGCTCGACGCCGACGGCATCGACCTGGTCGCGGAGCTCGAGGCCGGGCGGGTTCCGGGACTGGCGGCCGCCGAGCTGCCGGTCAGCGGCCGGGTGCGCGGCACGACGCGCCAGATCGGCCTGCTGCCGCTCGTCGTGCGCGACATCGACCGGGCGAGCGGCGAGCTGGCGCTCGATATCGCGATCGGCGGCCGCGTCGGCGCGCCGTCGCTCACCGGCGAGGCGCGCCTCACCGGCGGCGAGCTCGATTTCTACCCGACCAACCTGCGCCTGCGCGGCCTGCGCGCCACCGTCGTGCTGCGCGACGAGTCGATCGGCCTCAGCGCCTCGGCGTCCGCGGGCGACGGCTCGCTGGCGCTGGACGGCACGCTCGGCTGGCGCGACCGGCGAGTTGCCGGCGAGCTGGCGCTGCGGGGCGAGCGGCTGCTGCTCGCGGACGTTCCGGAAGCGCGGGTGCTGGCCTCGCCCGACCTGCATTTCACCCTCGACGACCGGCGCATCGACGTCAGCGGCAGCGTCACGATCCCGGAGGCGCGCATCGCGCCGGCGACGACGGCCGACGCCGTGCTGCCCTCCCCCGACGAGCGCATCGTGCGGCCGGAAGACGGCGCCGGCGCCGGCGAGCCGTTCGACGTCACGAGCGACCTGCGCCTGCTGCTGGGCGAGCGCGTCGAGCTGCACGCCTACGGCCTGCGCGGCAGGATCACCGGCAGCGTGCGCGCGCGCAGCGCGCCGCGCGAGGCCGTGGTGGCGGCCGGCGAGTTCCAGATCGAGGACGGCAAGTACCGCGCCTACACGCGCGAGCTCGACGTCGAGCGCGGCCGGCTGCTGTTCACGGGCGGGCCGGTGACCGATCCGGGCGTCGACCTGCGCGCCTCGCGCAAGCTGCCCGGCTACACGGTCGGCGTCATCGCCCGCGGCCGCCTGCGGCGCCCACAGCTGACGCTGTTCTCGGAGCCGGGGCTGCCGCAGACCGAGATTGCCTCGCTGCTGATCGTCGGCCGCTCGCTCGACAGCCTGCAGGCCGACGACCGCAGCACGCTCGAATCCGAGGACAGCGGCCTCGCGACCCAGGGCGGCGCGCTGCTCGCGGGCCAGCTCGGCCGCTATGTCGGCCTCGACGAGGTCGGCCTGGCCGAGGATGCGGACAACGGCTCGGCGCTGGTGATCGGCAAGTTCCTGTCGCCGCGCCTCTACGTCAGCTACGGCATCTCGCTGGTGGACGAGATCAACACGCTGAAGCTGCGCTACACGATCGGCGACCGCTGGGTGTTCGCCGCCGAGTCCGGCCGCGAGGCCGCCGTGGACATCGAATACCGCATCGAGCGCTGAAGCCGCGCCGGGGTTGACGGGTGTTGCATAAATATTCATACTGTTTGCACATTTATGCATACACAGAACCGCACCGGCGGCGCCGAGGCGCTGGCCCGCCGTGACGCCTTGCGCCGCATCATCAGCCGCTCCCCAGTCGGCCGGCAGGCGGACCTCGTGCGCCTGCTCGGCAAGGCCGGGCATCCGGCGACGCAGTCGAGCGTGAGCCGCGACCTGCGCGAGCTCGGCGTCGCCAAGCGCGGCGACCGCTACGTGCTGCCTGACGCTTCCGCGCCGGCCCCCGACGACTTCGCGACGGTCGCCCGCTTCGTGCGCGGCTGGCGGCCCGCCGGCCCCTGCCTGACCGTCATCCGCACGACCGCGGGCGCGGCGCAGAGCGTCGCGATCCTGCTCGACCGCGCCGACTGGCCGGACGTCGTCGGCACGCTCTCCGGCGACGACACGATCTTCGTCGCCACCACCGGCGCCGCGGCGCAGCGCCGGCTGCTCACCCGACTGCAAGAAAACTTCCGGGGCTGAGGTCGCGATGTCCCCGCAATCACCGGGTGCCGGCGCACCCATCCTGCTCGCATTCTCCGGCGGCCTCGACACGTCGTTCTGCGTGCCCTGGCTGCGCGAGACCTGCGGCCGGCCGGTGGCGACGGTGACCGTCAACACCGGCGGCATCGATGCGGCGGCCGCCGCGCAGCTGGAGGAGCGCGCGCGCGCGCTCGGCGCCGTCGAGCACCGCCTGGTGGATGCGCGGCGCCAGTACTTCGACGGCGTGCTGCGCTGGCTGCTGGCCGGCAACGTGCGGCGCGGCCAGCTCTATCCGCTGTGCGTCGGCGCGGAGCGCTCGATCCAGGCGCAGACGGTGGCGGCCGTGGCGAAGTCGCTCGGCACCAGCACGGTCGCGCACGGTTGCACCGCGGCCGGCAACGACCAGGTTCGCTTCGAGGTCGCCCTGCGCACGCTCGCGCCCGGGCTCGAAATCCTGGCGCCGGTCCGTGACCAGGCCTTCCAGCGGCCGGCGCAGCTCGCCTTCCTCGAGCAGCGCGGCCTGCCGGTGCCGCCGCACGGCGCCGCCTACTCGACCAACCGCGGCCTGTGGGGCGTCACCATCGGCGGCCGCGAGACGCTGACGTCCTCGGGAAGCCTGCCGGAATCCGCCTGGGTGCTGTCGCGCGACGCGTTCGCGGCGCCGCGCGCGCCGCGCCGTACGGTGATCGGCTTCGACCGCGGCGTGCCGGCCGCGCTCGACGGCGAGGCCCTCGACCCGGTGGCGCTGATCGAGCGGCTCGAGGCGCTCGCCGCGCCCTACGGCATCGGCCGCGGCATCCACCTCGGCGACACCATCATCGGCACCAAGGGCCGCGTCGCGTTCGAGGCGCCGGCCGCCGTGGTGCTGATCGAGGCGCACCGCGAACTCGAGAAGCTGGTGCTCACCGCGCGCCAGCAGCGCATCAAGGACCAGGTCGCGGCGGCCTACGGCGACCTCGTGCACGAAGGCCAGCACCTCGACCCGGTGTGCCGCGACATCGAGGCGCTGTTCGCCGCCTCGCAGGCGCGCGTGAGCGGCGAGGTCGGCGTGCTGCTGCGCCCGGGCGCGGCCTTCGTCGAGGGCGTGGAATCGAAGTACTCGCTGATGAAGGCGAGCAAGGGCGTCTACGGCGAGGCCGCGGGCGAATGGAGCGCGGAGGACGCGCGCGGATACTCGAGGATGCTGTCGCTGCCGGGCGTGTTCTGGAACCGCGCCGGCGAAGGAGATGCCGCGAAATGATGAAGTCCATCATCGTCGACAAGATCGCGTCGGTCACGCAGAGCTGCGCCCTGTCGCACGAGCTGCGGGTCTCGACCGACATTCCCTGCGAGGAAGGCGTCGTGCTGGCGGTCGAGATCCTGACCGACAAGGCCAACTACAACACGCTCGAGCTGACCAGCGGCCGCATGGCCAAGGTCGCGCGCGGCAACGTCGTGGTCGGCGCGCTCGGCCACCGCAAGGCGCTGTTCGGCTACTCCGGGCACCTGCCGGAGAAGCTGGCCGCCGGCGACGTGATCCAGATGCTCAACATCGGCGGCGTGCTCGGCGTCTGCGACTCGGCGAACCCGGAAAAAGGCCGGCCGTTCGACTGCCGCGTGCTCGGCGTCGTGCTGCACTTCCCCTACCTCGGCGAGCGCATCGGCGTGCCGGCGCGGGTCGGCACGCGCCGGCTCGATTACGACGCGCCGCTCGCCACCAATGGCGTGCCCGTGGTCGCGCTGGCCGGCACCTGCATGGAAGCCGGCAAGACGGCGGCGGCCTGCGCGATGATCTCGCGCATGCGCCACCGCGGCCTGACGATCGACGCCTTCAAGGCGACCGGCGTCTCGCTGCGCCGCGACATCCTGGCGATGGAGGATTCGGGCGCGCGCCGCTCGATGATCTTCACCGACCTCGGCATCGTGACGACGACGCCGAAGAGCGGCCCGGCGCTCACCCGCACGATGCTGACCGAGATGGCCGCTGGCAAGCCGGACGTGATCGTCTTCGAGCTGGGCGACGGCATCCTGGGCGCCTACGGAGTCGAGGCCATCCTTGACGCACCGGACATCCGTGAATCGCTGACGGCGGTCGTGCTTTCCGCCAACGACCCGGTCGCCGCCTGGGGCGGCGTCAAGCTGCTGCGCGAGCGCTTCGGCGTCGAGCCCGCCGTCGTCACCGGCCCCGCCACCGACAACTCGGTCGGCGTGGACATCATCCGCGAACAGCTCGGCGTGCCGGCATTCAATGCGATGACCAGCGGCGCGGCGCTCGGCGACTGCGTGATCTCCGCGACGGGCCTCGACCCGGTCGCGCATTCCGGCGAGATCGCCGAATGAGCGCGCGCGTTCCGGCCGTCATCCTGGGCGGCACCGGCTACGTCGCCGGCGAGCTGCTGCGCCTGGTGCTCGGGCATCCGCGGCTCACGCTCGCCGCCATCGCTTCCGACAGCCAGCCCGGCGAGCCCGTCGCCAGGGCCTTTCCGCACCTGGCGGCGGCCTGCGGCGACCTGCGCTATCGCTCGATCGGCGACGTGCAGGAGCTGGTCGCGGGCCAGGCACAGACGGCGGTGCTCGCAGCCGCGCCGCACGGCGTGTCGCACCGCATGCTCGACGCGCTGCTGACGCGGGCTGCGGCCACGGGCGCCGGACCGGTGGTCGTCGACATCTCCGCGGACTTCCGCTTCGCCGACCTGCAGGAATACGAGCGTGTCTACAAGCACGCGCACGGCGCGCCGGCCCGGGCGAAGGACTTCACCTGCGCCGTGCCCGAGCACCTCGGCCGCCCGGCGACTCCGCACGTCGCCCACCCCGGCTGTTTCAGCACTGCGACGCTGCTCGCTGTCGTGCCCCTGCTCGCGCTCGACCTGGTCGAGCCGCAGGTCTACGTCTCCGCGGTCACCGGCTCGACCGGCGCCGGGCGCAGCCCCATTGCCGGCACGCACCACCCGCAGCGGCACGGCGACCTTTATTCCTACAACGCCCTCACCCACCGCCACGCGGCGGAGATCCGCGCGCTCGCCCGCGCCGCATCCGGCCGCGACTGGCAGCTCGCTTTCGTCCCGCATTCCGGGCCGTTCGCCCGCGGCATCCATGCCACCGTCCAGGCGCAGCTGAAACGACCGCTCGACGCGGCCGGTGCGATCGCAGCGCTGCGCGGCTTCTATGCCGGCAAGCCATTCGTGCGCGTGCTCGACGAGCCGCCGCGCATGAAGGACGTCGTCGCCAGCAACTACGCGCATCTCTCGGCGTCCGCCGACGGCCGCACGATCGTCGTGATGTCGGTGCTCGACAACCTGGTCAAGGGCGCCGCGGGCGGTGCCGTGCAATGGCTGAACCGGCTGCTCGGCTTCGACGAGACCGACGGCCTCACGGCGCCGTCGCCCGGCTGGACCTGAGCTTGGATCATCTCGCGCCGGTCTTCGCCCAGTATCCGCTCGACATCGTCGCGGCCGACGGTGCCTGGCTCGCCACGCGCGACGGGCGCCGGATCCTCGACTTCTATGGCGGCCATGCCGTCGCCGCGCTCGGCTACGGCCATGCCGACTGGCTGTCCGCGCTCGAGCGCCAGGCGCGCGCGGTCGTGTTCCAGAGCAATGCCGTGCCGATGGAAGTGCGCAGCCGTGCCGCGCGCCGGCTGGTCGAGTTCTCGCAGCTGCCGCTCGCGACCGTGTTCTTCGTCAACACCGGCGCCGAGGCGAACGAGAACGCGATCAAGCTGGCGCTGCGCACCACCGGGCGCGACCACGTCGTCGCGCTCGAGGGCAGCTTCCATGGCCGCACGGCGGCGGCGGGCGCCGTCACCTGGGGCGCGGCCGCCAAGTGGTACGGATTCCCGCGCACGCCTTTTGACGTGACTTTCGTGCCACGCCGGGACGCCGCAGCGATCGACGCCGCGGTCACGGAACGCACGGCGGCGGTGATCGTCGAGCCCGTCCAGGGCGTCGGCGGCGCCTTCGACATGGGCCGCGATTATCTCGCGGCGCTGCGCGCCCGCTGCGATGCGACCGGCGCCCTGCTGATCTTCGACGAGGTCCAGTGCGGGATGGGCCGCACCGGCGAGCCGTTCGCTGCGAACCTCTACCGCGTCGTGCCGGACATGCTGACGACCGCCAAGGCGCTCGGCGCCGGCTTCCCGGTCGGCGCACTGCTGATCGGCGAGCGCGCCGCGGCGGTGCTGAAACCGGACGTCCTCGGCACGACCTTCGGCGGCGGTCCGCTCGCCTGCGCCGTCGTCGAGGCGGTGATCGACGCGATCGAGGGCGAGGGTCTGCTCGACAACGTCCGCCGGCTGTCGCAGCAGATCCGCTCGAGCTGCGTGACGGGCCCGGTCACCGGCACCCAGGGCGAGGGCTTTCTGCTCGGGCTGCGGACGCGGCCACCGGCGAAGGAAGTCCACGCCGCCCTGCTGGCGCGCGACATCCTGGCCGGCACCAGCGCCGATCCGCACGTGCTGCGGCTGCTGCCGCCATTCACGCTCGACGAATCGCACGTCGGCATCCTGCGCAATGCGCTGGCGGGCATGGGCGCATGAAGAACTTCCTCGACCTGGCTGACTTCGGGCGCGACGAGCTGGTCGACCTGCTGGCGTTCGCGGCGCGCCTGCGCAGCCGCCCCGAACCGGCGGCGCTGGCCGGTCGCGTGCTCGGCCTGCTGTTCCTCAACCCCTCGCTCAGGACGCTGGCCTCGATGCGCGTGGCGATGGCCCGCCTCGGCGGCGAGTCGATCGTCATCACGCCGGGCATCGGCAGCTGGAACCTGGAGACGCGCGACGGCGTGACCATGACGGGCCCGGCCGCCGAGCACATCCGCGAAGCCATCCCGGTGCTCGACTCGTACTGCGACGCGCTCGGCGTGCGCGCATTCGCCGAGGGCCGCGACCTCGCGGCGGACCTCGGCGAGCGCACCTTCGGCGCGATCGCGGCGCTGTGCCGCAAGCCGCTGATCAACCTCGAGTCCGCCGCCAACCACCCTTGCCAGGCGTTGGCCGACTGGAAGACGCTCGATGATGCCGGCGTGCCGCGCCGTGGGCGCTTCGTGCTCACCTGGGCCAATCATCCGCGGGCGCTGCCGCTCGCCGTGCCCGCCGCAGTGACGCAGATGGCGGCGCTGCGCGGCATGGACGTCGTCGTGCTGCGGCCGGCGGGCTTCGCGCTGCCCGCGCCGATCATGGACAAGGCCCGGCGCGCCGCCGCCACTGCCGGCGGCAGCGTCAGCGAGACCGACGATCGCGAGGCCGCCATCGCCGGCGCCCACGTCGTCTATGCGAAGGAATGGGGATCGACCGAATTCTACGGCGACGCGCAGGCCGACGCCGCAGCCCGCGCCGGCCTCGGCGACTGGACCGTGCGCGAATCCTGGTTCGCCCGCGCGCGGCCGGACTGCCACCTGATGCACTGCCTGCCGGTGCGCCGCAACGTCGCGGTCGCCGACGAGCTGCTGGACGGCCCGCGCAGCCGCGTGCTGCAGCAGGCGGAAAACCGCCTGACCGTGCAAATGGCGTTACTCTATCGCCTGCTCAGAGGAGCCTGAGAAGATGGTGACACACCGCAGCGACCAGACCGCCGTCATCGCCGCGCTGCGCGGCGCGGCGCCCTACATCCGCCTCTACAAGGGCAAGGTTTTCGTGATCAAGGCCGGCGGCGCCGTGTTCGGCGACGCCGCGGGCACGCGCGCGCTGGTCGAACAGATCGCGATCCTGCACCACCTCGGCATCCGCGTCGTGCTGGTGCACGGCGGCGGCCCGCAGCTCGACGACATGCAGCGCTCGCTCGGCATCGAGCCGCGCATGGTGCGCGGTCGTCGCGTGACCGACGAGCGCTCGATCGACGCGACCACGATGGTGCTGAACGGCCTGATCAACACCCGCATCCTCGCGACCTGCCGCGAGCTCGGCATCGACGCCGTCGGCCTGTCGGGCGTGGATGCCGGCCTGGTGCGCGCCAGCCGCCGGCCGCCGGTGCGCGTGGACGGCGACTCGGTGGACTACGGCTACGTCGGCGACATCGCCTCGATCGACGTCGCCGTGCTGCAGAAGCAGCTCGACGGCGGCCTGATGCCGGTCGTCAGCCCGATCTCCTCGGACGACGCCGGCGTCGTGCTCAACATCAATGCCGACACGGTCGCCGCCTCGATCGGCGCGGCGCTCGGCGCCGAGAAGCTGATCCTCTGTACCGGCGCCCCCGGCGTGCTCGAGCGGCTGGAAGACCCGCGCTCGCTGGTCTCCTACACGGATCTCGCCGGGCTCAAGCGCCTCGAGCAGGCGGGCAGTTTCGCCGCCGGCATGCTGCCGAAAGCGACCGCGATCGAGGCGGCCATCCGCGGCGGCGTGCGCCGGGTCCACGTCATCTCCTACAACGTCCGCGACTCCGTGCTGGCGGAAGTGTTCACCAACGAGGGCACCGGCACGATGATCGTCGCCGACATCCAGGCGCTGACGCCGGCCGAGCAGCATGCGGAGGCAGCCGCCACGTGAGCCGCCTGTGGGACAAGGGTGCGCCGCTCGACCCGCGCGTGCTCGCCTTCACCGCCGGCGAGGACCACGCGCTCGACGAGCGCCTGGTCGCCTACGACGTGCGCGCCTCGATCGCCCACGCCGAGATGCTGGCGGAAGCGCGCCTGCTGTCGGCCGACGACCTGGAGAAGATCCGCGACGGGCTGGCCGCGATCGGCGCCGCGCACGCGCGCGGCGAATGGCGCATCCCGCTCGAGCAGGAGGACGGCCAGACCGCGCTCGAGATCCGGCTGACCGAGCGCATCGGCGACGCCGGCGGGCGCATCCACCTCGGCCGCTCGCGCAACGACCAGGTGCTGGCCGCGATCCGGCTGTACCTGCGCGACGCCGTCGGCGACCTGGCGGCGGCCGCCGACGCCGTCGCGGACGCGCTGGTCGCGCTCGCGGCCCGCCATGCCGACCAGGCGCTGCCCGGCTACACGCACATGCAGCAGGCCATGCCGTCCAGCGTCGACTGGTGGGCGCGCGGCTTCGCCGCCGAGATCCGCGACGACGCCCTTGGCATCCGCCAGACGCTGCGCCGCATCGACCGCAACCCGCTGGGCTCGGCCGCCGGCTACGGCACGCCCGGCCTGCCGGTCTCGCGCGAGGCGACCCGCGCCAAGCTCGGCTTCGCCGAGATCCACGAGCCGGTGACCGCCGTGCAGCTGTCGCGCGGCAAGGCCGAGGCCCAGCTGCTGTTCGAGATCACGCTGCTGCTGCAGGACCTCGGCCGGCTCGCCGCCGACATCCTGCTGTTCCAGACGCGGGAATTCGCCTTCGTCGAGCTGCCGGAGTCGATGACGACCGGCTCGTCGATCATGCCGCAGAAGCGCAACCCCGACCTGTTCGAGCTGGTGCGTGGCCGATCGGCGACGGCGCTCGCTTGCCTGGTCGAGGCGCTCGGCGTCTGCTCGCGCCTGCCGTCCGGCTATCACCGGGACCTGCAGCTGCTGAAGGCGCCGCTGTTCCGCGGCATCGACGTCTGCTCGCAGGTGCTGGCGGTGCTGCCGCCGGCGCTGGAAGGCATCCGGTTCGTGGCGGCCAGCATTCGGCTCGAGCCGGACACCCAGGCGGCAGCGCGAGCAAACGAGCTGGCCGTCAGGGAACGCCTGCCCTTCCGCGATGCCTACCGCCGGGTCGCGGAAGAAATCGCGCGGGAAAACAACGGAGACACCAAGCCATGAAGACCTGGATCCTGCCCGCCGCCGGCATCGTGCTGATCGCGGCCGGCGCGTTCGGCCTGAGCCGCGGGGAATTCAGCTACACCAAGGACAAGCACGAGGCCAATATCGCCGGCCTCGAGTTCAGCATGAAGGAAAAGGAGACCGTCGACATCCCGAAGTGGGCGGCGGGCGGCGCGATCGCAGTCGGCGTCCTGCTGCTCCTGTTCGGGCGCAGGTGACCCCGCGCCGCGGGTGATCCGCGGTTCTTTTGGCATGTTGCCCACGGCCACGTATGCTTGGCCGGCACCTGCCCGGCACTTCACGGAGGCCACCCCATGAACGAAGACACTGGCAAGCTGATCCTGCGGCTGATGCTCGGCGCGCTGATCCTGATGCACGGCTTCAGCAAGCTGACGGGCGACATCGGCTGGATCGGCGGGGCGCTGGTCGCGAACGGGCTGCCGGAGTTCTTCAAGTACGGCGTCTACGTCGGCGAGCTCGTCGCGCCGGTGCTGGTGATCCTCGGTTTCTACACCCGCATCGGCGCCTGGCTGATCGCCGTCAACATGCTGTTCGCGATCGGCCTCGCGCACTGGCACGAAGTCTTCGCCATCACCGAGCACGGCGCATTCGCCATCGAGAAGCAGTACCTGTTCATGTTTTCGGCCATCGCGCTCGCGCTGATCGGCCCGGGGCGATTCGCGATCAACCGGCAGTGAGCCCGGCGGATGCGCCACGGTGAACGCCATGGCTCGGGCCGCGCCGGCTGGCTGCGCGCCGCCGTGCTCGGCGCCAACGACGGCATCGTCTCCACCTCGAGCCTGGTGATCGGCGTCGCCGCCGCCGGCGCCGGCCGCGGCGCGGTGCTGACGGCCGGCCTTGCCGGCCTGGTCGCGGGCGCGATGTCGATGGCGGCCGGCGAGTACGTCTCGGTCAGCTCGCAGGCCGACACCGAGCGATCCGACCTCGCCCGCGAACGCCAGGAGCTCGAGGACGACGTCGAGGCCGAGCACCGCGAGCTCGCCGCCATCTACGTCGGCCGCGGGCTCGACACCGCCCTCGCCAGCAAGGTCGCGACCCAGCTCATGGAGAAGGACGCGCTCGGCGCGCACGCCCGCGACGAGCTCGGCATTTCCGAGGTCATGCGGGCGCGGCCGATCCAGGCCGCGTTCGCCTCGGCGACGGCTTTCGCCGCCGGCGCGGCGCTGCCGCTGACTGCCGCGATCCTCACGCCCGAGCGGCGCATGGTGCCGGTGGTCGCGGCGCTTTCGCTCGTGTTCCTCGCGTGCCTCGGCGCCCTCGCCGCCCGCGTCGGCCGCGCGCGCGTGCTGACGGGAGCGCTGCGCGTGACCTTCTGGAGCGCGCTGGCGATGGCGCTGACGGCGGCGGTCGGCAGCCTGTTCGGGGTGATTGCCTGAGGCGCCGCCCGTCTTGACCGCTCACGTGCTCGACAACCCGGTCTGGCAGTCGCTGGCAACGCAGCATGCCCGCCTCGCGATCAACGTCGACGGCGCCGCCAAGTATCCGCCTGCGGTTGCGCCCTTCGCCGCCGTCGAGGCCCCGAGCGACCATGCCGCCACCCAGTTGACCAGCCTGGTGGCGGACGACGAGGCCGTGTTCGTGGTCGGCGTCGCACCGCCGGTCCCGCCGCGCTGGAGCCTGAAGCCGCAAAAGCCGGTCCTGCAGATGATCTGCAACGACCGGGTCGCGGACGTCGACGGGCCGCCGGTCATGCAGCTGGGTCCGCCGCAACGGCAGGACATGCTGGCGCTCACCGCGCTCGTGTTCCCGGGCTTCTTCCGCCAGCGCACGCTGGAGATGGGCGACTACATCGGCATCTACGACGGCCGGGAGCTGGTCGCGATGGCCGGCGAGCGCATGCGGCTCGACGGCTACCAGGAACTGAGCGCCGTGTGCACGCACCCGCGTTACACGGGACGCGGCTATGCGCAGCGCCTGCTGGCCAGGCTTTGCAATGCCGCATTCGACCGCGGCTTCACGCCTTTCCTCCACGTCTACCACGACAACACGCGCGCCATCGGCGTCTATCGCAAGCTCGGGTTCACCGATCGTGCGACCCTGCCGTTCTGGTCGCTGCAGAAGGCGGACACCCATTAGCGCCGGCGAACTCGAGCTCCGTCCCGCCATCGCGATCGAGACCGCGAGGCTCTCGCTCACGCAGCTGTCCGGGGAGGACGCAGCGTTCATCCACCGGCTGCTGAACGAGCCCTCGTTCCTGCGCTACATCGGCGACCGCGGCGTGCGGACCCTGGACGACGCGCGCCGCTACATCCGCGAGGGCCCCGTCGCCGGCTACGAGCGCTATGGCTACGGACTGCTGCGCGTCGCGCGCCGCAGCGACGGCGTGCCGCTCGGCATCTGCGGCGTGCTGAAGCGCGACGCGCTGCCGGAGCCGGACCTCGGCTTCTCGTTCCTGCCGGAGCACTGGGCGCAGGGCTACGCGCTCGAGGCCGCCGCGGCGGTCATGCGTCACGCGCGCGAGGAACTGCGGCTCGGGCGCATCCTCGCGATCACCACCCAGGACAACGAATCCTCGATCCGGCTGCTCGGCAAGCTGGGCTTCCGCTTCGAGCGCCTCGTCCGGCTCGGCGACGACCCCGTCGAGCTGAAGCTGTTCGCCTCCGCGCCATGAAGCGCTGCGCCTGGGCCGTCACGCCGCTCGGCATCGCCTACCACGACCGCGAATGGGGCGTGCCGGTGCACGACGACCGCGTTCTGTTCGAGTTCATCACGCTCGAGGGCGCGCAGGCCGGCCTCAGCTGGGAGACGATCCTGCGCAAGCGCGATGCCTACCGCGAGGCCTTCGCGGGCTTCGACCCGGCGAAGGTCGCGCGCTTCACGGCCGCGCGGCGGGCACGGCTGATGCGGAACCCCGGCATCGTGCGCAATCGCCTGAAGATCGACAGCACGGTCAGCAACGCCGCCGCCTTCCTCGCGGTGCAGCGCGAGTGCGGCAGCTTCGACCGCTTCCTCTGGGACTTCGCCGGCGGCGAGCCGCTGGTCGGCCGGCGGCGGTCGATGCGGCAGGTCCCGGCGCGCACGGAACTGTCGGACGCGCTGTCGCGCGAACTGAAGCGCCGCGGCTTCCGCTTCGTCGGCACGACCATCTGCTACGCTTTCATGCAGGCCGTCGGCGTCGTCAACGACCACCTCGTGGACTGCTTCCGGTACCGGGCCTGCATGAAAGGCTGAAGGCGACATGCTGTTCCTCGACCGCCAGGACGTCGTGGCGCTGCTGCCGATGGCGGACTGTATTGCCGCGGTCGAGCGCGCTTTCGCGGCCCACGCCGCGGGCGAGCTGCCGGCCGCGCCGGGGGTGCTCGGCACGCCGGTCGCAGGCGGCGGGTTCCACGTCAAGACCGCCGCGCTCGGCCCGGCGCCCGGTTACTACGCGGCCAAGATCAATGCGAACTTTCCCGGCAATCCGGAGCGCAGCGGCCTGCCGACGATCCAGGGCCTGATCGGGCTGTTCGACGCGGCCAGCGGCCGGCCGCTGGCCCTGCTCGACTCGATCGAGATCACGACCCTGCGCACCGCCGCGGCGAGCGCCATCGCCGCGCGCTACCTGGCGCTGCCGGACGCCTCGATCCTGTTCATCTGCGGCTGCGGCAACCAGGGCCGCGCCCACCTGCGCGCCCTGCTGGCAGTCCGCCGGCTGCGCCGGGTCCTCGCCTGCGACCGCAGCGCGGCACAGGTCCGCGCCTTCGTGCGCGAGATGGCGCCGGAGACCGGCCTCGACATCGAGCCCGTCGACTCGCCCGCCGCTGCCATGCCCGCCTGCCACATCGCCGTCACCTGCACGACGGGCCGCGAGACCGTGCTGACCGCCGACGACATCCGCCCCGGCCAGTTCATCGCGGCGGTCGGCGCCGACAGCGAGGGCAAGCAGGAGCTCGCGCCGGAGGTGCTGCGCCGCAGCCGGGTCGTGACCGACGTGACCGCGCAGGCGGCGCACATGGGCGACCTGCAGCACGCCCTTGCCGCCAGGCTGATGAAGCCGGAGGACGTGCACGCGGAGCTCGGCCAGCTCCTCACCGGCGCCCGCCCCGGCCGCACCGCCGACGACCAGATCTTCGTATTCGACAGCACGGGCACCGCGGTGCAGGATGTGGCGGCTGCGGCCGCGGCGTACGAACGTGCGCGCGCTGCCGGCAGGGGCCGCGAACTGTCGCTGGACGGAGGGTGAATCGCGCATGGCGGGAACGGTGAAAGGCGCTGCGCGCCGGGCCATCGAGCGGCTGCACCGCCGCGACATGCGCGCGTCCCGCGCCGGGGATTTCGAGACCCTGCGCTCGCTGGTGGACGACGAGGCCGTGATGTTCCCGCCGGGCGCGCCGGCGCAGCGCGGCGCCAAGGACTTCGACGCGGCTTTCGAGCGCATGCGTGCCGGGCCGCGGACCCACGAGGTGCTCGAATACCGCATGCAGTTCGAGGACGTGAAGATCTTCGGCAACTACGCGGTCGAATGGGGCGCGATCCGCGGCGCGACCCGCGAGCTCGCGACCGGCCGCGTCGTGCAGTCCGAGTACCACGTGATGCGCGTCCTGCGCCGGCAGCGAAACGGCCGCTGGAAGGTCTACCGCTCGATCTGGACGCCGAGCGGCGGCCCGAACTCCGCCTGACCATGCCGCCGGGCCGCGATACGCAGAGGCGCATCACCGAGGTCGCGCTGCTGGTGCGCGACTACGACGAAGCCATCCGCTTCTACACGCAGGCGCTCGGCTTCGAGCTGCTCGAAGACACGCGGCAGTCGGACACCAAGCGCTGGGTGCGCGTCGCGCCGGCCGGCGCCTCCGGCACGGCACTGCTGCTGGCGCGCGCAGCGACGCCCGCGCAGGAGCAGGCCGTCGGCAACCAGTCCGGCGGCCGCGTGTTCCTGTTCCTGTCCACGGACGATTTCCAGCGCGACTACGACCGCATGCGCCGGCACGGCGTGCTGTTCACCGAGGAGCCCCGCCACGAGGAATACGGCACCGTCGTCGTGTTTCTCGACCTGTACGGCAACAAGTGGGACCTGATCGGCCGGACGACGCCGCGATGAAGATGCCCGTCCTGTTCGTCGGCCACGGCAACCCGATGAATGCGATCGAGCGCAACGAGTTCTGCCTCGCCTGGAATGCACTGGGCCGCCGCCTGCCGACGCCGGCGGCCATCCTCTGCATTTCCGCGCACTGGGAAACGCAGGGCACGTGGGCGACTGCGACGGATCGGCCGGAAACGATCCACGATTTCTACGGCTTCCCGAAGGCGCTGTTCGACGTCCGCTATCCCGCGCCCGGCGACCCGGGGCTGGCGCGGCGCGTCGCCGCGCTCCTGCACCCTGAGCCCGTCCGTCTCGACCCGGCGCGCGGGCTCGATCACGGCGCCTGGAGCGTGCTGCTGGCGATGTATCCGGCCGCCGACGTGCCGGTCGTGCAGCTGTCGATGGACACCAGCCGGCCCGCCGCGGATCACTATGCGCTGGCGCAGCGGCTGGCTCCGCTGCGCGACGAGCAGGTGCTGGTCCTTGCCAGCGGCAACATGGTCCACAACCTGCGGCTCTTCGATTACCGCGACCCGAAGCCCCTGCCGTGGGCGAGCGAATTCGACGAGCTGCTGCGCCGGCGCATCGAGGCCGGCGACCACGAGGCGGTGATCGACTACCCGGGGCTGGGCCCGGCCGCTGCCCTCGCGGTGCCGACGCCCGAGCACTACCTGCCCCTGCTCTACGCCCTCGCACTGCAAAATCCCGGCGAAACCCTGGAGTTTTTCAATGCCGTGGTCGCGAGCTCGGCCTCGATGACCTCGGTGCTGATCGGCGGCCCGCCAGGGGGTTAAGATCGTCGGACCGGGGATGCCGCGCTGAGGCCATGACCGACCAGCCGACAGACACACGCGCGACGGGCCGCTGCCTGTGCGGCGGCGTCCGCTATGCGGTGCGCGGCCCATTGCGGCGGGATGCCGTCGCCTGTCACTGCCGGAGCTGCCGCCGCTTCTCGGGCGGGCTCTTCATCGGCACCTGCGCCAGGCGCGAGCACGTCGTGATCGAGAGCGGCGACACGCTCGCCTGGTACCGCTCGTCGCCGCACGCGCGGCGCGGTTTCTGCGGCCGTTGCGGCTCGAGCCTGTTCTGGGAGGGCGACGACGAGCCGTTGTGGTCGATTGCCGCGGGCTCGCTGGACGAGCCGACCGGCCTCGCGCTCGCCGTGCATTCCTGGACCGCCGAGAGCGCCGATTACTGGAGCTTCGACCCGGGCCTGCCGAGAAAGCCCGGGCCATCGGGCCTGCGCGGGCCCTGAGATCGCTGGACCAACGAGGGGGATCGTCCATGAACAAGCAGTTCCTGATTGCCTGGCTCGTCGTATTCATCGTCTACATGGCCGGCGGCTTCGTCGTCCACGGCACGCTGCTGCAGGCCGACTACATGGCACTGCCGGACCTGTTCCGCAGCGAAGAGCAGTCGATGCCGTACTTCCACCTGATGATCATCGCGCACGTGCTGATGGCCGGCGCCTTCACCTGGATCTACGCGCGCGGCGTCGAGAACAAGCCCTGGCTCGGCCAGGGGCTGCGCTTCGGGTTCGCAGTGGCGCTGCTCGCGGTCGTGCCGATCTACATGATCTACTTCGTCGTGCAGCCGATGCCGGCCATGCTGTCGGTCAAACAGGCCGTGTTCGACACGATTCTCGCGCTGATGCTCGGCGCGGTCGTCGCCTTCATGTACCGCGGCGCGTGCCGCGCGTGAAATGAGCGAGGAAAAGTGGGTCGACGTCGGCGCCGCCGCCGAGCTCGCCGCGAAGCCATTGCATGAGCTGCGCGTCGGCACGCGCCGCGTTGCCCTGACCTGCCGCGACGGCGCCTTCGGCGCGATCTCCGGCGCCTGCAACCACGTCGGCGGCCCGCTCGGCCGCGGCCATCTCGACGGCGACTTCGTCGTCTGCCCCTGGCATTACTACAAGTTCCACTGGCAGACCGGCGAAGGCGAGCCCGGATACGAGGCCGACCGCGTACCGGCGCACGGCGTCAAGGTCGAGAACGGCCGCGTGCTGGTCACCGAGGCTCCCCGCACGAAGCGCGGGCGCCTGCCGCACAAGCCGCATCCGCTCGCGCGCGAACCAAAGCGCGAGCCCGGGCCGATCCGCATCCTCGGCCTCTCGACCACGGCGATGACCGCCGGCCAGCCGCGCTACAGCACGTCGGAAGACCTCCTGCAGCACGCCCTCGCCGCGGCGCGCGAGCACGGCACGGCCCCCTGCGACACGCAGCTGATCCGGGTGCGCGACCTCGCGTTCCGCGCCTGCGAGGGCTTCTACTCGAAGTCGGCGCGCGCCTGCACCTGGCCCTGCTCGATCACGCAGATGGACTCGAGCGACCAGATGGACCGCGTGTACGAGGGCGTCGTCCATTGGGCCGACGTGATCCTGGTCGCGACGCCGATCCGCTGGGGCGGGGCCAGCAGCCTCTACTACAAGATGATCGAGCGCATGAACTGCATCCAGAACCAGGAGACCGTCGCCAACCGCCACCTGCTGCGGAACAAGGTGGTGGCATTCATCATTACGGGCGGCCAGGACAACGTGCAGGCGGTCGCCGGGCAGATGCTGGCCTTCTTCTCCGAGCTCGGCTGCCAGTTCCCGCAGTTCCCTTTCGTCGCCCATTCCCGCGGCTGGAGCGCCGAGGACATGGAGAACAACGAGCAGTACGTGCGCGAGTCGAAAGTCCTGCACGACGGCGCCGCGGCCCTCGCCTGCCGCTCCGCCGACATGGCCCGGGTTATGATCGAGAGCACGCTCGGCCAGGGCGCCCTGGTCCGCGGCGGGCGCAAGGGGCATGAACTGGACACCCGGGCACAGCTCCCGGGTCCCTGAACGACCCAACGAGGAGGACACCATGACCACGATTGCAGCGCTCTGGATGCCGATCCTGCTGTCCGCGGTGATCGTCTTCATCGCCAGTTCCATCATCCACATGGCGCCGCTGTGGCACCGCAACGAGTGCCCGGCGGTCCCGGACCAGGACCGCGTGATGGACGCCCTGCGCCCGTTCGCGATCAAGCCCGGCGAGTACATGCTGCCGCGCGCCGCCGACATGAAGGCCTGCAGCTCGCCCGAATTCGTCGAGAAGCTGAAGCGCGGGCCGGTGATGATCATGACGGTCGTGCCGAACGGCCCGATCTCGATGAACAAGTCGCTGGTGCAGTGGTTCATCTACACGCTGTTGATCGGCGTGATCGCCGCCTACGTCGCAAGCCGCACGCTGGCGGCCGGCGCCGACTACCTGGCGGTGTTCCGCGTGGCCGGCACGACGGCGTTCGTCGCCTACGCGGTCGGCCTGTGGCAGCAGTCCATCTGGTACAGCCGCCCCTGGTCCACGACGCTCAAGCTCACGTTCGACGGCCTGATCTACGCGCTGCTGACCGGCGGCGTGTTCGGCTGGCTCTGGCCAGCGGCCGCCTGACCCGCATGGCGGGCGGCATCGAATACACGGTGCTGGAGCACGCCACGCACGTGGAACTGACCTGCGTCGGCGCCTACTCGGACGACACGGCACGGGTGGTGTTCACGCAAGCGTTCGAGATCGCCGCGCGGGCGGACCGGCGGGCGATCCTGGTCGACGGCCGCCTGGTCACCGGGCGGCCGCCGACGCTCACCCAGCGCTACGGCATGGCGATCCACGTCACCGCGCTGCAGCGCAAGCGCCTGCCGCTGATCGCGCTCGCGATCCTCGGCCACGAGCCAATGGTCGATTCGCAGCGCTTCGGCGAGACCGTCGCCAGGAACCGCGGTGCAGTCGCCCGCGTCTTCACCAACGAGGAACGCGCGCGCGAGTGGCTGCTGGCGCAGGCGTAAGCAACGGCGAGGGAACCGCCATGACCCATCGATTCGAGACCCGCGAGCATCCGGAGTACCTCGAGGTCGCCTGCATCGGCGACTACACCCCGGAATTGCCCGTGCTGGTCGCCGTGCACGCGCTCGCGCTGGCCGCGCGGGCCAGGCGCAATGCCGTGCTGATCGACATCCGCCAGGTCGTCGGCCGCGAGCCGACGATGTCCGAACGTTACGACCAGGCCGTGCAGATTGCCGACCTCCAGTCGCGGCAGGCGCCCGGGACACGGATGGCGGTGCTCGGCATCGAGCCCATGATCCACCCGCAGCGGTTCGGCGAAATCGTGGCGACGAACCGCGGCGCGCGACTGCGCGTCTTCACGGCCGAGGCGGAAGCCGTCGAGTGGCTGCTCGCAAGGCCAAAGGCCGGCTGACCGCCCTGCGGCGCCGCCGGCCGGCGCATCAGGCTTCCCAAGCTCCGGGGGTTATGCAAGACTCAAGAATTGCGGGGGGAATCGGATGAAATGTCTGTATTACGTCGCGCCCGAGCTCGAGAGCACCTCGCGTGTCTCC
>CAYXUJ010000011.1:0-40271 GCA_964468395.1 uncultured Steroidobacteraceae bacterium
GAAAAGGTCGCCGACTTCATCCACGAGGGCCTGACCGGCAAGAAAGCGGACTGACTCCGACTGGCCGGCGGCCTCAGTGCCGAGCGTCTTCGTCCACCTGGCGCAGGAACTTGATCAGGCCCTCGAAGTAGGTCACCTGGTCGTCGTACATCGCGAAGTGGCTGCCCTCGGGGCAGGAGAGATAGCTGCCCTTCGGGAACTGCCCCGCCATCCACTCCATGTGCTTCGGGTCCATCGTGTCGTAAGCCGCGCCGATGACGAGCGTCGGCACCGCGATCGACGCGAGGTCGGCCGTGCGGTCCCAGTCCACGAGCTTGCCGCTCGCGCCGAGCTCGCTGGGGCCCTGCATGCGCAGGTAGAGATCGTAGTTGAGCGTCTCGAAGGCGCGGTTGACCGGGTCCGGCCACTGGTCCGCCGGCATGCGCAGGATGTGCTTCTCGTAGTGCAGCGGCACCAGCAGTTCCATGTAGCGCGGGTTCTTGTAGTCCTCGGCCTTTTCCAGCGCCTGGATCTCCGCCAGCGCCGCCGGATCCATCCCGGCCATCAGCACCGTCTTCGCGTACTCGTTGTAGGCCGGGACGCTCGCCATCATGTTGGAGATGACGAGCCCCTTGAGGTTGTGCTGGTGGGCCAGCGCGTATTCGATCGCGAGGATGCCGCCCCAGGACTGGCCGTAGAGATAGAAGTTGTCTTCGTTCAGGCCGAGCGCCTGGCGGACCTGTTCGACTTCGTCCACGAAGCGCGGCAGGTCCCACAGCTCGGGATCGTCCGGCTGGTCCGAGTACGCCGAGCCGAGCTGGTCGTAGTAGTAGTACTCGATGCCCGCAGCTGGAAAATACGAATCGAACGCCTCGAGGTACTCGTGCGTGGCGCCCGGGCCGCCGTGCAGCAGCAGCACCTTGATGGTGGGGTTGTTGCCGACCCGCTTGGTCCAGACCTTGAACGTGCCCTTGGGCGTCTCGACCGGGATCATCCGGATGCCGCCCGCGAGGACGTCGTCGCGGCCGCTGCTATCGAAATAGGTGGCGAGGCTGTCCTCGGGCGGTTCTGCCGGCGCGCAGCCGGCGAGCAGAATGGCCAGCGCCAGCGGCGCAAGTATGCGGATCATGGCGGCCCCCTTGTCTCGACTGGTCGCCGTAGCATACCGCTGCTGCCTGGCGGCACCCCCGCGCAGCCTGGGCGGCGGGTCGTGCCGGCGAGCCGTTAATTCGTAACGCGTTACGGAATAACCGTGCTGTGGGCGGCCCCTTCTGCCGCCGCAGGCCCGGATTCGCGCGCCGTCGCCCCGGGTTCCGGCAAGTTATGTGATGCGCTCCGGCGACAAGGCCGGGGCGGCCTGCCAGCCTGCGACCATGCGCGCGGCTCCTGCAACGAAGCTCACCGGCCTGCTGGCAGTCGTCCTGCTGGCGGCGGGCTGCGCAGGCGCGCCGGTCCGGGAGCCGCCGCCGGCCGTGATGCCGGCCGCATCGCCTGCCGCGCCCGGCGAAGCTGCCAGCGGCGCGGCCAGCGACCCGGGCGGCGCCATCGCCCAGTCCGCGCTGGCGATGATCGGCGTGCCGTACCGGTATGGCGGCGCGGATCCCACCGCCGGTTTCGACTGCAGCGGCCTCGTCTATTACACCTACACGCTGCACGGCTACGCCGTGCCGCGCACCTCGCGGGAACAGCTCGGCGTTGCACAGAAGATCTCCCTCGCGCAGGCCGGCCGGGGCGACCTGGTCTTTTTCCAGGACCAGGAAAAGCTCTCGCACGTCGGCATCTACCTGGGGGACGGGCGCTTCGTCCATGCGCCGTCGAGCGGCGGCACCGTGCGCGTCGCGGATCTCCAGTCGCCCTACTACCAGCGCCACCTGGTCGCGGTCGGGCGACTGCTGCCCTGACCATGGCCACCGCCGCCGGGTTGAGTTGCCCGTGCTGCGGCGAGTACGTCGAACTCACCATCGACGAGGGCGGCGGCAGCCCGCAGTGCTACATCGAAGACTGCCCGGTGTGCTGCCGGCCCTGGCAGGTCATGGCCATGCACGACCCGGACATCGGCTGGACCGCGACGCTGCGCTCACTGGACGAGTAGCCCCGCCGGCATCGGACGCGGCCGGCGCATGCGATAATGCGCCGGGTGGAAATGGGGTGACGGCATGGCCAGGTTCATCCTCGGACTCGCGGTCTTCTTCGGCGTGCACTCGATCTCGATGCTGGCGCTCGGCTGGCGCAACCGCATGGTCGAGCGGCTGGGCACGCGGACCTGGCAGGCCCTCTACTCCGTCATCGCGCTCGCCGGCGCTTACCTGATCGTCACGGGCTACGGCGCCGCGCGCCTGTCGGCGCCGGTGCTGTACACGCCGCCCGCAGGCCTGCGCTACCTGACCGCGATCCTGATGCTGCCGGTCTTCACGCTCGCGCTCGCCTCGGTCTTCTCCGGCCGCATCCGGGCCCGCGCGCAGCATCCGCTCCTGCTCTCGGCCATGCTGTGGGCGGTCGCGCACCTGCTGGCGAACGGCAGCCTCGCCGATCTGCTGCTGTTCGGCGGTTTCCTCGCCTGGACGATCGCCGTCCGCGCGTCGCTCGCGCAGCGTCCGGCACGGCGCATGATCGCGCTGCCGGCATCGCCGGCCAACGACATCATCGCGATCGTCGGCGGGATCGCGCTCTACGCAGTCTTCATTCTCTGGCTGCACGCACGGTGGTTCGGCGTGCCGGCAATGCCGGTACTCTAGGCGACGGGCGGCCGCTTCACCTGCCGAGCCAGCGCGAGTACAGCTCCGGCCGGCGGTGGGCCAGGAACAGTTGCCGGGCGTGCGAATCCGCGCAGGACGCGAGATCGACGTCCGCGTACAGGATCTCCTCGGTGCCGGTTCCCGCGCGGGCCGTGACGGAGCCGTCGGGCGCGCAGACGAACGATTCGCCCGCGAACTCGAGGCAGTCTTCCTTGCCAACGCGGTTGCAGAGCGCGGTGAAATAGCCGTTCTGGAACGCGGCGACGCGCATCTCCGCCTCGTAGAGGCCCTCCGGCCACTCGCCGACGGCGCCGGCCTGCGGGATCACGACCAGATCGGCGCCGGCGAGCGCCAGCGCGCGCATGTACTCGGGGAAGTGCCGGTCGTAGCAGATGGCCACGCCGATCTTTCCCGCGCGTGTCTGGAACACCGGCGCGCCGCGGTCGCCCGGCGAGTAGTAGCCCTGCTCGTGGAAGCAGGCGTACTCGGTGATGTGCACCATGCGCGTGACGCCGAGCAGCGTCCCATCGGCGTCGATCACCGGCGAGGAGTCGTAGGTCGCATCGCCGTCGCGCTCGTAGAAATTCAGCACGACGACGATGCCGAGCTCGCGCGCCTTGTCGCGGAACGCGCGGACCAGCGGCCCGTCCAGCGGCTCGGCCAGCGCGCGCACGTCGCCGCTCGCGGGGCGCTGCGGATGGAACCACTCGAAGGCAAGCTCCGCGTAGCAGGCGAGCGCGGCGCCGTTCTTCGCGGCGGCCTCGAGGTGCGCAAGCCCGCGGGCGATGTTCGACTGCTTGTCCTGCGATGCGGGCTGCTGGATCAGGGCGATTTTCACGGCGACGCCGCTGCCACCGGCTCGGGCACGCGCGTCGCCTGCCAGGCGACCGCGCGCCATTCGCCGTCGCGTTTCACGAAAGTGCCGGTGTTGAGGAAGTACTGCGTCGCCGCCGATTCGTCCGCCGTCCTGCCGACCAGGCGGAAAGCGACGACGGCCGTGTCGCCGTACTGCTGGATGCGGATGTCCTCCGCGGAGTAAATGACTTCCGGCTCGTCCGGCGAGGCCGGCCCGGATCGGACGTTGTCGAGAATCTCCTGCTTGCCGACCCGCACGCCGGCCGAGCGCGTGTAGATCAGGTCTTCGGCCCAGAAGCGTTCATGCGCGGCGATGTCGTTCCGCGATGCACCGGCGAGAAATTCCTGCAACAGCGCGGTCAGTTCCGACGCTGCCGGCGCTTCGGACGCGCCTGCCGGCATGGCCGCCGCCAGCGCGACCAGCATTGAACAGATCCAACGTCTCACGGCAATCCCCCTATGCGCGCTTGCGCCTCGGCAGTTCCCAGTCCGGCCGCACGAAGTGGCAGGTGTAGCCGCCGGGATTGCGCAGCAGGTAGTCCTGGTGCTCCGGCTCCGCCTCCCAGAAATCGCCCGCCGGAGCGACTTCCGTGACGACCTTGCCGGGCCACAGCCCGGAGGCCTCCACGTCCGCGATCGTATCCTCGGCCACGCGGCGCTGCTCGTCCGTCGTGTAATAGATGGCCGAACGATAGCTCGTGCCGATGTCGTTGCCCTGGCGATTCTTCGTCGTCGGGTCGTGGATCTGGAAGAAGAACTCGAGGATCTGCCGGAAACCGATCTTCGCCGGGTCGAACAGGATCTCGACCGCCTCGGCGTGGTAGCCGTGATTGCGATAGGTCGCGTTCGGCGTGTTGCCGCCCGTGTAGCCGACGCGGGTCGCGATCACCCCCGGGTACCGGCGGAAGAGGTCCTGCACGCCCCAGAAGCAGCCGCCCGCCAGCACTGCGCGTTCCTGGGTCATGACCTGTCTCCGACCTGGGCCAGGTACGCTCCGTAACCTTCCTTCTCCATGTCATCGCGGTGGATGAACCGCAGCGACGCCGAGTTGATGCAATAGCGCAGGCCGCCGCGGTCGCGCGGCCCGTCGTTGAAGACGTGGCCCAGGTGGCTGTCGCCCTGCGCCGAGCGCACCTCGGTGCGCACCATGCCGTGCGACTCGTCCGTCAGCTCCTGGACGTTGGCGGGCTCGATCGGCCTGGTGAAGCTCGGCCAGCCGGACCCGGAATCGTACTTGTCGGTGGAGGCGAACAGCGGCTCGCCGGAAACGACGTCCACGTAGATGCCCGGCTCCTTGTTGTGGAGGAGCGCGCCCGTGCCCGGCGGCTCGGTGCCGCACTGCTGGGTCACGCGGTACTGCTCGGGCGTGAGCTTCGAGATCGCTGCGGGGTTCCTGGCGAACTTGTTCATGGGTCCTGCCTCGTGCCGTGGGTCCTGGCAATGATCAGACCGGGCGGCGGCGGCGCTTATTGCATCATGGCGCCGGCAGCGGCTTTTGCAACGGCACCGGCAACCGTAATACATTGATTGCCGCCATGAGAACCGCACTCCAGGCCGCTGCCGCCCTGCTGGTCCTGGCCCTGGCCGCCTGCGACCGCCCGGCCGCCACCGCGCCGGCCGGCGCATTCGGCGACGCCGACCGCGCGGCCATCCAGCAGGTATTGAAGATGCCGGCCGACGCGCAGGGCCGGGTGATGAACGCCTGCGGCGAGCTGGTCGTGCCGCAGTTCCTGCCGGCGGAGCTCGGCGGAAGCGCCGGCACCGCCATCCTGTTCGCGATCGGCGGCGGCCCGCAGATGGCCTCGTGCTACGGCGACGGGCCAGACCTGCACCTGTTCGCGCGCGATGGCGGCAGCTGGCGCGAGATCTACTCGGCGCGCGGGCGGATGCTCATCATCCTGACGAGCGCGACCGGCGGCGTGCGCGACCTCGCCGACGGCGGCCCCGGATTCTCATTCCCGGTCTGGAGCTGGAACGGCAGTCGCTACGTGCCCGCGGACCGGGACATCGCGGACGCCGATCTGGCGACGATGGAAGCGGCCTACCTGCCTTGAATCGCCGCCCGAGGTGACCGATATGCAGCGTTTCCTGGACACGATCCTCTGGATCCTCGCCGCCGTCACGACGCTGTACGTGCTCGACAGCACTGCGTCCATGACCGCGCCGATCGCCTCGAAATTCGGTTCCGGCGGCCGGCCGCTGCAGTCGATGAGCCCGGACGTGTACCGCGCATTCATGCTCGCGATCGGCGTGGTCATGCCGCTCGCGATCCGCTGGCTGGTGGTCGGTGCCGCACGCCGCGGATCGCGCTGGCTCAACATCCCGAATCGCGACCACTGGCTCGCGCCGGAACGCCGGGAGAAGATGGTCGGCATTCTGCGCACCTGGTTCACGCTGCTGCCGATCCTGGCGGTCGGCTTCAGCCTCGCGATCCATCATGCGGTGATGATCGCGAATCGCAGCGATCCGCCGCGATTGCCGGAGACCTACTTCTGGATCGCCTTCATCGGCTTCGGCGTGCTCCTCGCCACCTGGATCGCGGGGCTCTATCGCGCGTTGCGGGCCTGAGCTGTCGAGCAGCGCGATGACCAGACCGGCTTACGACGTCGTCATCATCGGGGGCGGGCACAACGGCCTGACCTGCGGCGCCTACCTGTCGAAGGCGGGACTGAAGGTGCTCGTGCTGGAGCGCCGGCCGCTCCTGGGCGGCGCGGCGGTGACCGAGGAATTTTCCCCCGGCTTCCGGACGTCCACCTTCTCCTACGTCATGAGCCTGCTGCACCCGAAGGTGATCCGCGACCTCGGGCTGCGCGAACTCGGGCTCACCGTCCTGCCCGCCACCGACCTGTTCTGCCCGGTCGGGACCGGCGACTACATCATTCTCTCCGGCGACGTCCGCCGGACCGCGGCGCAGTTCGCGCGCTTCTCGAAGCGCGACGGCGAGAACTACGCGCGCTTCGACGCCTGGCTCAACGAGGCCGCGAACGTCGTCCGGCGGCTCTTGCTCGACACGCCGGTGGACCCGTCACGCGACGACTTTCGCAACCGGCTCGAGCTCGTCAAGCTCGCCTGGAAGTACCGCAAGGTCGGCCGGAATTTCTACCGGATCGTCGACCTCATGACCATGAGCGCCGACGATTTCCTCGCGCGCTGGTTCGAGCACGGCGTCAACCGCGCGGTGCTCGCCTATTACTGCTCGATCGGCAACTTCGCCGGCCCGCGCACGCCGGGTTCGGCCTATGTCGTCCTGCACCACATCATGGGCGAGCACGAAGGCGCGGGCGGCTGGGGCTTCATCCGCGGCGGCATGGGCGCGATCAGCGAGGCCATCGCCGCCTGCGGGCGGCAGCACGGGATGGAGGTGCGCACCGGCGCCGAGGTCCTGCGCGTCGAGGTCGAGGGCGGCCGCGCCACGCGCGTGGTCACTGCCGCGGGCGACGAGTTCGCCGCGCGCGCGGTCGTTTCCAATGCGAGCTGCAAGGTCCTGTTCGACCGGCTCATCGCGCCGGAGCACCTGCCGCCGGAGTTCCTCGGCCACATCCGCCGGTTCCGCACGTTCTCGACCGCGTTCAAGATCAACGTCGCCGCCGAGGCGCCGCCTCGCTACGCCGCCTTCGACCCGGCGAAATGCGGCTTCGCGGCGCCCAACTACGTCCACATCGGGCCGGACATCGACTACCTGCAGGCGGCCTACGAGGACGCCTGCCGCGGCACGTACTCGCGCCGGCCGTTCATCACCGCCGTCGTGCCGACCACGGTGGACGACACGCTGGCGCCGCCGGGCAAGCACGTGATCAACCTGTTCGGCGGGCACGCGCCGTACCGGCTCGAGGGCCGCAGCTGGGACGAGGCGCAGCCGGAGTTCGAGAAGAACGTGTTCGACACGATCGACGAGCTCGCGCCCGGGTTCAGCGACGGGATCATCGATCGCCAGGTGCTGCTGCCCCGCGACATCGAGCGCATCATCAACACGCCGGAGGGTCACATCTTCCACGGCGAGCTGGCGCTAGAGCAGCTCTTCTTCCAGCGGCCTGCGCCGCACTACTCCGATTACCGCTCGCCGATCCGCGGCCTCTACCAGTGCGGCTCCTCCACGCACCCGGGCGGCGGCGTGTCCGGCATTCCCGGGCACAATGCCGCGCGCGAGATCCTGCACGACTGGCGCAGGCTGGGGCGTTGACGATGGATGCCGCCGGCATCGACGCCCTGATCGAGGCGCAGCGCCCGGGGCGCTCGCTGGACCGCGCCTTCTACACTGAACCCGCGATCTTCGAGCGCGACCGCCGGCGCCTGTTCCGCCACCACTGGGTGCTGGCGGCGCATGTGTCGCAGTTCGAGAAGGCCGGCGACTACCGGCTGTTCGACGTGGCCGGCGAGAGCGTCATCCTGATGCGGGACCGCGACGGCGCAATCCGTGCGCATTACAACGTCTGCCGCCACCGCGGCAGCCGCGTGCTGCTCGAGGCCTGCGGCAACGCGGCGGCGATGACCTGCCCGTATCACGGCTGGACCTATGCGCAGGACGGCTCGCTGCGCGCCGCGCCGCACATGCCGGAGGGATTCGACCGCTCGACCCACGGACTGAAGCCCTGCCGCGTGAGCCTGGCCCACGGCCTGGTGTTCGTCTGCCTTGCCGACGGCGGCGAGCCCGCCTTCGACGACGTCGCGCAGCGTCTCGACCCGTACCTGGCACTGCACGGCATCGGCTCCGCGCGCGTGGCCGCGCAGGCGACGTTCCCGGTTCGCGCCAACTGGAAGCTGGCGATCGAGAACTACCTCGAGTGCTATCACTGCAAGCCGGCGCATCGCGAATACTGCACCGTCGAGATCAAGGCGGACCGCATCGGCGACACCACGCCGGCGGCGCGCAGCCGCTACGAGGCGCGCGAGCGCACCTGGCTGGCGCGGGCCCGGCAGCTCGGCACGCTGCTCGACGAGGTCGGCACGGCGCTGCCGCTCGATGCGCGCCTGGCCACGACCCCGATCGCCGCCGCCTACCGCGCGCCGCTGCGCGAGACGCATGTCACGGCGACCGAGGACGGCCGGCCTGCGGCGCCGCTGATGGGCGGCTTCGCGGAGTACGACGGCGGGGAAACGGCGCTCGCGGCGGATGCGTTCACTTACATGCTCGCCTACAACGATCACGCCGTGTTCTTCTCGTTCGTGCCGCGCGACGCGCTGCACACGGACATGATCTGCACCTGGCTGGTCCACGGGGCGGCGAAGGCCGGCACCGACTACGATCCTGCGCGCCTGACCTGGCTCTGGACCCGCACGACCGAGCAGGACAAGTCCATCATCGAGGCCAATGCCGCCGGCGTCGCCTCGCCGAGCTACGAGCCCGGCCCCGCCTCGGCGCTGGAAGCCGACGTGGCGGCTTTCCGCGAGTGGTACCTGTCGTCGATCGCTGGCGAGGGCCGCGCTTCCCGTCTGCGCGAGACGAGCGGTGGTCGCTATTTCACGGCCTGAGCAGCGGCGTCCGCGCGCAGCATCCGCACGAGCGAGGTCGCCAGCAGCACGCCGACCACGATCAGCGGCAGCGAGACGACGATCGTCGCCGACAGCACGACCTTGATCCCGCCCTCGACGAACATCAGCGTCACCGGCACCAGGCCGAGTGCGCAGGCCCAGAACAGCCGGTTCCAGCGCGCCGGGTGGTTGCCCGCTTCCAGCCGCCGGGTCGAGACCGAGGCCAGCGTGTAGGACGCCGAGTCGTAGGTCGTTGCCAGCAGGACGACAGCGACCACCACGAACGCCAGCAATGCCAGGGTTCCCAGCGGCAGGCTGGCGATGACCGCCGAGATCGCCTGCGCCTCGCCCAGGCGCGTCATCAGTCCGGTGACGTCGACGAGGCTCGCCAGGTCGAGGTGCATGGCGTAGTTGCCGAGCACCATATAAAAGAGTCCGGCGCCCAGCGTGCCGAAGCACAGCATGCCCAGGATGATCTCGCGCAGGCTGCGGCCGCGCGAGATGCGCGTCACGAACAGGCCGACGAACGGCCCGTAGGCGATCCACCAGGCCCAGTAGAAAACCGTCCAGTTCTCGACGAAGCCGGCATTGCGGATCGGGTCGGTCCAGGTGTTCATGCGCAGGAAATTCTGCAGCACGAGGCCGACGCTGTTGGTGGACATCTTGAGGATGAACAGCGTCGGGCCGGCGACCAGCACGAACAGCAGCAGCACGAGCGCCAGCACCATCGTCGCGTCGGCCATGCGCTTGAAGCCGCGCTCGATGCCGAGCCAGGCGCTGGTGCCGAAGATCGCGATGCAGACCGAGATGACCGCGACGTCCAGGGCGAAGCTGCGTTGCAGGCCTGCGAGATCGGCGAAGGCGGCGGAGATCATCGGCGTCGTCAGGCCGAGAGACGTGCCGGCGCCGCCGATGATGCTCAACATGTACAGGAAATCCAGGCTGCGGCCGCGCGCGCCGGTGACGCCCTCGGGAAGGAGCGCGCTGCAGCCAGTGCTGAGGCGCAGGTAGGGAATCTTGCGCATGTAATAGGCGTAGCCGATCGCGAGCGCCGGCAGGCACTGGATGGCCCAGCCCGTCGGGCCCCAGTGGAAGATCCCGTAGCTCGCGGCCCACTCGATCGCCTCGGGACTGCGCGCCGCGAACCCGTAGGGGGGCTTGTCGATGTAATAGCCCCACTCGATGATCGACCAGTACAGCAGGCCGGCGCCGACGCCGGAGCAGAACATCATCGCCAGCCAGCTCGGGGTGCGGAACTCCGGAACACTGTCCGCGCCGCCGAGTCGCACGCGCCCGTACCGGCTCGCGGCGAGCCAGCCGAGGAACACCAGCGCACCCATGCCGTACCACTGGTACACGACGCCGAAATGCCGGGTCAGCGCATCGTAGGCCGCCGTGATGGTGCCCGCCGCGGCCGGGCCGAGGCCGAAGATCGGCACGCAGGCGACCAGGATCACCGCCAGCGTCAACCCGAACATCGGCCAGTCGATCGTCGGGCGCGGCTCGTTGCGGTCGTCCATCAGCCGTTCCCGATGTCGACGACGACGCAGCCGCGCGCCTCGCCCTGCTCGACGAGCTCGTTCGCGCGCGCCAGTTCGGCGAGCGGCAGCCGCTGCGCGATGCGGTGCCTGAGCCGGCCAGCGGACAGGAACTTCTCGATGTCGGCGATCGCTGCCTGCTTGGCGGATTCCGGCATCACGTATACGAGCACGGCGCGAACCGTCAGGTCCATGAACATCATGCGATAGAAAGGCAGCTTTGGTTCCGGCACCTGCATCGAGGAATAGGTCGCGATCGTGCCGCCGGTGCGGATGCAGCCCAGCACCTCGGCAAGGTTGGCGCCGAACTCGACCTCCACCACGCGATCGACGGGCTGGCCGCCGTTCGCGGACTTCACGGCGTCGCTCCATCCGGCCTGGCGATGATTGACGACGGCGTCGGCGCCCGCTTCGCGGCAGGCCTGCTCGTCATCGGGCTTGCTGGCCGTGGCGATGACCCGCGCGCCGGCGGCCTTGGCGCACTGGATCGCGTAGTAGCCGACCCGGCCGGCGCCGCCGGTCACGAGCACTGCCTGTCCGGCCACCGGCCCGTCGGCAAAGACGCAGCGATGCGCCGTCATCGCCGGGATGCCGAGGCAGGCGCCGACTTCGAACCCCGCGGCATCCGGCAGCGGCGCCGCCCGGCTGGCGTCGATCGCGACGAACTCGGCCGCCGTGCCGAAGCGGCGGCCGTGCTGCGCCTGGTACACCCAGACGCGCTCGCCGACGCGGCCCTGCGCCACGCCCTCGCCGACCGCCGCGATGATGCCGGCGCCGTCGCTGTTCGGGATCACGAGGCCGGCGTCGAGCAGCGTCGGCGAGGAACCGGCGCGCTTCTTGACGTCGGAAGGGTTCACGCCGCTCGTGCGCAACTGCACCAGCACTTCGCCGCGCCCGGGTTCCGGCTTCGGCTGCTCGCCGACGACGATCACCTTGCGGGCCGGGCCGAAGGACTCGAACCACGCCGCCTTCATGGTGCTGCGCTTGGTCGTCATGTCAGTCGAGCCAGTTGGAAAGCGATTCCGTGTGCCCGTCCACGCCGATCGCCTGGCCCGAGATCATCGCGCCCTGTTCCGAGGCGAGGAACCAGGCGGTGTTGGCGATGTCGTCGGCGGAGACGAAGGAGCGCAGCGAGGTCTGGCGTTCGTACAGGCGGCGGATCTCCGCGGCGCTGCGCCCGCGCTTGGCGGCGTCCCGCTCGATCACGCCGTCGATTCGCGGCCCGCGCACGGAGCCCGGGCAGATCGCATTGACGCGGATGCCCTGCGGCCCGAGTTCCATCGCCAGCGTCTTCATGAGCCCGACCAGCGCCCACTTGCAGGCCGTGTAGGGCGTGCGCAGCGGATAACCGAAGAAAGCCGCGCTCGAGGAAATGAACAGGATGGACCCGCCGCCCGCCTTCTTCAGCAACGGCACCGCGCGCCGCGTGCAGTAGAACTGGCCGTTGAGGTCCACCGCCACCGTGCGGTCCCAGTCCGCCGGCGCGATCTCCTCCACCGGCGCGGTCGGCCCAGAGACGCCGGCGTTGTTGACCAGCACGTCGAGACGGCCATAGCGCGCGGCGACGTCGTCGAACATCGCGTCCACGTCCTCGACGCTGGCGACATCCGCAACGCTCGCGGAAGCCTTCGGGGTCGCCGCCTGGAAGCGCGCCACGGCGGCGGGATCCGCATCACACACGTGCAGGCGCCAGCCTTCGCCGGCGAAGCGCGCGGCGATCGCCCCGCCGATGCCCGAGGCGCCGCCCGTGACCAGGACGACCGGTCCCTCCCCCATGTCGCAAGCCCCCCGTGTGCGCCGCTACGATTGCATCAGGCTCCCCGCCTGTCAAAGCCGCCGCGCTTCCTGAGGAAATCCACCACCGGCCCGTAAGACGCCGCGTGTTCCGGCAGTGCGTGATTCGCGAACGGCCGCGTTTCGTCGGCGATCGCCAGTTCGCAGTCTTCGAACAGCTCGGCCGCCATCTGGCCGGCGTTGGCGAGCAAGGGATCGTATCGCGAGCCGAAGATGATCGTCGGGATCGAGATCTTCGCGCGACCCGGGCCCATGAACTCGCGGAGCTTGCCCTGCATCATCGGCGAGGTCGCGCCGCAGAAACTCATCAGGAAGCGGATGGACTGGAAGTCCGGGTGGCCCGCCTCGCGCGCGGCGGCGACGAGCTGCGCGGCGCCGCCGCCGTTCGAGTAACCGGCGATGCCGTCCGGGCGCTCGCGCCGGCAGACTTCGGCCAGGTAGGCCATGGTCTCCTCGAGTCCGACGTAGCGGCCGTCGGTGAAGCGGAACCAGCAGCGCGGCTCTTCCAGGCCAAAGGCCTCCACCTCCTCGTCAGTGCAGCCCATCTCGTTCTTCAGCAGGTTGCGGACGATGTCGGGCTCGAGCCGGTGCGGCGCCGGTGGATAGACCCAGTCCACGAGCCCGGCACAGGCCTCCGCGCAGTGCATGAAGTGCCACTTCCCGGTCGCGTGCTTGCGGGGATTGCTCCCGAAGCAGTGCAGTGTGATGATTTTCAGCTTACGCAGAGGAATACCCATGCCCAAGCTTACCTTCTATTACTTTGATTTCGACGGCGGCCGCGGTGAGGCCGCGCGCCTGATCATGCATCTCGGCGGCATCGCCTTCGAAGACAAGCGCATCCCCGCCAAGGACTGGCCCGCGCAACGCGACGGCTATCCGTTCCAGGCGCTGCCGGTGCTGGAAGTGGACGGCAAGATGCTCACGCAATCCAACACGATCGACCGCTATCTCGGCAGGCTCGCCGGCCTGTTCCCGAAGGACGAGTGGCAGGCAGTGCTCGCGGACGAAGTGATGGAAGCGATCGAGGACATCACGACCAAGATCGGCAACACGATGCGGCTCGAGGGCGAGGCGAAGAAGCAGGCGCGCGAAGCGCTGGCGGCCGGGCCGCTGCCGCGCTTCCTGCAGCAGATCGAGGCCCGGCTCAAGGCCGGCGGCGGCGAGTGGTTCGTCGAGAAGCGACTGACCGTCCCCGACCTCAAGTGCTACCTGTGGGTCCGCTGGCTGAAGTCCGGGGCACTGGACCACATCCCGGCGGACATCGTGGACCGGCACGCGCCGCTCCTGGCGAAACACCTCGAGCGGGTGCAGAAACACCCGAAAATCGCTGCGTATTACGCCGCGCGAAAACGCTGAAGATCGTCGCGCCGATTCCGGGCTGAGCGGCTCAACCCCCTGGACAGGATCCCACTGAACAGTTGCGGATCCTTTCCAGCGTCTCGAGGTTCTCGCGCTCGGCGCGTTGCAGCGCCTCGACGCCGGCCTGGTCGTAGCACTTCTCCGCCTTGAAGCGCGACCCCAGCACGGCTTCTCGCCGGCAGTAAAGGGTGACGTCGCCGTGCTGCTTGCGCCGGTATCCCGGTGGCGGCTTGAATTCCTTGCTCTCTTCCGCGGCGGGATTCGCCTCGGCGACCGTCTGCTGCGCCTCCGGCTCCGCCGCCGGCTCGTCAGCCGCCGCCGCGAAACACGCGCACAGCAGGAGCGCAAGCGCCGTCTTCGCCGCCCGCGCAGCGTGCATCCCGGCATTCATCCCCTGTGGCCCGGCACGATACATGGTCGCCCCGTCGCCTTAGTCTATGCCTTTCGCCGGTCAAGTCACCTGGAGGGTCCGTTTCAGTCGTCGGCGTCCGCCAGCGGGGCGTTCAGCAGCGACTTCTGGCGTTCCCGCGCCGCGGCCAGGCGCAGCTCATCCACTTCGGCGAGGTAGTCGGCGATATCCCGGTTCGGCACCACGCGGTCCGCGCCGAGCCGCACCTCGGGGCCGAGGTCCACGCGATTGACGTCGCCGTCATCGACGCCGAATGCGATCACCCAGGCGATGGCGCCGACCACGACCGTGGCGCCGGCCGACAGCGTCAGCGCGACGCGCCGCCCGTAATCGGTGGCCTCGCGCAGGTGCAGGTACAGCGCAGCGAACGACGCGCCGCCGACGACGACGATGCCGATCCGGTCGAGCGCCGACCACTGCGCGGTGAACGCCACCAGCCCGGCCACCCAGTAGCCCCAGGCGCAGAACGCCGCGCCGATCGCCGCAATCGCCACGTGCACGCGCACCTGCCAGATCCCGTGGTTCAGCTTCGTGACCAGCGCCCAGATGCCGGTCCAGGCCGCGATCGCTGCGAGCGCAACCAGCGCCGCCGTGGCGACGCTGCGCACCAGCGACGCCGGCGCGTCGAGCCACTGGTAAAAGCTGCCGAACGCGATGCAGGCCGTCACGCCGCCGGCCGCGAGCAGCGTGCGGTGCCGGCGCACGAACTCGCGCCGGAACAGGCGCTCGGCGGCGAGCGGCGTGTGGCGCGTGCGGACGCGCAAGCGTGTGCGGCCGATGATGATCTCGCCCTGCTCGACGATCGCGACCTTGTCCACGGGCACGCGCTTGCCGTCCACGCGCGTGCCGTTCCGGGTGCCGAGGTCGCGAACGCTGACGCGGCCGTCTTCCTGGAGCGTCAGCAACGCATGCTGCGGCGCCGCATGGTCGTCGTCCAGGACGATGTCGCAGCCGAGGTCGCGGCCGACGCGGCACTCCGTGCCCGCGCCTGCGAAACGCTGCCGCTGGACCAGGTGCCCATGCGACCCGATCTGCTCGATGAGCATCACGGCTTCCATTGCATGGCTCCCAGGTAGCGCTCGACGGTGCGCTTGCCGGCATCGAATGCGATGCCCTGCATCGTCAGCCGGCTGACCAGCGCCTGGCTCGCGTCGTCGATGCCGACGACGGTCACGTCAAAGTCGTAGAGGCCGGTGAACAGCCGGTACTGGCGCACGCAGGTCGAGATGCGCGCGTCGAAACCGTCGAGCGACACCAGCGCATCGCGGCAAGCGAACGGCGCCACGTGCGCGGCCGCGCCCGCGCGCGGCGCAGTCTCCGCGAGCCGGTTCACCTGCCGCTCGAACTGCAGCGGATGCAGGCCCAGGGACTGGACGACGCGGTGCTGGACCGACAGGCCGGCCACGTGCAGGCCCGGCTGCACCAGGATCCTGGACGGCGTCCGGCAGCTGACCGTTTCCACGCGCATGCGCACGTGCGGGCTCTTCTCGTCCACCGTGCTGCACTGGACGTGGCGCGACAGCCGGGTCGGCAGCACGTAACCGCGCACGGCCTGCGTGACGGCCGTGTCCGGCTGCGCCTCCAGGATCTGCGCCGCGTAGGCGAGCACCTGCACCGTCACGCGCTGTCGCAACTGCTGCGCGCTCAGCGACTCGTCCAGCGGCGCCTGCGCGCGCGCCAGCAGTGCCGGAATGTGGCGGGCCGGCACGACGAAACCGACGAGCTGGCGGCCGGTGACCACGGACACGTTGACTCCGTACACGCGGCCGCGCCGGTCGAGCGCCGGGCCGCCCGACATGCCGACGTTGATCGCGCCCGTGTAGTGGATGCGCTGCTCGATGCTGCTCTCGACCAGCCCGTTGGCGACGCCCTCGGTGATGGTCAGGCCGAGGTTCAGCGGAAAGCCGATCGACCAGGCGCGTTCGCCCTGCGCCGGAATCTCGGTGCGCAGGCGCAGCGCCGGCAGCTCGAGGTCCTCGGCTGCGACCACGGCGAGATCGTTGCGCACGTCGATCGCGTAGACGTGCAGCGGGCCGGTGCGCCCGTCGCTCGTCAGGTACTCCAGCCGGTACTGGCGCGGGTACAGCACAGCCTGCGCCACGACGTGGTAGTTGGTGACGATGCGGCGCCCGTCCTCGACGGCAAAGCCGCTGCCGTGGAAAGCGCTCGAATTGGAGCCGTCGAAGAAGCCGCGGATCTGCACGACCGCGTCGCGCGCGGCATCGAGCCGCGTCTTCGCCTCGCCCGATAGCTCCTGGGCGGCGATGTCGGCCTCCACCGCGGCCGCGTCTACGGCGCCGGCGTCGGCCGCATCGGCCTGCGGCGTCAGTTCCTGCGCTTCCTCACCGGGCGTCTCGATGACCGGCGCGGCGGCGGATGTCACCGGCTCATCTGCCGGTGCAGCGGCACTCGTGACCGATGCGAACAGGCACAGCGCGACGATAGGGCGGGCAAGCTTCAATCGGACTCCTGTCTGGCGGACCTCCGCCACGAGGAGTGTATGCCAGCCGCCGGCGATCCTCAGCCCGGAATCAGCCCTGGGGCACGCTCGCCCGGCCAATCAGGTCGGCCAGCACGGAATTGCGCGTCGCCAGGAATCGGTCGAGACGCTCGGCATAATCGTGCGCCACCGCACCCTCCACCGAAGGCCGCGTACTCACGGCGTTCCGCCAGGCCGCAATCCTCGGTGTCTCCGCAAAGAAGCCGAAGTCCACGTGGCGATCGATGACGTCGAAATAGCGGAACACCGGCCCAAATGCCGCGTCCACGAGCTGGAACCGCTCGCCGCCGAAATAGGGACGGGCCAGGGTGGCTGTCTCGAGCGAGCGGAACCGCTCACGCAGGACTGTCACGGCGCGGTCGAAGGCCTGTGTGTCCGCGGCGCTGTAGAACGCGGCAATGGCCGCCAGCGTGCTCGAGGCGAACTCGATCCACGCGCGATGCTTCGCTTTCATGAGCGGATCCGCTGGGTGCAGCGAGCCCGGCGTGATCTCGTCGAGATACTCGCTGATGACGGCCGACTCGAAGATCGACTCGCCGTCCACGAGCAGCAGCGGCACCTTGCCGAGCGGCGAGAGTTTCAGAAACCACTCCGGCTTGGCGTTCAGGTCGATGAACTCGATGTCATGCGGAATGCCCTTCTCTTCGAGCACGATCCTCGCGCGCTGCACATACGGGCAGAGCTTGTGACTGATGAGCTTGAGATTCGGCAGGGATGCGGCTTGCTGTTTCATGGGCGAACCAGCACTTCCGCCACTTGCTGTCTGAGTGCCGGCAGCAATTCACGCTCGAACCACGGATTGCGCCTGACCCAGCCCTGGTTGCGCGGGCTAGGGTGCGGCAACGGCACGATCGCGGGCCAGAAGCTGCGCCAGGCCCGCACCGTCTCGGTCAGTGGCGCGTCGCGCCCGGGAAAGTGATAGGCCATTGCATACCGGCCGATGACGAGCGTGAGCTTGATCGCGCGCAGCTTGCCGAGCAACGGCGCCCGCCAGGCGGGCGCGCACTCCGGCCGTGGCGCCATGTCGCCCGAGGCGCCAGACCCCGGGTAGCAGAAACCCATCGGCAGGAGAGCCACCCGGCGTGCGTCGTAGAACGTCGCCCGGTCAATGCCGAGCCATGATCGCAGGCGATCGCCGCTCGCATCATCGAACGGCGTGCCGGACACGTGGGCGACGCGCCCGGGCGCCTGACCCGCGATCAAGAGCCGCGCGCTTGCATGCAACTGCAAGAGTGGCTTCGGCCCGAGCGGCAAATGTGCTTCGCACAGCCTGCATGCCCTCGCCGCGGCGACGAGCGAGCGCAGGCTCGCGGCATGCCAGCCGGGCGTCGCGACAGCCCGTGTCGCAGCGTTCACCGTGGCGCGCTCTCGGCCACCGCGATGACCAGGTACGCGATGAGGTCCGCACGATCCGCCGCATCGTCGACGCGAAAACCCATCTTCTGGCCCGGCACCAGCGCTTCCGGATCGGCAAGCCACAGATCGAGATTGCGCGGCGTCCAGACGAGGCCGGAGTTTCTCAACGCCACGCTGTAGTCGTAGCCCGGCGCCGTGCCGGCACGGCGGCCCACGACCCCGCGATGCGCCGGGCCTGCCCGATGGTCGTCGAGCGAGTGGCAGCCGCCGCAGCGCGATTCGTACAGCAGCTGCCCGCGCTCCGGATCCGCCGCGTGCGCGGGTACCGTCGTGCCGGCCAGGCCGAGCACGACGAGCCCGCAGGCGATGGACCGCGCGGCAATCACGCGCCGAAGCCGAGCGCCGCCGGCAGCGGCCGCCCGAGCGTGTAATTGAGCAGCGCGAAGTGCGCCGCCTCGTCCGCCGCGAGCCGCGCGGCGACCTTGCCGAGCTGCACGTCGCTGAACGAGGGGATCACGCCGAGGTAGGCGTTCGTCGCACCGAGCTCGAGGCGCGCGGCGAGGTCGAGGACATCCTGCTGGTTCTTCAGGCGATCGACGTGCAGCGCCCTGGCGTACTCGGCCTCGGTCTTCGGCTCCACCGGTTCGCCGCCCAGGCTGCGGATGGCCGCGATCAGCGCATCGTTGTGCCGCTGGTGGTCGTCCTGGAACTTCGTCGCCACGGCGGCGATGGCCGGCTCGAGCAGGCCGCTCTTCAAGGCGATGGCGTAGGCGCCGATGCCCTCGTGCTCCAGGCCGACCGCGACGTTGAGGATGCGGATGTCGCCTGGCGAATTGGTGCTCTGCGCACGCGCAATGCGCGCGCCTCCCAGCAGGGCGACGGCGCCTGCGGACAACATCGATGCGCCGGCGAGCACTTGCCGACGGGACAGGGCGAGCGAGCGGATATCGTGGGTCATGGTGAGACTCCGTGTGTGGGAGGTGGCGTCAGGCAGCGAGCTGCGTGGCGACGACGGGGAAGTCGATGTCGGTGCGGGCGACGTTGTTCACGTAGTTCGTGAGGGTGGTGGCCGCGACGTTGGCGACGATCTCCAGCAGCTCGCGGTCGCCGAGCCCGGCGCGCTTGAAGCCGTCGAGCGCCTGCTCGCCCACCTGACCGCGCTGCTCGACGAGCGCCTGCGCGAATGCGGCGATGGCCGTCGCGCGCGTGTCGGCGCCGCGGCCGGCGCGGGCGAGGCGCGTCTGCTCCAGGCTCAGGCCTGCGTTCTTGCCCAAGGCCGTGTGCGCGCTCAGGCAGTACTGGCAGCCGTTCGCCTGCGAGGTGGCCAGCGCCACGATCTCGCGCTCGCGGGCACTCAGGCTGCCGGCGGCGATGGCTTCGTTGACGGCGAGCAGCGCGTTCAGCGCGGCCGGCGCCCTGGCGAGCGTGGCGTAAAGATTGGGCACCATGCCCACGCGCGCCTGGACGGCCGCGAGTGTGGCTGCAGTTCCGGGTTCTGCTTCAGCCTGGGCCAGGGGGGCGATGTAGCTCATGAACTTTCTCCTCGGATCGGGGTTGCTGACGAGTCGAAAGCCTAGGGCTTGTTTTCGGACGATTGTTAAACAAGAATCCGAAATAACTAACGGATCGTACGAAATGAACGCGGATCTGCTGTCACCCCTGCTTACCTACTTCAACGCCCGGGCAAGGGCCTTCTTCACCGGCAACCTGTGCGAGCGGGCGCGCTTCCCGAGGGAAAACGGCCTCGGCTATCTGCACGTATTCAAGGGCGGCGAGGCCGAACTGCACGAGGAGGATGCGGTCCTGCAGCTGCGCGAGCCGATGCTCGTGTTCTACGCGCGGCCATTCACGCACTGGTTCGAACCGAATCCAGGTGTCGGCGCTGACCTCGCCTGCGCCACGGTCTCCTTCGAGCACCAGGCCTTCAATCCGATCGCGCTTGCGCTGCCGGAAAAATTTCACTGTTACTTGAGCGAGCTCGGCAATTCCCAGCCGCTGCTCTCCGTACTTTTCGCCGAGGCCTTCGCCGACCGGCCGGGACGCCAGGAAGTGCTCAATCGCCTGTTCGAAGTCCTGCTGATCGAATTGCTGCGCCTGACGGTGGCGCGCGGCGGCGAGGGCGCGGGATTCCTGCGCGGGCTCGGGCACCCGCAGCTCGCGCGCGCGCTGACGGCCATTCACTCGGAACCGGGCGGCGAGTGGACGCTTGAGAAGCTGGCCGACACCGCGGCGATGTCACGCAGCAGTTTCGCCGCCGCTTTCAAGGAGCACGTGGGCGACACGCCCGGCGAATACCTCACGCGCTGGCGCATTTCCGTTGCCCAGGCGCTGATGCGCAGCGGCGTTGCGACCAAGCTCGTCGCCGAACGGGTCGGATATGCCAGTCAGCCGGGGTTCCTGCGTGCTTTCAAGCTCGTCGTCGGCCAGTCGCCGAAGGCCTGGCTGCGCGACGGGTCTCTACGCTAAGGTCAGTGCGTTCAGCCGCGCGCACTGCGAGGATGCCGACATGCACAAACCGGTTCTCAACATCGCCGACGTCGAACTGATGGACTTCGGCAGCCCGAAGGGCAAGTTCAAGGCGAAGCTCGGCCGCATGGGGCCGCCGCTCGGCGCGCGTAAGCTCGGCGCGATGCTGACGATCCTCGAGCCCGGCAAGCGCGCCTTTCCGTTCCACCGCCACCACGCCATCGAGGAGATGTTCTACATCATCGAGGGCACGGGCGAGTACCGCTACGGCGGTGAGGCGCACCAGATCCGGCCCGGCGACCTCCTGTCGGCCCCGGTCGGCGAAGGCACCGAGGCGCACCAGGTCGTCAACACCGGTAAGGCGACGATGAAGTTCCTGGCCTTCTCGACCATGGACCCGGTCGATATCGTCGAGTACCCGGACAGCGGCAAGGCCCGCATGTATTCGGCCGGCCCGGACGGCGACCCGCGCAAGGCGCGCCTGAACCGGCTGATCGGCGATGCCGGAAATGCCGATTTCTTCGCCGGCGAGGAATAGCCGGCTCCGGGCAGGCCGGCGGCATTAGACAGCTGTCAGGAAACGTTTCCGCGGAAACGTGTTTCCGGCGGGCGCCACTCAGACCACGTCGAGAAACCGGAGCAACGGCGCGTAGTCGCGTGCGTCCGCTGCCCGCAGCGCCGCGATGTACCGTTCGCGCGCCTCGCCTGTGGAGACCAGGTCGCCACCCCAAGTGAATCGCGGCTCGCCGTGCGCCGCCAGCAGCAGGTCCGCATAGGTCCTGGCGAAGCGTCCGTTGCCATTCGGAAACGGATGAATCCACACGAGACGGTGGTGGAGCCGCGCGGCAATCTCCCGTACCGGATAGCTATGGCTATCCAGTTGCGACTCAACATCCTGTAGCAGCTGCCGCACTGCCGCCGGAACCGCTTCCGGCGCGACGCCGATGTTCTTTTCGGTTGCGCGCCATTCCCCAGCCCACTTCCAGGTCGCGCCGAACATCTTCCGGTGCAATTGCTTCATGTAGTCCGCAGTCAGCAGGTTGCGCCGCCGGCGCGCGAACGCCCAGCGCTCCCCCGCGAGGATGTTCTCGTGCTCCCATTCGTTGAGCGCGGCCTGGGTGGCGATGTGCGACGGAATCAGCGCCCTCGCCTCATCCGGATCGATGGGCGTCGATGCATCCGGCTCCGGGTCTTTCATTCCCAGAGTTTCCGCGGGCTGCTGGACAGCAGGCGCTCGACCTCCCGCTCGAATGCGCTTTCCTGCTCTCGTACGCCGAGGCCCTGGCGCTCAAGCGCCATGCTGTGGCCGGTCCTGCGCACAGTCCGTTCCGCGAGCGCGCGGGCACGCTCCTCGAGCATCGTTGCCAGGGGCTTGCGCGGCACGATCGCGTACACGAGCTCGCAGTCCATCGCCTCCGCCAGTTCGCGCAGCGAGTTGAGCTGGATCGTCTGCGCCGCCTCGCGCGCCTGTAGGTCTAGGACGGTGTTGGGCTTGCGGCCGACGCGTTGTGCGAGCTGGCGGTTGGTCATGCCGAGCGCTGTGCGGATCGCACGCACCCAGCCGCCGCGGGGCATGCGGGCTTCGCGCGCCGCCCGGAAGGCCTGCAGGGCTGACTCAACCTGTTGAATGGAAAGGTGTTTCGTGGCGTCCATTGGTGGGTGTCCACTGGGCAGGTTGATGTGAAAGTCGTTTATACACGATTTTTCTCAGACAATAAACCGCTTAAACACGACTTTTTATCAAGTATTCCCCCGCCCCCTGGCTCGTGACCTGAGCCATACGCGCAGCCAGAATGCACCCATGACCCCGGACGCCCTGACCGCGTTCCACCCCGCCGTCGCCGCCTGGTTCCGCGGCCGCTTTCCGGGCGGGGCCACGGAGGCGCAGGCCCGGGCCTGGCTGGTCACTTCCGAGCACCGTAACGCCCTGATCGCCGCGCCGACCGGCTCCGGCAAGACGCTCGCCGCGTTCCTGTCCGCGATCAACGACCTGGTCGTCGAGGGCCTCGAGCGCGGGCTGTCGGACGAGGTGCACGTCCTCTACGTCTCGCCGCTGAAAGCGCTGTCGAACGACATCCAGAAGAACCTCCAGGAACCGCTGGCCGGCATCCGCGACCGGCTGCTGGAGCTCGGGCTGCCGGACGTCGCGATCCGCGACGCCGTGCGCACCGGCGACACCTCGGCCTTCGAGCGCAACCGCATGCGCAAGTCGCCGCCGCATATCCTGGTGACGACGCCGGAGTCGCTGTTCATTCTGCTCACGTCGGAATCCGGCCGCGCGATGTTCAAGAGCGTGCGCAGCGTGATCGTGGACGAGTTGCACTCCGTCGCCGGCAACAAGCGCGGCTCGCATTTAATGTTGTCGCTGGAACGCCTCGATGCGTTGTGCGGCCGGCGGCCGGTGCGCGTCGGTCTCTCCGCCACCGTCAAGCCGCTCGCCGACATGGCGCAGTACCTCGCCGGCGGCGGCGGGCGCGAGGTCGAGATCGTGGACGCCGGCCACGTGCGCGAGCGGGATCTCGCGCTGGAGCTGCCGAAGTCGCCGCTCGAGGCGGTGATGGCGAACGAGGTCTGGGACGAGCTGTACGACCGCCTCGCCGAACTGATCCAGTCGCACAACACCACGCTGATCTTCGTCAACAACCGCCGCCTCGCCGAGCGGGCGACGCGCTTCCTGGCCGAGCGCGTCGGCGCCGAGCACGTCGCCTGCCATCACGGCAGCCTGTCGAAGGAGCATCGCCTGCGCGCGGAGACGCGCCTCAAAGAGGGCCAGCTCAAGGCGCTGGTCGCCACCTCCTCGCTCGAGCTCGGCATCGATATCGGCGACATCGACCTCGTCTGCCAGATGGGCTCGCCGCGGCTGATCTCGGCATTCCTCCAGCGCGTGGGCCGCGCCGGCCATGCGATCGGCGCGACGCCGAAAGGGCGGCTGTTCCCGCTGTCGCTGGACGACCTGGTCGAGTGCACGGCGTTGCTCGACAGCGTGCGGCGTGGCGAACTGGACCGCATCCGCGTGCCGGCGAAGCCGTTGGACGTACTGGCGCAGCAGATCGTCGCGGAAGTCGCCTGCCGCGAGTGGGGCGTGGAGGAGCTGTTCGAGACGTTCCGCCGCGCGCGGCCCTATGCGGAACTGACCGCGCAGGAGTTCGAGCAGGTTCTCAACATGCTGGCCGAGGGCTACTCCACCCGCCGCGGCCGGCGCGGCGCCTACCTGCACTACGACACCGTGAACCGACGGCTGCGCCCGCGGCGCGGCGCGCGGCTCACGGCCGTGACCAATGCCGGCGTGATCCCGGACCAGTTCGACTACGACGTGGTGCTGAACCCGGAGGGCTTCCGCATCGGCTCGATCGGCGAGGACTTCGCCTTCGAGAGCATGCCCGGCGACATCTTCCAGCTCGGCAACCACTCCTACAAGGTGCAGAAGGTCGAGACCAGCAAGGTGTTCGTCGAGGACGCGCACGGCCAGCCGCCGACTCTGCCGTTCTGGTTCGGCGAGGCGCCGGCGCGGAGCGATGAACTGTCCGCATCGGTATCGCGGCTACGCGAGACCGCGCTGGCGAAGCTCGACGACGGCGAGGAGGCCTGCGAGCGCTGGCTGCGGGAGGAACCCGGCCTCGGCGAGACGGCCGCGACGCAACTCGTGCAGTACCTCGCCGCCGGCCGCGCCGCGCTCGGCACGCTACCGACGCTCGACACCGTGATCTTCGAGCGCTTCTTCGACCAGGTGGGCGACACCCATCTGGTGATCCACTCCAGCTTTGGCTCGCGCGTCAACCGCGCCTGGGGCCTCGCGCTGCGCAAGCGCTTCTGCCGCCAGTTCAACTTCGAGCTCCAGGCCTCGGCGCTGGAGGACAGCATCGTCCTGTCGCTCGGCCCCACACACAGCTTCCCGCTCGAGGAGGTGAAGGGCTTCCTCAAGTCCGCCAGCGCGCGCGAGGTGCTGGTGCAGGCGCTGCTCGATGCGCCCATGTTCGGCACCCGCTGGCGCTGGGACGCGGCGATCGCGCTCGCGCTCAAGCGCATGCAGAACGGCAAGCGCCTGCCGGCGCCGTTCCAGCGCGCCGACTCCGAGGACCTGCTGACCGTCGTGTTCCCCGACCAGGTGGCCTGCGCCGAGAACCTGACCGGCGAGCGCCAGATCCCCGACCACCCGCTGGTGGCGCAGACCATCGCCGACTGCCTGCACGAGACCATGGACGTGGACGGCTTCCTGGCGCTGCTCGCGCGCATCGAGGCAGGCGAGGTGCAGCTGCACTGCTGCGACCTGACGGCGCCGTCGCCGCTGTCGCACGCCATCCTCGGCGCGCGGCCCTATGCCTTCCTCGACGACGGCGATGCCGAGGGGCGGCGCACGCGCTCGGTCACCACCGACCGGCTGCTCGATCCGCAGACCGCCGCCGACCTCGGCCGGCTCGACCCCGAGGCGATCGAGCGCGTCAAGGCCGAGGCCTGGCCCGAGATCGGCACGCACGACGAGCTGCACGATGCGCTGGTCGTCGGCGGGTTCCTGACCGCGCCCGAGGTCGAGCCCTGCAAGACCCAGCTCGCGCGGCTGCGCGAGGAACGGCGAGTCGTGTTCCACGACGGGCTCTGGGTCGCAGTCGAGCGATCGGCAGAATTCGAGCGCGCCAAGGCCGGGGAACTCGAGGCCCTGGTCGAGATCGTCCGCAGCCGACTCGAACTCGTCGGCCCGGTGAGCGAGTCCGCACTCGGCGTCGTGCTAGACCTGCCCGCCTCCCAGGTCCGCACCGCGCTGCTCGCACTCGAATCGCAGGGCGCGGTGATGCGCGGACGTTTCCGCGGAAACGCTGAGGAATGGTGCGACCGGCGGTTGCTGCTGCGCATCCACCGCTACACCCGCGACCGCAAGCGCAGCGAGATCCAGCCCGTGCCGCCCGCGCAGTTCATGCGCTTCCTGTTCCGCTGGCAGCGCGTGGCGATGGAAGGCCAGGACGACCGCCGCGAGGGCGAGGCCGGGCTGCTCGCCGTGTTGCAGCAGCTCGAAGGCTTCGCCGCGCCCGCCGCCGCCTGGGAGCAGGACATCCTGCCGCTGCGCGTCAAGCACTACGTGCCCGGCGACCTCGACAAGCTCTGCGCCGCCGGGCGCATCGCCTGGTACCGGCCCTACGAAGCGACCGGCAGCGAGATGACGCCGGCCGCAAGCCCCGTGCGCTCGACGCCGATCGCGCTCGTCGAGCGCGACGCGCTCCCGCACTGGCAGCGGCATGCGGCGGATCCCGAGTCCGTCGATGGCCTGTCGCATCGCGGGCGCAAGATCCTGGAAAGCCTGCGCCAGCACGGCGCCTCGTTCTTCAGCGACCTCGTGCACGACACGGGCTTGCTGAAGAGCGAGGTCGAACAGGGCCTCGGCGAGCTGGTCAGCCGCGGGCGGGTGAGTTCGGATTCATTCGCGGGCTTGCGGGCGCTGATCACCTCCCGCAAGCGGCGCGAGCGGCTGCGCCGCTACCGGCGGCCGCTGACCGATGTGGACGACGCCGGGCGCTGGAGCCTGCCGCGGCGGGTTCGTGCCTCGGAGAACGCCGAAGCTTTAGGGAATCCTGCCGCTGATCACATCGCGCGGGTACTGCTGCGCCGCTACGGCGTCGTGTTCCGGAAGCTATTGGAGCGGGAAACCGGACTGCCGCCCTGGCGGGAGCTGTTCTACGTATACCGGCGCATGGAGGCGCGGGGGGAGATCAGGGGCGGGCGGTTCGTCAGCGGGTTTGCGGGGGAGCAGTTTGCGGTGGGGGAAGCGGCAGATCTGCTAGACAGAACAGCCAAGGACTCGACGTCGGATCGCTCCACGATATCGGCGACCGACCCGCTGAACTTGATCGGCATCGTGACAACCGGAGAGCGGGTGCCGGCTTTGTATGGTAATCGCGCGCTCTTTGAACAAGGAGTTGCTATAGCCGCGCAGACTGCCGAAGGGGTTCGCTTTCTTCGCGATGTATCGGACAACTCCCAGTGGGAACTTCGTAGTCGTCTTGTGCGCCACCAAAAAACCTGGACGGGTGCGGTTGGATCCGAGGCGAGAAACTAGATGGGCTTGGACGCGACTGCCTTTCTTTGTGGCTGCGGGATTTGCTTCCAGTAGCGCTCCGCTGACAAAGATTCGGTAGAAGACTACTTGCGACAGGATTGCTTTCCAATATGCGTGACTGGCTGTATCAAGTTCTGTCGTCTACTGAATTCTGGGCTGCACTCTTTGGTGCGCTGGCTGCCTTTTTGCTCGAGGCTATAAGGCGCAGGCGCAATGAAAATTTGGCCAATGCGACAGCAATCAATTTGACGCTGTCTCGATTGGGGCAAATGTATAACCTATTAAAGAACTATCACGATCAAGCATTCGTTGAGCCGATGCAGCAACTGCGGACCACGCTTGGTCACGAACCCAGCCCAATTCTATTCAAGCCCCTCGTTGGCATGGGTGAGCCAGACCTGCGTATTCCACATGAACAGCTAGGCGTGCTCATGCGATCTCATGATCCGGATATTGTCAACCGGATTTATGGCGCTGAGCGTGGCTATCTTGGGTTTCTAGCTCAAATGCGAGAGCACACAAGCCTTCATCATAAGCTTCAGCATCGCATGTCAGCTGGCGGCTTTGATGCGAACGCAATGGTGCCAGTTGAAGTTGTTCAAAGACTCGTCGGCTATGACCTCTTCAAACAGGTCGAGGATATTGCTATGGCGTTAAGGGATCAATTGCCGCAGACCTATAGAGAGATATTGGAAATCCAATCGCAATTACACGGAGTCGCCAAGGCTCATTTTCCGACGAGAAAATTTATTCGTATTAAGCCGATTGATCGCTCCCCAATTTCGAAGATTCACAATACGAGGAAGCCGAACTGGTGGCGGCGCATCGTCTTCTTCTTATACTCGACCAACGTGCCGCCAATCAGCAAGAGACGGCCGCCATGAACCCGAAGGGATCGGGTTGACATGGTCCGCTGTCTACTTGTTTGATTCGCAAGCCTCGATTCGATAGCTGACTGTCAAGGCCATTAGTGCTTCAAGACTGAATCGCCTATAGAACTTAATGAAAGCTGTGTAAAGAACATAACTTCCAAACAATACTGCTATCGGCAATAACAGCGGCGCGGAACCTTTGATTGCTAGCCATCCTGTTGACCAGAACCCTGCCACCGACAAAAGCGTTAGAGATCGAAGAAATCCATACAGAGCAACATAATTTTGCATCTTGGCCAGGTGATTTGGGGCGTGCTCTACGGACCAGTGATAGATGTATCGGAACGAGTCGTAATCTGGCTTCGCTTCATGCGACGACAAGCCTGCGTGCTTCGTCATCAGGCCCTGATTCTTCAATTTAATGGCCTCCGTCAGCCATGGATCCAGCCTTTTCGCATAGAACTCGCGTAGGTGAAACAAGCGACCAAATACTAGATCAGTTACGGTAATCGGCAGAAGTATTAACCAGACGAATGCCCTCAAGATGTTTAGGGCTGAAATCGGACGATCTTCGATGAAGTAATTTGGATAACCGTTGCCAAGAAGAAATTTTGATGGATAGCCGAGTGCCCAAATGCAGTAACTCTCGACGGTAATGGATGATACGAAGTTGATAATGTGGCCCGCCGCATACGCAGCCAGAATAAACGGAATAAATAGCTGGGGTTTTTCGAACGTCCAAATTTTGACCAGGCTTTGCCAGATATCGCGGTCTGGTGCAGACAATGACCAAAGCGCCAGCAAACCGTACAAGAGCAGCGCTCCGGGTGTGAAGTATCCGAGAAAATCATACGGCGAGAATGGATTCTGTTTTGGCATGGTGTTCAGCCATCCGAATATGAAGCGTGCCGGAATTTGGCATAGAGCTTTTCGACATGTGGATACTTGATGCGAAACTGATTTCTTCGCTTGAGGCGAGGTGAGGTGGAACTTGCTCCTTCCATTTTCAGCCCGGGATCGTAATAGAGCTCGCCACGCAGAATTGCCTCGAGCGTCCGCGAAAAATCGGCGCCTTCACCTAGGCCAATTGAGTTGGCGAAGTGATAGCTGCGTGGTGTGCCCGCTCTTGCGAGGTTTGGAATGTAGGCCGCCTTCTCATGCTTCTTCTTCCAGTGCTCAATTAGCTTTCTGTGCGACCAGGATGCGGCACACTCCTTTCCATCCGTCAATTCGATTCCACCCTCCACGTCAACTACTTTACCCTTGTAGGCGTCAAACCCTGTAAGCGCGAGGCGCAGCTTGGTCAATGCGTGCTCGTGCCCATATCGATGAACGCCTCCGAAGTTGATGCGATCCGGCCTGCCTTTCCGATCCGCATATCCGTATCTGCGGATAAAATATTCCGGCCCCTTGTCACAATAGAGTCCACCATCTGGTTCCGGCGTCATTACCGTGATAACGGATGATTTCGTCGAGGTGAATGTCTTGACACTGAAGGTCTTGATCTCCCATCCGAGGAAATCCGGCTCCGCGAGTCCATTGGGCAGTACGCCCAGCTCGGCTTCGAGAGTGTAGCCCCCGCAATTCTGGCCACGACAAACCACTGAGCTGCCCGGAGCCACCAGCCGTTTGGCTGCGATCCAGCCAAGTTCGTGAATGCGCTGCACCTCGGCAAGAAGTTGGTCGAGCGTGTTTGCCCGCTGGATTACGAGTTCCGTCAGCGCTCCAAAGCGCTCGGCCTCGCGCATTTCGGCAAGTTCGCTTTCGATTCCGGAATTTGGCGCTGACAGGAATCCGGTAACTTCGCCGCCAGGAGAGACACCGAGAAGCAATACTCGCCCGGGAGCGCGCCCATCTCGACGAGGGTCGAGCCATTGCCCTATGGGCGCTCCGCTCCCCTGCAGCAGCCCCGATAGCCGGACTTCCGGGTACTGCGGATACAGAATCAGTTGTGCTTGCGGTGCAGGATGCCTGCCGCCGGTTGCGTCCAGCCAGGTAAGGTTCAGCGATGCTTTAAGAATTTGCCGGCCGCTGCCGCGCTTTTCTGAACTTGATGGCGCCCTCTCCAGTTCCCCGGAAGGGAGTACGCCAAGCACAGCAAAATCGCCCCCGAGATAGATCTGGTTTTTTGAATTGTCGTTGGGCGCGAGCCTCTTCATGAACAGGCGGGTGACGCCGCGGTCCCTGAACATCTGTATCAGAGTCTCAAGGGCCGGTTCGCGTACTGCTTCCGAGCTCATCTGATTATCGACGCGATCGGATAACGCCCGTTTTTCGTGAGCCGGAGATCCACGCCGCCAGCTTCCGGCCTGTCTCGGCGAGGCCCAGCTGCTTTGGTCCCCGAAATGCGCATTCCCAGACAGTCAGGTGACGCCAGCCTGCGTTTGTCGTCTTCGTGACGACAGAGTGGTCGCGCTGCCGATTTTGCTCGAACTTTCGAGCCCAGAATGCCCGTCGCGTTGAAGGGTATTTGAACAGACTGCAGTCGTGTCCATGCCAGAAGCAGCCGTGCACGTGAACAGCCACCTTGTGCTTGGGCAGAACCATATCCGGCCGGCCGGGAACCTTCGCTGACTGGAGCCGGAAGCGGTATCCAAGCCTGTGAAGTTCGCTCCTGATGATTCTCTCAGGCCTCGTGTCGCGGGAACGGATGCCGGACATCATCCGGCTGCGGGTCTTCCTGTCGACTACATCAGGCAACTTTCTTCGTACGGGTTACAGCAAACAGATCCGGTTGCACGACGCCCGCGCCGCTTATCCATGGCAGCATCATGCGCGCGACTACTTCGACTACTGGCACAGCAACGGCATTGCCGAATTGCTTGTAGGCCTGAGTATCAGACACCGGAATCTTGAATGGTTGAATACCCGGACGATCGAATCCCATCAGGCGGGCACACTCGCGTGGTGTCAGTCGTCGAGGCCTGGTGCCCCGCTGCTTGATGAGAATCTCCGAGCCGTCCTTGTAATAGCGTGCGGACAAAGTTCTTGAAACGTCGTCCGGTCCGCACAGCCCGAATCCGAATCCGTTGCCTTTCGCCTGGTGCTTCTCTGCGTATTTCTGCAGATACGCCCAGAGGTGCTGCGTAAGCGTGTACTTGCGCGCCACCATGCCACGTGGACCTTCCGTATACGGAGGTTCCGCCGGTTCTGAACCATCCTGTGGATGCAAAACCGATCGCAACCGCGGACCCGTTTGCGGGTCAGGCAGCACCAAGCTCTCGAGCTCGAATCCCTTATGGTCACGAAATCCAACCATGAAGATTCGCTCACGGTGCTGCGGCAGAAACGACTTGGCGTCGATGATTCGGCAGCTGACGTTGTATTCCAGTTTGTCGGTCAGCGTCCGATAGATTACATCAAACGTACGGCCACCATCGTGCGTCCGCAGATTTTTCACGTTCTCGAGCAGAAATGCCTTGGGGCGTTTTGCAGCGATTATCCGCTCCAGGTCAAAGAAGAGCGTTCCCTGCGTTTCACAAAGAAAACCATGCGGTCGGCCGAGCGCGTTTTTCTTGGATACTCCTGCGATTGAGAACGGTTGACACGGGAAACCGGCAACCAGCACGTCGTGGTCCGGAATATCGGATGCATCGACTTTCCTGATGTCTCCCGCGATCCTTTCGTCGCCAGGAAAATTGGCGGCATATGTTTGCTGACAGTACTTGTCCCACTCGCTGGTGAAGACGCATTTGCCGCCGACAGCTTCGAATCCTCTGCGCATGCCTCCGATACCAGCGAATAGATCAATAAATGTGAATGCGGGCGCATCTGGTTCATAGGGCGCCGACTCTTCGCGAATCATGTTCTGCAAATGCGCAATTACCGCCTTGCGCGGCTCCGATTCACCGCGCTCCCAACGGTAAACGGTTCGCGTCGTATATCCGAGACGGTCGGCCAGCTCTGGGACTGACAAGCCCGTGCGGATACGCAAATCGTAGAAACTGCAAGATATATGGCTCTGGGTCATTTTGCGACATATTGTCACACTACAGCCCAGTGTCAAGCGGAGATATTCGGCGTTACGAGCAATTTAAAGAGCAGCCCGCCTCTCAAGCTCTTGCGGTGCTAAAGCAATACGCAACGAACTCTGGTTGCGACTGACCTCATGGAAGTAACGACGTCGACGCGCAACAAGCCGACGCCGAACGCTATTCTTGCTGTTTTCTGGAAACCAGGGCACTAGAGGCTTGGGCACACGTAATGCGCAAACTCTAATCTTGTGGCTTGTTCTTCATCCCGGAGTAAATCGGCGCAAAAATTTTGCTTGGCAAACTTGCTGCTATCGCGCCTGACAGCGTCTACGCTGGTCCACCGCTCTGGTTCCTCACCCAATGCGGGCGCCAAACAATAGCCACGTAGAGTCAGGGGACTTACACGAACTTTTACGTATCTTCTCACAGGTCTTAAATGAACACCCATGGCTGCGTAGCGAAGGGCGTTTGACCGAAATTCATCCTCCCACACGCCTCTGTCGATGCAAGTAGATTCGGCTTTCGAGTACATCCAAGCGTAAAAACCGAAGTAAACAAGTAGTGGCGCTATAACTACTGCGGTGATCAGTGTCTTGTGACCGAAGCGCAATCGGATTCTACGCTTCGAGTCTGTCTCAACATTATCCGACGTCCTGACACTGGACGGATTTTCCGGCTCATCATGTCGCCGCCATCTTGAGCGCAAGATCCCACGCCAGGCAATGTAGGCACCAAGGGCGCTGGTGACGAGGCCGCCAATAACGAGACTGCCTTGGTAGTCCAAGATTTTGCTCCTGAAAGCGAGCGGAGTCCTATTGTTCTGGCAACGAACTGAGAATAGGCTGGCACACAAAAGACGCCGTGCCTAGTTGATCGAGGACGCCCGGCCAAGAGCCGCTCAACTGCGGGCATACTGTCCTTCTACTACCGCCAAGTCGTCGTGCACCCGACCATTAACGCACATGACTTGACATGCACATTCTCAGGGCCGCTTGCCAATTGGCTGCTTTGCCAACACAGTGCGCTGACATCAGGGGGAGAACGCTCATGCTGAATCGTCGCCGGTTCGTTCAATCCTCGGTGGCTGCTGCGGTTGCATACGCGCTGCCAACGCCACGGCTGTACGCGCTCGACCAGGCGGCCTCGCAGGCCGCCGGCGGCCTGGCCGCGGTAAAGCTCGACGGCTCGGCGACGGTCATCGAGCAGGCGGCGGTCGCGGAACTGAAGGCGAGCCTGCGCGGGCCGCTGTTGGTGGCCGGCGACCCGGGCTACGACTCGGCGCGGCGCATCCTGCACCCGCAGTTCAACAAGTATCCGGCGCTCGTCGTGCAGCCGACCGGCGCTGCGGACGTGCAGAGCGCGGTCACCTTCGCGCGCGAGCGCGAGCTGCTGCTCGCCGTGAAGTGCGGCGGCCACAGTTTCTCCGGCAAGTCCACTTGCGACGGCGGCATCCAGATCGACCTGTCGCGCCTGCGCGGCGTGCGCGTGGACACGACCGCGCGCCGGGCCTGGGTCGAGGGCGGCAGCCTGCTGGGAGAACTGGACCACGAGACGATGGCGCATGGCCTCGTGACGACGGCCGGCACCGTGTCGCACACTGGCGTCGGCGGCCTCACGCTCGGCGGCGGCTTCGGGCGGGTCGCGCGGCGCTTCGGCCTCGCGCTCGACAACGTCAAGTCCGTGGACATCGTCACCGCGGACGGCAAGCTGCGCCACGCGAGCGCGGAGGAGAATGCCGACCTGTTCTGGGCCGTGCGCGGCGGCGGCGGCAATTTCGGCATCGTCACCGGCTTCGAGTTCGGCCTGCACCCGATGCAGCGGCAGATCATCGGCGGCGAGCTGATCTTCCCGATCGAGCGGGCGCGCGAGCTGCTCCAGTTTTACGCCGAGTACAGCCAGGAAGCGCCCGACGAGCTGTACGTGGACTACGACATGAGGTCCCCCGCGGGCGGCAAGGGCAGCCTGGTGTCGCTCCAAGCCTGCTATTCGGGGCCGGCCGCGCAGGCCGAGCGCGTCTTCGCCCCGATGCGCAAGCTCGGCAAGCCGCTCGAAGACACGATCAAGGCGCAGGACTACGTCGCGATCCAGCGCAGCGGGGACTATTCCGACGTGCGCAACAACGGCACGTATCTCAAGGCCGGCTTCATCACCGGCTATTCCGCCGGGCTGCTGGACGCGGTGTTCGACGGGTTCCGGCCGGACCCCGGCCGCAGCACGTATTTCTTCCACCAGCACTCGGGCGGCGCCATCGCCCACGTCGCGCCCGATGCCACCGCGTTCCCGCACCGCCACGCGCGGCTCGAGATATTCGCGGTCGTGAGCTGGGATCTCGCCACGGACGGCAAGCCGCACGTGGACTACGTGAAGGATTACTGGGCCACGCTGCTGCCGTTCACCGACGGCTACTACACGAACGAGGTCGCGGACGAGCACCAGCCGAAGATCGACGAGAACTACCGCGGCAACATCGGACGGCTGCGGCAGATCAAGCGCCGGTACGACCCGCAGAACCTGTTCCGGCTGAACGCCAACATCCAGCCGGCGTAGGTCGCGCCCGCCGGATGGCCCTGCTCGACCGCACGACCGCGTCCCTGCCCGCCGCCTGGTACTACGACCCGGCGCAGTACGCGCGCGAGCTGGACGCCGTCTGGTACCGCGACTGGATCTGCGTCGGCCGCGCGGACGAACTGCGCGAAGCCGGCGACTACGCTGTCGCCGCCATCGGCGACCAGAGCCTGGTCCTGACGCGCGACCGCGACGGCCGGCTGCATGCCTTCCACAACACCTGCCGGCACCGCGGCTCGCGGCTCTGCACCGCGCCGCGCGGCCGCTTCGCGGGCGGCCGCATCGTCTGCCCGTATCACGCCTGGACCTACGGCCTGGGCGGCGAACTGATCGCCACGCCGCGGATGGAGCTGCCGGCGGATTTCCGACGCGAGGATTACCCGCTCTACGCCGCGCGGCTCGACAGCTGGGGCGGCTTCCTGTTTGCCAACCTCGCGGCCGAGCCGGCCTGCGACCTGGCGACGTTCCTCGGTGCCGAGGCGGAACACGTGGCGCGCTGGCCGCTCGCCGATCTCGTGCTGGTGCACCGCGAGGAATCGACGCTCGCCTGCAACTGGAAGCTGTTCTGGGAGAACTATTCCGAGTGCTACCACTGCCCCGGGATCCATCCCGAGCTGTGCCGCGTCATGCCGCTCTACCGCGAGGGCCTGCTGAGCTACGCCGACAGCCGCGCCGGTGCGCCGCACGGCGATGCCGCCGATCCGCGCGCGCGCGTCGCGCCGGGCTTCGTCACCTGGACGTTGGACGGCCAGTCGAAGCTGCCCCTGATCGAGGGACCGAGCGACGCCGACCGCGCGCTCGGCGTCGTGTTCGCCTCGTTCACGGCAAGTTTCTTCATCGTCGCGCACCCGGATTACGTGCGCACGGTGCGCATTTCGCCGCGCGGGCCGGAACAGGTCGTGCTGACCGTGGACTGGCTGCTGCCGCCGGGCGTCGCCGAGCGGCATGCCGGCGATCTCGAGAAGATGGTTCAGCTGGGCCGGCTGGTCGTCGCCCAGGACGGGCGCGCCTGCGAGCTCAACCAGCAGGGGCTGCGCTCGCGCGCGCACCACGCGGGCGTGCTGATGCCGCAGGAAGAGGCCCTGCACGAGTTTCACGAGTGGCTGCGCGGGCGGCTGGCGGCCGCGTGACGCGCAGCGTTGCCTGGCCCCCCGGCACCCGGTGCTATGATGGCGCGCCCGTCTTTACTCGCAGAAGGGAGCAGAAAGTGAGCAAGTTACTCATGCCCGTGCTGCTGGCAGCATCGGCGTCCGTCATCTTCGGTTGCGCCAGAAAGGAAGAGGCGGCGCCCGCCCCGGAGGCGAACGCGCCTGTAGCCGAATCGGCAGTCGTAGAGGCTCCAGAATCCCTCTATGAGCGACTCGGCGGCGAAGCCGCGATCAAGGCCGTCGTGGACGAATTCGTCGCCATCGTCGGCGCGGATGCCCGCATCAACAAGTGGTTCGCGAACGCCGACCTCGACCGGCTGAAGGGTCACCTGGTCAACCAGATCGGCCAGGCAAGCGGCGGACCGCAGGTCTACACCGGGCGCGACATGAAGACCACGCACGCCGGCATGGGTATCGACGGGCCTGCTTTCGACGCGCTGGTCGAGGACCTCGTCAAGGCGCTCGACAAGTTCTCGGTGCCCGAGCAGGAAAAGAACGAACTGCTCGCGGTGCTCGGCCCGATGCGGGGCGACATCGTCGAGAAGTGACGCGGGAGCGCGAGGGTCGTCTTGCGCAGCCCGTTAAAACGTAACGCGTTACGAATTAACCCTGCGAAAAGAGCCTGCCGCCCGCCGCGGCAGCACCCAGGATCGATCGCGCGTCGAAGCCGCATGCGCGGAGCCAAATTGAACGAGGCCCTGCCGAAGCAGGGCCCCGCTCATTGCCTGGCGACGGCCTCGCTCGACTAGTCGAGCTCGATGCGGCCGAAGTAGAGGAAATTGCTCGCGCCGGTGCCGGGCCCGAATGCCCCGCTCGAAGGATCGTAGGTCACGCCTGCGACCACATCGAGGAACTCGATCAGGCCTTCGGCTTCCCTGAACACGCCGCTTCTGCCGAACACCCGGTGGCTGCAACCCCCGGCCAGCTGCTGGCTGAAGTCGAATGACTGGCAGAAACCCTTGGCATAGGCGCCTTCGAGCGTGTAGCTCGTCCTGAATTTGCCCTGTTTGCCGTTCATCGTCCCGATGAAGACTTCCCGGCCGCGCTCGGAATACAGGTCGAAATCGGCCAGCTCCTTGCAGGTGAAGCCCTCGACGAAGACGCTCCAGCATCCCTCCAGGTCGCCGGTCATCTGCAGCGCGAGATCGGATCCTTCGATTCCGCAGTCGGAATACGTGCTGTTGCCGGAGACGAACACGGCCCGGTCGCCGTTGGCCAGGGCGGCGCTGCCGCTGGCCATCAATGCCGCTGCGAGAACGCAGGCACCGGCAAACCGCGCGCCGCGCCGATTGCTGCCCTGAGTATTGTTTTTCATCGACTTTTTGCTCCCTGGAGATACTGTTAAATCGGGTCTTCCCCGGCCCGCGGACACTCTCGTCGGCGCGCAGGCCGCGCGGCAACCGACGCCACCGGACACCGGCGCCCTGTCCGCTAATGTCCGCTGGCTATAATCGGCGCGGGGGGCGGCAGTCATGTCGTCGAACGATCCGCAGGACCGGCTGGAATCGTGGAAGGCGATCGCCTCCCACTTGCGGCGTACCGAGAGAACCGCGCGCCGCTGGGAACAGCACGAAGGCCTCCCCGTTCACCGGCTCTCCCACCATGACCGCAGCTCGGTCTATGCCTTCAAGAGCGAGCTCGATGCCTGGCGCGCGGCGCGCAGTGCCGACGCGCTGAACGGCGAGGCGGATGAGCCGCGCGGCCGCAGCCGCGGTTTGCGCCTGGCCTTCGCCGGCCTGCTCGTCGCCGGCGTCGCGATCGTCGCGGCTTACCTGTGGCGGCCGGCGCCGGACAAGCCCGCCGCCGGCGTTGCGACGCTGGCTGTGCTGCCCTTCACGGTCGATTCCTCCGATGCCGAGACGGAGCACCTGGGCGGTGCCGTCGCCCAGTCGCTGGTCAACCAGCTCGCGCGCGCGCCCGAGCTGCGCGTGCGTCCGTTCGCCTCGTCGATGCGCAACCATCGCGAGGACGAAGAGCCGGCCGCGACGGGCGAGCGCATGGGCGTGGACATGGTCGTCGCGGGCCACGTGGAGGCGCGCGGCGACGACATGACGATCCGCCTGGCCATGGTGGACGTTGCGGCGAACTCGCAGGTCTGGGGGTCGTCGTTCGCGACGACTTACGGCGAGCTAGGCCGGCTCCAGGAACAGATGGCGCGGACCCTGTGGGAGGAAGCTGCGCGGCATCGTCACGGCGCCGACCACCCGCTGCCTCTTTTCGACACGACCGTACGGTTGTCGAAGAACCCCGAAGCGGTACGTCACTACCTGCGGGCCGTCGGCCCCCTGGGCAGCCCCAGCCGTTCGCCGATCGAGCACTCTGTCGATGAGCTGCACAAGGCGGTGGAGCTCGACCCGGATTTCGCCGCGGCACACTCGACGCTGTCGGCGATCTACATTGCTTACGCCCTGTACGGCGACCTCCCGGCGGCGGAGACCTATCCCCTCGCGAAAGTTCACGCACTGAAGGCCCTCGCGCTCGATCCGCGCTCGGCCTTCGCCCGCCGGTCCCTTGCCGCCGCCACTCACTGGTATGACTTCGATCACGCGGCCGCCGAGCAGCAGTTCCACGCGGCCATCGCCGCGGCGCCGAACGAAGCGGGCACGCGCAACTGGTACGCCGAGTACCTGATCGACATGCGCCGGTTCGACGAGGCGCTGGCATCCGCCCGCGCAGCGGAAGAACGCGACCCGGGCTGGCTGGTCCCGCAGGTGAGTCGCGGCAACGTGCTGCTGTACAGCGGACGCCCTGAAGAGGCGATCCCCGTCTACCGGGAGGCGCTCGAGATCGATCCGGGTTACGGGATCGCGCGTCACCAGCTCGCGCATGCGTATGTGGTGATGAACCGCTTCGCCGAGGCCGTCACGGAATTCGAGCGCGCGAACCGGGACATCGGCGCCACGCCGTTTTCGATGGCCTCGCTCGCATACGGCCTCGCGCGGGCCGGGCGGCGCGCCGAAGCGGAGGCCATGATCCGCGAGTTCGAGAACCGCCGAAAGGCGGGGTTCTATCCCGCGTTCACGCTCGCCAAGGCGCACGTGGGGCTTGGCAACGTCGAACGGGCGCTGGACTGGCTGGAGCTCGCGGTCGACGAAAAGCTGTTCGGCTACTACCTGCCGAGCGTGGACCAGGTGTGGGACCCGCTACGCGGACATCCGCGGTTCCGGCGCGTGCTGGAGCGTTTCGGCGTGCCGGACAGTCACGGCGGCGGCAGCGTCGCAGCGATCGATCAGGTCCCCGGGGCGAGGCTGGCGACCGCTTCGAATTGAGCGCTACCCGGGCGATTTGGGACTGGCGCGCTGCCTGCGGCGCCGGTATCTCTTGCGCAGCCCGTTAAAACGTAACGCGTTACGACACACCATGCTGAAACGGCCCGGCCGCCGCGTGCGGCGCCGCAAGCTGCTAAGCCTGAGCCCGGCCGAGCGCATGCGGCGGATGCGCGAACGTCGCCACATCCGGGGATTGAAGGCCGTCGTCAGCTGGGTGCCGCGAAAGCGCCACGCGCAACTGCCGCCGCTCGACCTTCGGCTGCTCGAGGCTCGCAGCCTCGCGGTCCACGTCGCCGCGGCGCTCAAGATCGACCGCGATCCGGCCTTGCTCGACATCGCGCGCCAGACCATCGAGCGCTGGCGCGAGCGCGGCAGCGGCGCAGCGGGCGACTGGAAGCGCTGCTGGGGCGCCATCCTCGACCTGCCCTGGCCGGCGATCGCGTCAGTGATGACGGAGCAGAGCGAGCGCGGGATGCAGCTGCGGCAGGCGACGCCGTTCATGGCGGTCCTGACCCCGTACGAGCGGAGGAAAATCTACGACGCGTTTCGCGTGGTGAAGCGCCGGCTGGATGCCGCCGGCCGGACCTGAAGCCTAGCCGCCCTTGCGCAGCTGCCGGAGCTTCTCGATCGCGCGCAGCTGCGCGGCGGCCCGCGCGAGTTCCGCCTGGGCCTCCGCGATCTCCATCGCCCCGACCTTGTCGCGCAGCGCCTCTTCGGCGCGCTGCTTGGCGGCGAGCGCCGCGGCCTCGTCCAGGTCCTTGGCGCGGGCAGCCGTGTCGGCGAGCACGGTGATCTTGTGCGGCTGCACTTCGAGCGCGCCGCCGCCCACCCAGAACAGCAGCTCCTCGCCGCTCTCGGTCTGGACGCGGACTTCGCCGGGCTTCAGCGTCGTCAGCAGGGGCGCGTGCCGCGGGGCGATGCCGATCTCGCCCTGCGTGGCCGGGGCGAAGACCATCGTCGCGTCGCCGGAGTGGATCGCACCCTCGGCGCTGACGATGTCGATGTGAATGGTGTGCGCCATCGAATGCCTCAGGTGAGCGTCTTCGCCTTGGCGACCGCTTCCTCGATGCCGCCCACCATGTAGAACGCCTGCTCGGGCAGCGCGTCGTACTCGCCGGCGATGATGGCCTTGAAGCCGCGGATGGTGTCCTTGAGCGACACGTACTTGCCCGGGCTGCCGGTGAACACTTCGGCGACGTGGAAGGGCTGCGACAGGAAGCGCTGGATCTTGCGCGCCCGATGCACGGTGAGCTTGTCCTCTTCCGACAGCTCGTCCATGCCGAGGATGGCGATGATGTCCTGCAGTTCCTTGTAGCGCTGCAGGATCGCCTGCACGCCGCGCGCGGTGTTGTAGTGCTCCTCGCCGATCACCAGCGGGTCGAGCTGGCGGCTGGTCGAGTCGAGCGGGTCCACCGCCGGGTAGATGCCGAGCGAGGCGATCTGGCGCGACAGCACGACGGTCGCGTCCAGGTGCGCGAAGGTGGTCGCCGGCGACGGGTCGGTCAGGTCGTCCGCGGGCACGTAGATCGCCTGCACGGAGGTGATCGAGCCGGTCTTGGTCGAGGTGATGCGCTCCTGCAGCACGCCCATCTCCTCCGCCAGCGTCGGCTGGTAGCCCACCGCGGACGGCATGCGCCCGAGCAGCGCCGACACTTCGGTGCCGGCCAGCGTGTAGCGGTAGATGTTGTCGATGAACAGCAGCACGTCGCGGCCCTTGCCGCCGGCCTGCTTCTCGTCGCGGAAGTACTCCGCCATGGTGAGGCCGGTGAGGCCGACGCGCAGGCGGCAGCCCGGCGGCTCGTTCATCTGGCCGTACACCATCGCGACCTTGGAGTTGGTCAGGTCCTTCTTGTCGATGACGCCCGACTCCATCATCTCGTGATAGAAGTCGTTGCCCTCGCGGGTGCGCTCGCCGACGCCGGCGAACACGGAAAGGC
>CAYXUJ010000012.1:0-4181 GCA_964468395.1 uncultured Steroidobacteraceae bacterium
TCAAGCGTCGCGGCCGCCTTGCGGCTGTTGTATCCGAACCAACAGGGGATTGTTCCATGAATACCCGTTCACCGCTCGCCAAGGCCATCCGGCTTGCGATCGGAAGTGTCGCCGGCTTGTCGGCCGCGTTTGCAGCGCCGCTTGCCACTGCCCAGGACGACGAGACCATCTACGTCGTCGGCTCGCGCATCGGCCGCAGCGCCGACTTCGAGGGTCCGTCGCCGGTCCTGACCGTCGATCGCGCCGCCATCGAGAATTCCGGCTATCACAATCTCCAGCAGCTGCTGGAGAAACTCCCGGTCAACGGCAACGGCGCATTCTCGACCCGCGGCAACAATCAGGACTCGTCGGCGAACGGCGCCGCATCGATCAGCCTGCGCGGCCTCGGCGCCGACGCCACGCTGGTGCTGGTCAACGGCCGGCGCGTCGCGATCAGCTCCTTTGCCGAGAGCGTGACGACCAACTTCGTCGACATCAACACGATCCCGACTTCGGCGATCGAGCGCATCGAAGTGCTGAAGGACGGCGCCTCCGCCGTGTACGGATCCGATGCGGTCGCGGGCGTGATCAACATCGTGATGCGCAAGGACTTCGAGGGTCTCGAAGTGTCGGCCGGCTACGGCGACGTCACGAAAGGCAGCGCGCCGGAGACCTATGCCTCGCTGATCTGGGGCACGAGCGGCGATGAATCGAACATCACCGTCATCTTCGACTATTTCAAGAACGACACGCTCGGAAACGCGGAGCGCGGTCGTCTGGGTTCGGCGAACAACTCGGCGCACGGCGGCGCGGACTACCGCTCGTCGCGCGGCTTCCCGGGCCGGTTCTTCGTCGATGACGGCGAAGGTGGCACGCCCATCACCCGCGACCCGGCGTGCCCGGCGGATCGCATCGCCGGACAGACCTGCCTGTATGACTACGGTCCGTGGAACCTGCTCATCCCTGAGTCGGAGCGGACCGGCCTGCTGGTCCAGGGCTACAAGGGCATCGGTGCCGGCGTCGAGGTGTTTACCGAGATCTCGGTTCAGCACAACCGCTCGATCGCCCAGGGCGCGCCGACGCCGCTCGACGAGACGGCCGGCCTGACGCTCAATGACCACCCCGACGACCCGTTTGGCGGCAACGCCGTGGGCATCAGCCGCTTCCGCACGGTGGACGCCGGCGCCCGGCAGTGGAGCATCGACACCGACAACCTGCGTGGAGTCATCGGCCTGCGCGGTTCCCTGACCAACAACTGGGACTGGGAAGTGGCGATGCAGCGCGCGCGCAGCGAATCGACCCAGAGCGGCAACCGCAACCAGGGCTGGGTGCGTACCGACTTCCTGCAGCAGCAGCTCGACTCCGGCGCCTATAACCCGTTCGGCGGCACCTTCAACCCGCAGGATGTGATCGACCAGATCACCACCAGCCTGGTGCGCCAGGGCGAGTCAGAACTGACCACATTCGACGCGTCGATGACCGGCCCGGTTTTCGACATGGCGAGCGGTCCGGTCATGATGGCGGCGGGCGTCGAGTACCGCGAAGAGAGCGTGTCCGACGTGCCGGACGACCAGTTCCAGCGCGGACTGATCTTCGGCACCGAGGCGGTATCGGCTGAGGCGGACCGCAACAACTGGTCGGCCTTCCTCGAGTTCTCGATCCCGCTGGCGGAGTCGCTCGAGCTGCAGGTTGCCGGCCGTCATGACGACTACAACGACTTCGGCTCGACGACCAACCCGAAAGTGGCGCTGCGCTGGGCGCCGACGGAACAGGTGGCGCTGCGCGCTTCCTGGGGCCAGGGCTTCCGCGCGCCGTCGCTGGCGCAGGTCGGCCTCGGGCCGTCGCAGGAATCCGAGTTCTTCCAGGACACCTACGGCTGTGCCGACAACCCGGCGTACTGCGCGAACACCGATTTCACGATCATCTTCTCGGGCAATCCTGACCTGAACCCGGAGGAGTCGGAAACGCTGAACCTGGGCGTCGTGTTCCAGCCGCTTGACGCACTCAGCCTGTCGCTCGACTACTGGGACATCGAGCAGGACAACAAGATCGACGAGGTGCCCCGGATCTTCATTTACACCGCCGAGTGCAACAACCAGGCCAGCACGATTTGCGTGCGCGGCGCGCCGCTTCCGGGCGACACGCTGGGCCCGCTGTCGCACATCAACAGCGGCTTCGTCAATATCGGCAAGCAGACCACGAAGGGCATCGACCTGGCGGCCACGTACTCCCGGCAGGTGGGCACCGGCAGCGTGACCCTCGGCCTCGACTACACCCACCTGCTCGAGTTCGACAAGGTCGTGCTGGACAGCAGCGGCCTCGCGTTCGAGACGCAGGAGTTCGCCGGCGAGTACGAGTACCCGGAGGACCGCCTGGCGCTGACCAGCGACTGGCAGTTCGGCGACTGGGGCATCCACTCGCGGCTGAACTACATCGGCTCATTCAACGACTGGCGTAACCTGTCGCCGGATGCGCTGGCGCCGGTGCGGACCGTTTCGTCCTTCACGACCGTGAACCTGCAGTTCACGTACCAGGGGCTGAGGAACACGAAGATCGCCCTGACCGTGGACAATGCCTTCGACGAGAAGGTGCCGGTGGCAATCGGCGACGGCGACTCGGACGTCTATGGCTACGTGTCGAGCACGCATAACCCGCGTGGCCGGTTCTGGAGCCTGAAGACGACCTACTCGTTCTAGCCGCACGCCGGCGACGGACGGGGAAGGGGCGCTTTGGCGCCCCTTTTCTTTGCTGATCCGGCGCCGCGTGCATGCGAAAATGAATTCATGACGGCAGCACTCATCGACGGCAAGGCGATCGCGGAACGGCTGAAGCGCGAGGTGCGCGCCGGCACGGATGCGCTCGCGGCGCGCGGACTGCGGCGCCCTGGGCTCGCGGTGGTCATGGTCGGCGACGTCGCCGCGTCCGCGGTCTACGTGCGCAACAAGCGCCGGGCCTGCGGCGAGACCGGCATCGAATCGGTGGCCCACGACCTGCCGCAGTCGACCAGCGAGCAGGAGCTGCTGGCGCTGATCGACCGGCTGAATGCCGATCCGGCGATCGACGGCATCCTGGTGCAACTGCCGTTGCCGCCGCAGATCCGCGCCGAGACCGTGATCGAGCGCATCGACCCGGCCAAGGACGTGGACGGCTTTCATCCGTACAACATCGGCCGCCTGGCGCAGGGCACGCCCCTGCTCCGCCCCTGCACGCCCTACGGCGTGATCCTGATGCTGGAACAGGGCGGCCTGGCCGTGGAAGGCCGCGAGGCGGTCATCATCGGCCGCAGCAACATCGTCGGCCGGCCGATGGCGCTGGAGCTCCTGATGCGCGGGGCGACCGTCACCGTCTGCCACAGCCGTACGCGCGACCTGCCCGGGCACGTGGGGCGCGCCGACATCCTGGTCGCCGCGATCGGCCGTCCGGAATTCGTGCCGGGCGCCTGGATCCGGCCGGGCGCCGTGGTCGTCGACGTCGGCATCAACCGCACGGACGACGGGCGCCTGGTCGGCGACGTGCAGTTCGCCGCGGCGCGGGAGCGCGCCGGCCACATCACGCCCGTGCCGGGCGGCGTCGGCCCGATGACCGTCGCGACGCTGATGAAGAACACGCTCGACGCCGCGGCGCGGCGCCAGTCGCCGGCCTGACCGGCTACTTCCGCCGCCAGGTCGTGCCCGCGGGCCCGTCCTCGAGCACCACGCCGCGCGCCGCGAGCTCGTCGCGGATCCGGTCGGACTCCTTGTAGTCGCGCCCTTGGCGCGCGGCGATCCTCGCCTGCACCAGCCGGTCGATCTCGGCCGCATCGAGCGCCGCGGTCTCGGCGCCCTCGCCGGCGGTCAGCTCCGACCGGGATCCGAGCCACTTCTCCGGGTCGCGCGTCAGCACGCCCAGGATGCCGCCCAGGCGGCGCAGCTCGGCGGCGAGCGCCGCGGCGCCCGCCGTGTCGCCGGCGGATTTCGCGACATTGAGCTCGCGCGCGGCGGACTGCAGCGCCGCCAGCGCCTCTGGCGTGTTGAAGTCGTCGTCCATCGCCTCGGCAAAGCGCTTCGACGCGCCCTTGGCGTAAGGGGACGCACCCTTTCGAAGGGGTGCGTCCCCTTCGCTGCCGGCCACGCCGCGCAGGGCGAGGTACAGGCGCTGCAGCGCGGCGTCGGCCTGGCGCAGGTTGTCCTCGGCGTAGTTGACCGGCCCGCGGTAGTGGGAGG
>CAYXUJ010000012.1:4281-39737 GCA_964468395.1 uncultured Steroidobacteraceae bacterium
CCAGCAGGCGCTCGATCATGCGCACGATCTCGCGGATGTAGGCGGTCGCGCGCGGTTCATGATCCGGCTTCTCGACGCCGAGCGCCGCGAGGTCCTCGTCCATCGCCTCGATATAGCGTGCCGTCAGCGCCTCGAACGCTTCGCCGCGCTCGCGCGCGCGCTCGATGATCTTGTCGTCAATGTCGGTGATGTTGCGCACGTAGGTCACGCGGTAGCCGCTGGCCCGCAGCCAGCGCCGCACGACGTCGAAGGCGATCTGCGAGCGGGCGTGGCCGACGTGGATGTGGTCGTACACGGTCATGCCGCAGACGTACATCCGCACGTTCGGCGGATCGATCGGCTGGAACGGCTCCTTGCGGCCGGTCATCGAATTGTGGATCTGCAGCATGGCCGTTCAGTCCTGGCGCATGCGCGCCGCGTCCTCGAGCCGCGCGCGCACCAGCGCCGCGGGAATGGCCGGCAGCAGCGCCGCGAGTTCGGGCCCGTCGTGTCGCCCGGTCAGGGCGATGCGCAGCGGCATGTACAGCGCCGCGCCCTTGCGCCCGGTGCGCGACTTCAGCTGGCGCGCGAGACGCGGCAGGTCGGCGCCGGATTCCGCATAGGCCGACAGCGCCGAGCTGAAGAACTCGGGCCCGGCCTCGGCGATCACGCGCCGCTCGCCCGGCGGAAGCGGCTCCAGCTCGCCGCCGAGCACCGCCAGCCAGTCGCGCGCGTCGCGCGGCAGCAGCAGGTTGCCCTGCAGCAGCGCCGCCATTTCGGCGCGCCGCGCAGGCGGCCAGTCGCCCGGGAACTCGGCGTCCAGCCACTCGGCGGCCTGCTCCGGCGACAGCCGGCGCACGGCCTCGCGCTGCCAGTGGTCGAGCTGCACCGGGTCGTAGTGCGCCGGCGCCCGGCCGAGGCGATCGGCGTGGAAGTGATCCGCCAGCGTGTCCGGTTCGACCCAACCGTCGGGCGCCCCATGGTGGCCGAGCCGCAGCAGGTAGTTGGCGACGGCCGCGGCCAGGTAGCCTTGTGCGCGGAGCTCCGCGATCGTGATGCTGCCGCGACGTTTCGACTGCGGCGTGCCGCCCGCATCGAGCAGCAGCGGCAGGTGGCCGTAGCGCGGCGGCGCCAGGCCGAGCGCGCCCAGCAGCAGCAGCTGGCGCGGCGTATTGCTCAGGTGGTCGTCGCCGCGCAGCACATGGGTCACGCCCATCAAGGCGTCGTCCACCGCATTGCAGAAGAAAAAAACGGGTGCGCCGTCCGCACGGCGCACGACGAAATCGCCGAGCGTCGCCGCGTCGATGGCCTGCGGCCCGCGCACCAGGTCGTCGAATGCCACGGTGCCAGACGCCGGCACGGCGAATCGCAGCGCCGGCTGCCGGCCGGCGGCCTGCCGCGCCTTGCGCCCCGCGGCGTCGAGCCCGCGGCAGGTGCCCGGGTAGCGCGGCGGCTGGCCGGCCGCGACCTGCGCCTTGCGCGCCATGTCGAGTTCCGCCGGCGTGCAGAAACAAGGATAGACGGCATCCTGCTCTTCCAGGTGCCGGAATCGGGCGTCATAGAGCGCGCCGCGCGCGGACTGGCGGTACGGCCCGCGATCGTCCTCGCGGTCCGGGCCGGCGTCCCAGCCGATGCCGAGCCAGGCGAGGTCGGCGACCTGCGCGGCGACGAAGTCCTCGCTGCCGCGCGCGCGATCCGTGTCCTCGACGCGCAGGACGAAGCGCCCGCCCCGGCTGCGCGCCAGCAGGAAACTGAACAGCGCCGTGCGCGCATTGCCTGGATGCAATGCGCCGGTCGGGCTCGGCGCAAACCGGGTGACGATCGCGGGACTCACGGCAGCACAGTCTAAGGGATCGGACCGGGCCGCTCACGCGCCCGGTGCGTTAAGATGCCGGCAGGAGCCTTCGATGCCGCGCCTGCCGATCGCATTGCTGCTGTCCCTGCTGCCGCTGGCCGCCGCCGGCCAGGCATCGTCGTCGCTGACGCCGCGGGTGCGCATCGAGACGACCCACGGCGACTTCGTGGTCGAGCTCGACACGGTCCGGGCGCCGCTGACCTCGGAGAACTTCCTGCGCTACGTGCGCGACGGCGCCTATGACGGCACCGTGTTCCACCGCGTGATCCTCAATTTCGTCGTACAGGGCGGCGGCTACGACCAGAACCTGGCGCTGCGCACGCCGCGCGCGCCGGTGCCGAACGAGAGCGGCAATGGCCTGTCGAATCGCCGCGGTACCGTCGGGCTCGCCCGCGACGACAGCCCGCACTCGGGCTCCGCGCAGTTCTACGTCAACCTGGTGGACAACGCCGGGCTCGATCCGCTGCCGACCCGCTGGGGTTTCGCGGTATTCGGGCGGGTGGTCGAAGGCATGGACACGATCGACCGCATCGCCCACCTGCCGACCGAGACCGTGCCCGGCTTCGGCTCGGACGTGCCGGCGGCGCGCCCTGCGATCCGCCGCGCCTGGGTGCTCGGCTCCGAGCCGGGCGCGCCGGCGCCGGCGGCCCCGGCCGGGACCGAAGAAAAGCCGGCGGACGGCGTTCGGTGAACCGCTGGTTCGCCTCCGACCTGCACCTCGACCCCGCCGCTCCCGGAATCGCCGAACGCTTCCTGCGATTCCTCGCCGGGCCGGTGCGCGGCGCCCACTCGCTGTTCCTGCTGGGCGACCTGTTCGAGGCCTGGCTCGGCGACGACGACCCGGAGCCCGCGCATCGCGCGGTGACCGCCGCGCTGGCGGCTGTCGCCGGCAGCGGCACCCTCGTCTACGTGATGCGCGGCAACCGCGACTTCCTGCTCGGCGAGCGGTTCTGCAGGCAGACCGGGGCGCAGCTGCTCGACGACCCGGCGACGGTCGAGATTGACGGCCGCAGCGTCCTGCTGTCGCACGGCGACGGCCTGTGCGTGGATGACCGCGCCTACCAGCGGCTGCGCGCGCTGGTGCGGGACGAGAGCGTGCGCCGGGGATTCGAGCGCCTGCCGCTGGAGAGCCGGCGCCGGCTGGCGACCGAAGCACGCGCCGGCAGCCGCGCGCACCTGGCGACGGCATCGGAGTACATCACCGACGTCAGCCAGCCGGCCGTCGAGGCGTTGATGCAGGCGGCCGGCGCCGAGCTGCTGATCCATGGGCACACGCACCGGCCCGGCATCCATCCCTTCGCGTCGGGCGGCGTCGATCGCACGCGCGTCGTGCTGGGCGACTGGCACTCGACCGCAAGCGTGCTGCAGTGGGACGACGCCGGCTGGCGCCTGCTGCCCTGCCCGGCCTGATCAGCGCTCCATCTCGTCGCGCTCGAGCTCGCGCGCAGCGTCGAGCAGCTGCTCGGCGCTGCCGTAGCGGCGCTGCGGGTCCTTGGCGATGCAGTTGTAGAGCAGGCCCTCGAAGCGCTTCAGTTCCGCGCGCAGCTCCGGCAACGGCGAGTGCGCGTGCTTGTAGATGATCTGCATCGGCGTGCCAGCGACATAGGGCTTCCGCCGCATCAGCATCTCGAAGAAGATCACGCCCAGGCTGTAAATGTCGCTGCGCGCGTCGGTTTCCCGGCCGTGGCCCTGCTCGGGGCTCATGTAGTATGGCGTGCCGAAGATCTCGCCGCAATTGGTGATCGAGCCCTCGAGCTCGATGTGCTTGGACAGGCCGTAGTCGATCAGCGCGACCGACGACTCGTCGCGCAGCATGACGTTGCCCGGCTTCAGGTCGCGGTGCAGCACGCCGGCGCCGTGCAGGACCGTCAGCGCCTCGGCCATCTGCCGCAGGAAGGTCAGGGCGCGCAGCGGCTCGATGCCGCTCTTGATGCGGCCGCGCAGGTCGCCGAGCGGGAAGTACTCCATGGCGATGAAGGCGTGGTCGTCGGCGACGCCGAAGTCGTGGACCCGGGCGACGTACGGGTGCTCGATGTCGGCGGCGATCTGGTACTCGCGCAGGAAGCGGTCGAAGGTCTTGGCCCCGCCGCCGTCCTCCGGGGGCTGGTGCAGCAGCTTGAGCGCGACCTGCCGGCCGCTGCGCTCGCTCTCGGCGAGATAGACGCTCGACACCTGGTTGTCGGCCAGCTGGCTGACGTAACGATAGCCGCGGATCGACACCTCGCCGAAGCGCGTGGCGCGCGACGATTCCTCGACCCGCGCCGGGGGCCGCGGCGACTGGCCGCTGCGCGCCTGCGCAGCGCGCAGGGCGTCGATCAGGCCGACATGATCGATCTTGCGCCCCGACAGCGTGGCGCGGGCGCCGGCGGCGACCGCGGCCTCCTCCGCCTCGGCAGTCGGGTCCGACAGCAGGTAGATGACGGGCGGGAAGTTGTTGCGGCGGCTGAGGTCACGCAGCCATGACAGGCCGTCCTCGTCGCCGGGCGTGTCGCCCAGCAGCACCGCGTCGTAGGCGCTGCCCGAGAAATCCGGCGGCAGGCGGCCGCGCGCCACGGGATCGTACTCGGCGATCGCCGGCGAATCGAAGCCGGTGGATATGTGGTGGGCCAGCAGCCGCCGGAAGTCGTTCTGGTCGTCGATGATCAGAACCCGGACGCTCATCCGGCCATTCTACACGGGCGGCTGCGCGGCCGGCGGCAGGCGCAGCGCGAGCACGACGTCGCCGACGTTGGTGCCCGTATCGCCCGTGTAGATGAGGTCGCCGGTCGCCTCGAGCAACGAGCCGCTGTCGGCAGCGGCCAGTGCGGCATCCGGATCGAGGCCGGCATCGCCCGCGCGCTCCACCGTGTCGCCGTCCACGATGGCGCCTGCGTCCTCGCTGTTGCCGTCGCGGCCGTCGGTGCCGGCCGCCAGCACCATGTAATCCCCGTGACCCGCGATGCAGCGCGCAGCGGCGACTGCGAAATGCTGGCAGCGCCCGCCGCGCCCCGGGCGCTCCGGCAGCCGCACCACCGTCTCGCCGCCGCAGACCAGCAGTCCCGGCGGGCCGAGCGCGAGCTCGTGGCAGATGCGGCGCGCCGCGGCTTCCGCATCGCCCGCGAGGCGCTCCGGCGCGCGCCGCCATGACAGGCCCTGCTGCTCCGCCGCGCGCCCGATCGCCGTGAGCGCGTCATCGAGGCAGCCCACGGTCGTCACCCGGCACTCGTCGCCGGCCAGCAGGCCCGAAGCGACTACCGCCGGATCGTCGCGCGCCACGTCGGAGATCATCAGCCCGTCGAGCGCACAGCCGCGAAACCGCGCCGTCAGCCGGCCGCCCTTGATCGCGGACAAGGCCTGGCGGCGGGCATTGAGCGATTCGATGTCGAGCCCCGCGCTCGTCGCATCCCGGTAAAGCTGCTGCAGCTGCGCGAGCGTCACGCCCGGCAGCGGGACTTCGACCAGCGCCGAGGCGCCGCCGGACACGAGCAGCAACACGTGGCTGCCCGCAGCCGTGGCCGCCGCGAATTCGAGCAGCGCCTGCCCTGCCTCGATGCTGCGCTCGTCCGGCTGCGGATGGCCGGCGGCGAGGCAGCGCAGGCCGGGGCGCATCGCCAGCGCGCCCGTGTCGACGCCATCCGGCGCCACCACCAGGCCACGTTCCAGCCGCGGGCCCAGCGCATCGATCGCGCCCAGCATCATCGAGGCCGCCGCCTTGCCGACCGCGACGGCCGCAACGGGCGCCGTGACCGGCAGGCCGGCGAGCGCCGCGCGCACGCGCCGGCGCCCATCCACTGCGGCTAGCGCGGCACGGAACAGCTGCAGCAGCACTGCGCGGCGCGGATCGCGCTCCGCCGCGGCCATCGTCGCGGGTCAGACGGCGCGGGCGGCGCGCCCGCCCGCCAGGTCCAGCATGCGCTGGGCGCGCGCGCCGTCGGAGCGCTCGTGCTCCAGCCGCGCGAGGAACTGCGCGGTGACGTCCGCGGTCACGTAGTGGCCGGAGAAGCAGGACGTGTCGAATCCGGTGATGTGCGCGTCATCGTGCCGGCAGGCAGCGACCAGGTCGTCGAGGTCCTGGTAAACCAGCCAGTCGGCGCCGATCAGCGCGGCGACGTCGTCCTCGCTGCGCCCGTTCGCCACCAGCTCCGCGGCAACCGGCATGTCGATGCCATAGACGTTCGGGTGCCGCACCGGCGGCGCGGCGGACGCGAAGTAGACCTTGCGCGCGCCTGCCTCCCGCGCCAGCTCGATGATCTGGGCAGAGGTCGTGCCGCGCACGATCGAGTCGTCCACGAGCAGCACGTTGCGGCCGCGGAACTCGAGGTCGATTGCATTCAGCTTGCCGCGCACGGACTTCTGGCGCATCTCCTGGCCCGGCATGATGAACGTGCGGCCGATGTAGCGGTTCTTGACGAACCCCTCGCGGTACTTGATGCCGAGCGCCAGCGCCAGCTGCAGGGCGCTGGTGCGGCTCGTGTCGGGAATCGGGATGACGACGTCGATGTCGTGGTCGGGCCGGAGCCGGCGGATGCGGTCCGCCAGTCGCTCGCCCATGCGCATGCGCGCCTTGTGCACGGAGATGTTGTCGATGATCGAGTCCGGGCGGGCGAAGTACACGTACTCGAAGATGCAGGGCGTGTGCGCCTGCGCCGGCGCGCACTGCGCGGCATGCATCCGGCCCTGCACGTCGATGTAGATCGCCTCCCCCGGCCGCACATCGCGTACCAGGCTGAAGCCCAGCATGTCGAAGGCGACGCTTTCGGACGCCAGCATCCACTCGGGGCCGCGCGGCGTGTCGCGCCGGCCGAGCGCGAGCGGCCGGATCCCGTGCGGGTCGCGGAAGCCGACGACGCCGTGGCCCACCACCATCGCCACCACCGCGAACCCGCCCCGGCAGCGCCGGAACACCGACTCGAGCGCGCGGAACACGTCCGCAGCCGCCGGTCGCGCCGCCGTCGAGCGCTGCAGCTCGCTGGCGAAGACATTGAGCAGGACCTCGGAATCGGAGCGCGTGTTCAGGTGCCGCCGGTCCTCGTCGGTCATCGTTCGCGTGAGCTCCTCGGCGTTGGTCAGGTTGCCGTTGTGGCCGAGGCCGATGCCGAACGGCGCATTGACGTAGAACGGCTGCGCCTCGTCGGCGTTGTCGCAGCCGGCGGTCGGGTAGCGCACGTGGCCGATGCCCGCATTGCCGGCGAGCTGGCGCATGTCGCGCTCGCTGAAAACGTCGCGGACCAGCCCGGTGTCCTTGCGCACGAACAGCGCATGGGCGTCCATCGTCATGATGCCCGCGGCGTCCTGGCCGCGGTGCTGCAGGACCGTCAGGGCGTCGTAGATGCGCTGGTTGACCGGCGAGGTCCCGACGATGCCGACGATGCCGCACATCGGGTCAGCTGCCGGGGCTTTGCACGGCGCGGTCGTACAGTTCGGCGGCCGCGGGCTCGGCGTAACGCTCGAGCCAGTTGCCGATCGCCTCCGCGACCGGCATCGAGCGGGTCCTGTCCCACCAGGGTTCGAGGTCGAGATCCACGGCCCGGCCGGCGAGCACCAGCAGGCCGATCACGACCGCGCCGCGCAGCAGGCCGAACAGCGCACCGATCAGCCGGTCGGTCACGGCCAGGCCGGTCGCGCGGCGCAGGTAATACGTCGTCAGGCTGCCGATGCCGGCGCCGACCAGCAGCACCAGGAACAGCAGGATGGCGCGGGCGGTCCAGTCGCGAACGCCGGGCTCGGCCAGCGCGCCGCCGAGCCAGGGGAAGATGAGGTGGGCGTAATGCCAGGCGAGCCACAGGCCGACCAGCCACGACAGCAGCGCGATCGCCTCGCGGACGAAACCGCGCACGTAGCCGAGCACGCCGGATGCCAGCAGGATGATCGCGAACAGGTGATCGGCGCCGCTCATCGGTTCGTGTCTCCCGTCGATGCGACCGGCATTCTAGCCCATCACGGATGCGGGGCGACGACAGGCTGGAAGCCATCCTTGCGCAGCCGGTCGGCGATCGCGGCCGCGCGCTCGCGATCCTGCTCGGGCCCGACGCGCACGCGGTGCAGCACCTGGCCATTGGCGCGGTACTCGAGCACGAAGGCCGCGTAGCCGCGCTTGCGCAGGTCGGCCACCAGCCGCTCGGCCTTGTCGCGGGTCGAGAATGCGCCGAGCTGCACGGCCCAGGCCGGCGCCGGCGACGCCGACGCCGCTGGCAGCAGCGGCCGGTCACTGGTGGCTGCGGGATCCCCGGTGTCGGGCGGCGCATCGGCCTTGGGAGCCGCCTCGGCGGGCGCTGCCGCCTTCGCGGTCGGCACCGCCGCCGGCGGCGGGGCAGGCTCCGGGACCAGGCGCTCGTCGTCTGCCGGCCCGGCCGTATCCTCCAGCAATACTTCGACGCTGCGGGTCGGGACGGTCGGCTGTGCGGCGTCCGTGCGCTCCGGGCCCGTCAGCACCGCCGGCACCAGCATGACGACAATGGCGACCAGCACCAGCGCCCCGACCAGTCGTTCACGCACGCGGACATCCATGACCGGCGGATTGTAGCCTGCGCGCTGCTGCTACGCGGCGGCCTGGAGCTCGGCCAGCGCCGGACCGACGCTCAGGAATGAACCGAACACCAGCACGCGGTCGCCGGACTGCGCCTGCGCGCGCGCCAGTCGCAGGCCGTCCGCGACCGACGCGGCACTTTCCAGCGGACCGGCGCCCGCGCCGGCGATGCGGCGCGCGAGTTCAGCCGCGGCCAGCGCGCGCGGGCTGTCCAGACCGACCGCGATCCAGCGCTGGACCTGCCCGGCCAGCGCGCGCACCACCCCGTCGATGTCCTTGTCGCCGAGGATGCCGCACACAGCGATCGTGCGGCCTCGGCATGGCCGGGCGGCCAGGCTGGCGGCGAGCGCGCGCGCCGCTTCCGGGTTGTGGGCGACGTCGAGGATGCATTCCGGTTCGCCGGCGACGACCTGGAAGCGTCCCGGCAGCCGCACGCTGCCGAGCCCCGCGCGCACGGCCTCGTCCGGCACCAGCAGCGCCGGCTCCGCCGCCTCGAGCACCGCCAGGGCCGTCGCGGCGTTGGCCAGCTGCGTGCTGCCGGCCAGCGCCGGCAGCGGCAGCTCGCCCCGGCGCGAGCCGAAGCCGACGTAGTCCCAGCCGTCGGCGCGCTCGACGAAATCGAAGTCGACGCCCAGCCGGCGCAGCCTGGCGCCGAGCGCGGCAGCCGTGCGCTGCACGCTTTGCGGGATCGCGCGTGAGCCGAAGATCGCGGGCCGACCTGCGCGGAAGATGCCGGCTTTCTCGACGCCAATCTTCTCGACCGTGGGCCCGAGCCATTCGCAGTGGTCGAGGCCGACGGTGACGACCGCGGCCACGTCGGCATCCATCAGGTTGACCGCATCGAGCCGCCCGCCCATGCCCACTTCCAGCACCGCGACGTCCACGCGCTCGCGCGCGAACACGACGAACGCCGCCAGCGTGTTCCACTCGAAGAAGGTGAGCGAGATGTCGCCGCGCGCGGCGTCGATCCGGTCGAAAGCCGCGAGCAGGGCCGCATCCGCGACCTCGCGGCCGCGCACGCGGATGCGCTCGTTGTAGCGCACCAGGTGCGGGGACGTGAACAGTCCGCACTCATAGCCCGCCGCCGCCAGGACCGCATCGAGCGTGGCGGCGACCGAGCCCTTGCCGTTGGTGCCGCCGACCGTCAGCACCGACGCCGGCCGCGCCGCCTGCAGGCGGCGCCAGACGGCGCCGACGCGCTCGAGGCCGGGATCGATTTCCACCGGGTGTGCGGCCTGTTGCCAGGCCAGCCAGTCGGCGACCGTGTCGAATCGCACGGCGGCTTTCTTTCCGGCTGCGCCGGTCAGCCGGATGCCGGCGGGCGGCGCAGCAGCATGCGCAGCAGCGAGGCGATGCGGTCGCGCAGGTCGCGCCGGTCCAGGATCATGTCGATCGCGCCGTGGTCGAGCAGGAATTCGCTGCGCTGGAAACCCTCCGGCAGCGTCTCGCGGACCGTCTGCTGGATCACGCGCGGCCCGGCGAAGCCGATCAACGCCTTCGGCTCGGCAATATTGACGTCGCCCAGCATCGCCAGGCTCGCCGAGACGCCGCCGGTGGTCGGGTCGGTCTGCACCGAGATGAATGGCAGCCGCTCGGCCGCGAGCCGCGCCAGCGCGGCGCTGGTCTTCGCCATCTGCATCAGCGACAGCAGCCCCTCCTGCATGCGCGCGCCGCCGCTGGCCGAAAAACAGACGACCGGCGCGCGCCGCGCGATCGCGTGCTCGACGCCGCGCACGAACCGCTCGCCCACGACCGAGCCCATCGAGCCGCCCATGAAGGCGAACTCGAAGGCGCCGGCGACGATCTCGATGCCGTCGAGCGTGCCCGCCATCACGATCAGCGCGTCGCGCTCGCCGACGGACTTCTGGGCGATGGACAGGCGGTCACGGTAGCGCTTGGTGTCGCGGAAGCGCAGCGGATCCTCCGGCGCGACCTCGGCGCCGATCTCGACCGCGCCGTCGGGATCGAGGAAATGACTCAGGCGTTCGCGCGCGCCGATGCGCATGTGGTGCGCGCATTTCGGGCAGACCTGCAGGTTGCGCTCGACCTCCGGCCGGTACAGCACCGAGTCGCAGGCCGGGCACTTCATCCACAGGCCTTCCGGCACCGAGCGCGTGCGCCGCTCGGTCTTGATCCGCGACGGTATGATTTTCTCGAACCAGGTCATCTTGCGGCCGAGTCCTGTCCCCTCACGCGCCAGCGATCATAGCCCAAGGACGGGCGGGAACGACGTCGGGCACCTGCAGCGACGGCGGGTAACGCACCCGCCACAGGTACAGCCCCGCGGGCGGGGCGGTGACGCCGGCGCGGGCCCGGTCGCGGGCGGCCAGCGTCTGTGCCACCCAGGATGGCGGGCGCTCGCCGGCGCCGACCTCCATCAACGTGCCGGCGATGCTGCGCACCATGTGCTGCAGGAAGGCGTTCGCGGTGATCTCGATCGTCGTCAGTGCCCCATCGCCGGTGACCGAGACCGAATCGACGTGGCGCATGGCCGTGGGCGACTGGCATTCGACCGAGCGGAAGGACGTGAAATCGTGCTCGCCGACCAGCGCCTGGGCCGCGGCATGCATGGCGCCGACGTCGAGCTCGGCGCGCACCCAGCACACGCGATCGCGCAGCAGGGCGGGACGCGTGGCGCGCCGCAGGATGCAATAGCGGTAGGTGCGCGCCAGCGCCGTGTGGCGTGCGTGGAAGCCCCGGTCCAGCTCCATCGCCCAGTTGACGGCGATGTCCGGCGGCAGCTGGCCGTTCGCGCCCAGTACCCAGCCGCGAACCGGTCGCTCCGCCGTCGTTTCGAAATGGGCGACCTGCCCGACGGCGTGCACGCCGGCATCCGTGCGTCCCGCCGCCACGACCGTGACCGGGTGGTCGGCGACGCTCGACAGCGCCTGCTGCAGTGATTCCTGGACGCTCGGCAGGCCGGGCTGGGACTGCCAGCCGGCGAAGCGCGTGCCGTCGTACTCGAGGCCGACGGCGAGGCGCCGGACCTTGCTGCTCACGCTCCCGGCAGCGAATCGATCAGGCGGCGCGCCTCCTGCTTCTGGGAGGCGCTGCCTTCGGCCAGCACTTCCTGCAGGATGTTGCGGGCGCCGTCAGGGTCGCCCATGTCCATATAGGCCCGCGCGAGGTCGAGCTTGGTGCCGACCTCGCTCATGGTCACCGGTTCGAGCTCCGACAACTGCGGCATCTTCTCGGTTGCGGTGCGGCCGCGTGCCGTCGGCTCAGGGTCCTTGTCGTCCGTGGCGCCGCCCAGGTCGAAGTCGACCGAATCGGCATCGAACTTCGGCAGGATGCCGGTGGCGCTCGTGTCGCCGCCGTCGCGCGGCATTTCCATCGTGCTGTCGTCGTCGCGGGCCAGCAGCTGCGTGCTCTCCGCATGCGGCGCAATCTGCGTCGGCTCCTCGCTGATCGTTCTCGACAACGCGGTCGCGTCGTCGGCGTCCGGCAGGTCCTCGATGCCGCTGATGTCGAGGCCGAGGTCGTCGATCGCCATCTCGGCCGTGGCGTCCGTCGCAGGGCCCTGCGGCTTGCCGCCGCTGCCCGGCTTCAGCACCGGCGTCTCGACCGTCGGCGTCTCGGAAGACGGCAACTCGAGCGTCGGCATCTCGACCGTGCCCGGGCCGTCGCGCTTGACGATCTTCTGGGTCGTGGTCGGCGACATCGGCACGTCGTCGAGGTTGAATTCGATGGCAGTGTTCTCGCCGGTCGCGTCGTCGCTGCCGGCCGTCGTCGTCGCCTGGCCGAGGTCGAGGTCCAGGCCCTCGTCGCCTTCCGGCGGGGACAGCAGGTCGATGTCGACCAGGTTGTCGCCGCCCTCGAGCGAGAGGTCGACGCCCGCGTCCTGCACGCCGCCCGCGAACATCGGCTCGTCGGGTGCCAGCTGCCGGCCCATGATCACGATGCGGTCCCAGTCGCCGCCGGGGCCGAGCGTCTTGCGCAGGTCCCGCGCGACGTTCAGGAACTGCGAGGTATCGCCGGCCACGAAATGGATCTCGGCCAGCTTCAGCTTCAGGTCATTGCGGTCGGGCGAGTTCTTGAGCGCCATCCGCACCAGGTCCACGGCCTGGTCGTACAGGCCGTAGGCCATGTGGAAATCGGCCTCGGCCAGCGGATCCGCCTGGTCGAGGTCGAGCGCCGCCTCGGCGCTGATGGTCTCTTCATGGCTGACGGCCGGGCGCGGCGCCTCGGTCTTCGGACGCGCGACCGGCCGTTCCTCGACGACGATGTCGCCTTCGTCCTCGAAGCTCGTCGGCCGCTCGAGCTCGGCAGTCGCGTCGCCGGTCGCGAGCGCCCGCAACCGCATCGTCTCGCTCGGCACCGGCGCCGTCGCCGGCACCTCGAAGCTCCGCAGCGCTGTATCCGCATCCTGGTCGCGGCGCCGCTGGCTGAAACGGTAGCCGAACAGTCCCAGCAGCAGCAGCCCGACCGCGCCGGCCAGCAGCATCCAGTTGTCGGTCAGGCCCTCGAGGAAGGACTTTTCGTCGGCCGGGGCGGCGCGTGGCGCCGGGGCAGGCTTCTCGGCCGGCGGCGCCTCGACACGTCCGGTGTCGTCTTCCGGAGCGACCGGCGTCTCGTCCGCCGCTGCCGCGGCAGCCCGTTCGGCCGCCGCGCGTTCTTCCTCCGCCCGCTGCGCGGCGGCGCGCTCAGCGGCTTCGCGATCGGCGGCTGCGCGATCGGCTGCTTCGGTTTCGGCCGCGCGCGTCCGCGCCAGCTCCTGCTGCAACCGGGCCAACTCCTGGTTGCGCAATTCCAGCAGCCGTCGCTGCTCGACGATGTCGCGCTCGAGCGATTCGATCTGCGACTGGACCGTGCCGCTGGTGCCTGTACCGGCCGCTGCACCCTCCGCTGGCGTCACCAGGCGCAGCCGTCCGCTGTCGGTGCCGCCGCCGGCGGCGCGCCACGCCGCGTTCTGCCGGCGGACTTCGCTCGCCGCATCGGCCGCGCCGATGTCGCCGAGCTCGGCGGCATCCGGGATGCGCAGGATCGCGCCCGCCCGCAGCAGGTTGATGTTGCCGTTGAACGCCTCAGGGTTCGCCCGGAACAGGCCGATCATGAGCCGCTGGGCGGCCTGGGGATCGCCGCCGGCATGGGCGCCGGCGATCTGATAGAGCGTGTCGCCGCGCTGGACCCGGTAGCCGCCCTCGCCAGCAATCGGCATCGGCGCTGCCGCCGCCGGCGCAGCCGCGATCGGCGGCGTCGCCTGCGCGGCCGGCGCGGCCGGGGCCATCGTGGCCGGCGGCGCTACTGCGGCCGGCGCGGTGCCCGCTGCGGACGACGCCATGACCGGCGGGTCGAGCAGCACGGTGTACTCGCGCAGCAGACGCCCGCGCGACCAGTTCACATCGACCAGGAACGAAACGAAGGGCTCGCTGATCGGGTCGCGCGAACGGACCAGCAGGACGCTGCGCCCGTCCTGGCCGCGGCCGACGCGGAATTCGATCGAGTTCAGGTAGGCCGGGCGTTCGAGGCCGTAGCGCTGGAACACCTCCGACGACGCCAGCTGGGCCTGCAGATTGCCGACCTCGTCGGGAGTCGCCGCGACCAGGTCGATTTCGGCTGACAGCGGCTCGTTGAGCGCCGAATTCAGGCGGATCTCGCCGAGCCCGAGGCCCATGACCGCCGTCGGCGCCAGCAGCATCGCCGAAATGAGGACGCGCAATTTCCAGCTCATCGTGACTCCCCAAGGCCGCGGCACGGGTGCGAGTGCTGGCCGCAAACTTGCGAAAAGAGTGTGAAACCGATCACAAGTCCCTGATCCGTTGGACTATAGCTTACACGCCGTATTTACCAAAATCTTGCTTCGCGTCACGCAATGATGGCCTGCCGGGAGGGCCCCCGCCGGTGACTGCAATGCGTTGATTCGCTGGCAATCAGCGCGTGATGACGGGTGTGGGGCTGACGACGTCGGCGCACTGGGCCCGGTGCCGCAGGTAGTGGTCCATCAGCACGAGCAGCAGCATCGCTTCGACGATCGGTACCGCCCGCAGGCCGACGCAGGGATCGTGGCGGCCGGTGGTGACGATCTCCGCCGGGGCGCCGGCCACGTCGATCGTGCGGCCGGGAACCTGGATGCTGGAGGTCGGCTTGAACGACACGTGCACGAGCAGGTCCTGGCCCGAGCTGATGCCGCCGAGCGTGCCGCCGGAATGATTCGACGCAAAACCGCCGGGCAGCAGCTCGTCGCGGTGCTCGGACCCGCGCTGGCCGGCCACCGCCACGCCGTCGCCGATCTCGACTGCCTTGGCGGCATTGATGCCCATCATCGCGTAGGCGATGTCGGCGTCGAGGCGGTCGAACATCGGCTCGCCGAGGCCCGGCGGCACGCGGGTCGCCCGCACCGTCACTCGCGCGCCCGCGGAATCGCCGTCGCGGCGCAGCTGTTTCAGGTACTCCTCGAGCACCGGCAGTTTCGCCGGGTCGGCGCATGAGAACGGGTTGCTGCGTGCCGCCGCCGGGTCCACGCAATCGAGCCGGTGCGGCCCGGCCTGCGACAGGTAGCCGGCAACTTCCAGCCCCAGCTTCTCGCGCAGGTACTTGCGGGCGATCGCGCCGGCGGCGACGGTGGCGACCGTGATGCGCGCCGACGAGCGCCCGCCTCCGCGGTAATCGCGGAATCCGTACTTCTGCTGGTAGGCGTAGTCCGCGTGGCCCGGGCGGAAGCGGTCCTTGATCTTGTCGTAGTCGCGCGAGCGCGCATCCACGTTGTCGACCACGAGCCCGATCGCCGTGCCGGTCGTGCGTCCCTCGAACACGCCCGACAGGATCCGCACCTGGTCCGGCTCCTGGCGCTGGCTCGTGTGCCGGGAGGTGCCGGTGCGCCGCGCCTCCAGGTCCGCCTGCAGGTCAGCCTCGCTCAACTCGAGTCCCGGCGGGCAGCCGTCGACGATGGCGCCGAGCGCCGGCCCGTGGCTCTCGCCGAACGTGGTCACGCAGAACAGGCGGCCGATGGTGTTGCCGGACATGGTCAGCCCGGCAGCTCGGCGGCGCGCAGCAGGAAGACGCCGCCGCCGCCCTGCTCGAACTCGAGCCAGGTCAACGGCAGCTGCGGGTAGCGGCGGCGCACCGCGCGCTCCGTATTGCCGGCCTCGACGACCAGGATGCCGCCGCGGCGCAGGTGCCGCCGCGCGCCGGCGATGATCCGGTCGATGATCGCCAGCCCGCCGCGCGCGGCCGCGAGACCAAGCGCGGGCTCGGCCCGGTATTCCGCGGGCAGCCGGCGCATCTCCGCCGCCGGCACGTAGGGGGGATTGCTCACCACGATATCGTAACGCCGCCCGTGCAGGCCCACATAGACATCGGCGCGTAGCACCCGGACCCGCCGCCCGAGGTGGTGCCGCCGGACATTGGCGCGCGCGACCGCCAGCGCCCGCGCGGAGACGTCGGCCGCGTCCACCTTCGCACCGGGAAACGCATGTGCCGCGGCGATCGCGATGCAGCCCGAGCCGGTGCCGATGTCCAGTACGCGCCGCACGCGCGCGGCGTCAATCCAGGGCTGGAAGGCGTTCTGGCACAGCTCGGCGATCGGCGAGCGCGGCACCAGCACATCCGGCGTCACGCGGATTTCGTGGCCCGCGAACCAGGTGACGCCGGTCAGGTACGCGGACGGCACCCGCTCCGCAATGCGCCGTTCGACGAGCGCTGCGGCGCGCTCGGCGGCGCGCGGCGGGACGCGGCGCGCGTAGCTCGCGGGCGCCGACGCATGCCTGAGGCCCAGTGCATGGAACACGAGCGCCGCGGCATCGTCGCGCGGGTTGTCCGTCCCGTGGCCGTAGTGCAGCCCGGCCCGCGCCAGGCGCCGCGCCGCCCAGTCGACCAGTGCTCCGACCTGCTGCGGCACTGCGGCAGCGCCGCTCGGCTTGCGCGTCATCGCCGGCAGTCTAACCGGCGCCGCGCGGATCGCCGAGGGCATTGTGGGATAATTCGGCCCAGTGATGAACCGTGCAACCGCCGTCGTCCTCGTCGTCGCCGCCGCGCTCGCCGGCGCCGCAACCGCATTCCTGGTCGCGCGGCCCGGCGAGGCGCCGCCGGCGCTCGAACGCGCCACCCGGCTCGATGCGCCACGGCCCTTGCCGGCGGTCGCGCTGCTCGACCAGGCCGGCGCGGCCTGGGGGACCGACCGGCTGCGCGGGCGCTGGACCCTGCTGTTCTTCGGCTTCACCAACTGCCCGGATGTCTGCCCGACCACGCTCGCGACGCTGGCCGGTGCGCGGCGCCTGCTGGCGGACCTGCCTGCCGACGAGCGGCCGGCACTGCTGTTCGCCACGGTCGACCCGGCGCGCGACACGACGGAATCGCTGGCGCGCTACGTCGGGCACTTCGATCCCGCGTACACGGGCGTGACCGGCGACCCGGCCGAGATCGAGCGCCTGACCCGCGAGCTCGGCGTCGCCGTGCACGTCGGCGCCGCGGACGGCGACGGCAGCTACACCGTCGATCATTCCGCGGCCGTGTTCCTGGTCGATCCGGACGCGGCCTTCAGCGCGTTGTTCGGCGCGCCGCACGACGCAGAGGCGATTGCGCGCGATTACCGCCGCCTGGTCGCGGCGCGGACGCGTTGACGCAGGCCGCCATGAGCGAGCGCCGCTTCGCCGACCGGGCCTTCATCGGGCTGCAGTACCTGCTGCCCCAGCATTTCCTGTCGGGCATCGTGCGGATGCTGGCGCACAGCCGCATCGGGCTGCTGCGCACGGCGCTGATCCGCGCCTTCCTGCGCCGCTACCCGGTCAATCTGGCGGAAGCCGCGCGGCCGCGGGCCGACGACTACGAGAGCTTCAACGACTTCTTCACCCGGCGGCTGCGCGCCGGCGCACGGCCGCACGATCCCGATCCGCGCGCCGTCCTGTGCCCGGTGGATGGGGCCGTCAGCCAGGCGGGCGCCATCGAGGGCGAACTGCTGCTGCAGGCCAAGGGCCTGCAATACCCGGCCGCGGCGCTGCTCGGCGGCGATGCCGCGCTTGCGGCCGAGTTCGCCGGCGGCGCCTTCGCCACGCTCTACCTGGCGCCGCACGACTACCACCGCATCCACATGCCGCTCGCCGGCACGCTGCGGCTCGCGCGCTTCGTGCCCGGCGACCTGTTCAGCGTCAACGCGGCGACCGCGGCGGCCGTGCCGGGGCTGTTCGCTCGCAACGAGCGCATCGCCTGCGTTTTCGACACGCAGGCGGGCCCGATGGCAGTGGTGCTGGTCGGGGCGCTGTTCGTCGGCAGCATGAGCCTGTCGTGGTCCGGCATCGTCAGGCGCCGGGGGCGCCGCCCGCATGAGTTGCCCGCGCGCGATCCGATCATCGCCCTCGACCGCGGCGCGGAGCTCGGCTGCTTCAACATGGGCTCGACGGTCATCGTCATGTTCGCGCGCCAGGGTCCCGCGCTGGTCGAGGGCCTGTTCCCCGGGCGGACGATGCGGGTCGGCGAGCGGCTCGCGCTGGCGCCATGAGCGACGCCGACTGGCGCCCGTCCGCGGAATTGCGCGTGCTGCGCGAGCGCGCGGCCATGCTCGGGCGCATCCGCGCGCATTTCGACGCCGAGCGCGTGCTCGAGGTGCAGACACCGCTCCTGTCCGCTGCGGCCGCGAGCGACCCGCAGATCGAGTCGATCGCCGCTGGCGACCGCGGCGCTGTGGCCGGTTTCCTGCACACCTCGCCCGAGTACGCGATGAAGCGCCTGCTGGCCGCCGGCCTCGGCGACTGCTACCAGGTGTGCCCGGTGTTCCGCGGCGGCGAGTCGGGCCGCCTGCACAGCCCCGAGTTCACGATGATCGAGTGGTATCGCCTCGGCTTCGACGTCGAACGACTGCAGCAGGACGTCGAGCGCCTGCTGCACCGCGCCTGCGCGGGACTGCGCGAGTTTGCGCCAGCGCGCCGCGTCACCTATCGCGACGCGATCGCCGACGCCTGCGGCATCGACTGCGAATCCGCGACCGCCGCGGAGATCGCGGCGGCGCTCGCTGCGCGCGGCGTCGTGCCGGCAGGCAGCGCCGGCTGGGACCGCGACGACTGGCTCGACCTGCTGATGGGCGCGATCGTGGGCCCGGCGCTCGGCCACGATGCGCCGGTGTTCGTGCGCGACTACCCGGCGTCGCAGGCCGCGCTGGCACGGCTGCGGACCGGGCCCGACGGCCGCCGCGTCGCCGAGCGCTTCGAGCTATACGTGGACGGGCTCGAGCTGGCCAACGGTTTCCAGGAACTGGGCGATGCCCTGGAACAGCGGCGGCGTTTCGAGCAGGATCTGCAGGTCCGCCGCGCGCGCGGCCAGCCCGTGAACCCGCTGGACCAGCGCCTGCTCGCCGCGCTGGCGCACGGCCTGCCCGACTGCGCCGGCGTCGCACTGGGTTTCGACCGGCTGGTGATGGCGGCGCTGAGGTTGCCGTCGCTCGACGCCGCCATGAGCTTTGCAGGCGGGCGGGCCTGAGGAGGACGCTTGCAGCACCGGCACGAATCGGGAGCGGACCTGATGCAGCATGCCGCCGGGCTGTTCGCCGGCGAGCGCGATCCCTGGGCCAACGCCGCCAACGCGGCCGCGCTCGTGTTCGAACGGCTGCCGGGGCTCAACTGGTGCGGATTCTATTTCCTGCGCGGCGGCGAGCTCGTGGTCGGCCCGTTCCAGGGACGGCCCGCCTGCGTCCGCATCCCGCTCGGCAAGGGCGTTTGCGGGACGGCGGCGGCGAGGCGCGCGACGCTGATCGTGCCCGACGTGCATGCATTCCCCGGGCATATCGCCTGCGACGCGGCGTCGAACTCGGAAATCGTCGTGCCGCTCGCCGCCGGCGACCGGCTGATCGGCGTCCTGGACCTGGACAGCCCGGAGCATGGGCGCTTCGGCCCGGCCGATGCGGCCGTGCTCGAGCCGCTCGCCGCGGCGCTGGTCGCGGCCAGCGACTGGCGGCTGGCGGGAATCGACGGGTTTTGAGACTTACTTGGCGCGCGCGATGTAGGCGGCGCTGCGGGTGTCGACGCGGATCGTCTCGCCCTGGTTGACGAACAGCGGCACCTTGACGACTGCGCCGGTCTCGAGCTTGGCGATCTTGGTGCCGCCGGTGACGGTGTCGCCGCGCATCCCTGGGTCGGTCTCCACGATCTTGAGCTCGACATGCGGCGGCGGCGTGATCGTCAGCGGCTGCCCGTTCCACAGCGTGACGATGCAGACCGTGCCGTCCTTCAGCCACTGCGCCGCGTCGCCGACCGCAGTCTCGCCGGCCGCGAACTGCTCGAAGGACTCGGGCTGCATGAAGTGCCAGAACTGGCCGTCGGCGTACAGGAACTGCATGTCGACGTCCACGACGTCAGCCGCTTCGACCGACTCGCCGGACTTGAAGGTGCGCTCGATCACCCGGCCGGTGCGCAGGTTGCGGATGCGCACGCGATTGAAGGCCTGGCCCTTGCCGGGCTTGACGAACTCGTTCTCGACGATCGTGCAGGGATCGTTGTCCAGCAGGATCTTGAGGCCGGAACGGAATTCGCTGGTGTTGTAGCTGGACATCGGATTTCGCCGTCGCCCGCCGGCAGTGCCGGGCAGGCCTCGAATAAGGGCCGCGTATGATAGCGGCTGCAAGCGGGACCGGCCACCCTGCCCGTAGCATGACGCGGGTCGCGAAATTGGCGATTTTCAGGGTGTTACTATCCGCGGACCTGTCGCTGGCAGGATGCCACCGGAGCCGGAATTGAAGCCAACCGCCGCCGTGCCGATGATTGCCCTGACCCGCAGTCAGGACAACGTCGAGGCCATCAACAAGGCATTGCGCAACGCCGGCCATCCGGTCCACGTCACCTGGCTGCCCGATGCCCGCGACCTGGGCGACGCGCTGACGCAGGCCTCGGCCGAGATGCTGGTGCTGTTCGCCGACGAGGGCATCGTCGACCTGGCGAGCGCCATGGACTTCCGCGCGCGCTTCGCGCCGGACGTGCCGGTCCTGATCGTCCGCGAGAAGATCGACGAGGGCGTCATCGCCGAGGCCCTGGCGCTCGGCGCCCAGGACGCGGTCACGCTGACCAATGTCCCGCGCCTGCAGCTGGTGGTCGGCCGGGAACTGCGCACCTACCGCCTCGACCGCGCCCTGTCCTCGACGCTCGCCTCCGCGCGCGAGGCCAAGAAGCAGCTGCAGCACATCGTCGAGGGGTCGACCGACGCCATCGCCCAGGTGCAGGAAGGCATCATCGTCGACGCCAACCCTGCCTGGCTCACGCTGTTCGGCTATTCGAACGCCGAGGAAGTCGTCGGCACGCCGCTGATGGACGCCTTCGATCCCGACGATCACGCCGCGATCAAGGGCGCCCTGGTCGCCTGCATGCAGGGCAAGTGGTCCGGCCACACGCTGCATGCCTCGGCGCTGGTCGTCAGCGGCCACACGCCTTCGCTCGAGTTCCAGCTGACGCGCGCGGAGTTCGACGGCGAGCCCTGCGTGCAGGTCTGCGTGCCGGCGCGCGTCGCCGACGCCGGCGAGTACGAGCGCCGGCTCGAGGAGGCGATGCAGAGCGACCCGGCGACGGGCTTCATGCACCGGCGCTACTTCGTCGAGAAGCTGCGCGCGCGGCTCGCGGAGCCCGCCAAGGGCGGCATCCGCTGCCTGGCCTACGTCGAGCCCGACAAGTACGAGGCCGTGCACGAGGAACTCGGCGTCCTGGTCGGCGAGGACTTCCTGACCGATTTCGCCCGCCTGCTGCGCGAGCAGGTCCAGCCCGGCGACCTGGCCGGGCGCTTCGGCGGCCACGGCTTCATGATGCTGATCGAGCGCGGCAACACGCAGGACGTCGAGGCCTGGGCCGAGCACGTCGTGCACAAGGTGGCGGGCGAAGTGTTCCAGGCCGGCGCCAAGTCGCTGTCCACGACCTGCACCGTCGGGCTCGGCCCGGTGCCGGCCGAGGTGCTGGCGCCGGAGGGCCCGGCGAACGACGCCTACATGGCGCACCGCCAGGGCCGCGGGCTCGGCGGCAACCGCGTGCAGCTCCTGGAGCACACCGGCGCGCTGCTGCGCCTGCAGGACCAGGACCGCGTCCGGGTCCAGCAGATCCGGGCCGCGCTGATGGAAAACCGCTTCCGCCTGGTCCAGCAGCCGATCGCGAGCCTGGTCGGCGAGGACCTCGGCATGTTCGACGTGCTGGTGCGCATGCTCGACGAGCAGGGCCAGGAAGTGCTGCCGTCGGTGTTCATGCCCGCCGCCGAGCGCAACGACCTGATGAAGAACATCGACCGCTGGGTTATCGGCGCGGCGATGTCGTTCTGCGCCGCGCGCAAGCCGGGCGCGCTGTTCGTCCGCCTGTCGCAGGAATCGATGACCGATGCCACGCTGCCGGGCTGGCTCGCCAACCAGCTCAAGAGCAGCCGCATCGAGGCGGCACGGATCGTCTTCCAGGTGCGGGAAGAAGTCGCGGCGCAGCAGATCAAGGAGGCCGTCGCGCTGCACAAGGCGCTGCACGAGCGCGGCTTCCGCTTCGCGCTCGAGGGTTTCGGCATGGGCCGCGACACGGAACAGCTGCTCGGCCATCTGAAGCCGGACTTCGTCAAGATCCATGGCGCGCTGATGCAGGGCCTGTCGGCCGACCTCGACAAGCAGTCGCGCGTCAAGTCGATGGTGGAGCTCGCGCGCAAGTGCAAGTCGGTGACGATTGGCGAGCGCGTGCAGGATGCCAACACGATGGCGGTGCTGTGGCAGCTCGGCGTCGAGTTCATCCAGGGCTATTTCGTCAACGCGCCGGAAGAAGTCGTCCTCGGCTGATCGCCGGGTGCCGTAGACGCGGCCACGCGGGCGGGCCGCAATCGCTCGCTCGTTCCGCCGGAACTTAGTCACTCGCTCGCGACGACGGCCCGCCCGCGCGGCCGAGGCGACGCTACTCGACGCTCAGGCGGTCAACCTTGCGCCAGCCGCGGGGCAGCACCGAACCGCGCTGGCCGCGCGAACCGAGGTAGTGCTGGAGGTCTTTCCAGCCCAGGGTCATCTTTCTTTCGCCGCAGTGGACGCCGACCGACTGCTCCGGCGCGACGACCGTGACCGCCAGCATCGTCTCCTCGCCGCTCTTCGCCTTGCGGCCGGGAATGCCGAAGATCAGGTTGCCGCGGCCCTTCTCCATCTCCGGCAGGTCCGCGACCGGGAACGCGAGCATGCGGCCGTCGCTGTTGACCGAGACCACCAGCGCTCCGTCGGCCGCGGGGACCGGCGCCGCGCCCAGCACCTTGGCGTTCTCGGGCAGGCGGAACACGGTCTTGCCGGCGCGGTTGCGGCCGGTGAGCGACTCGAGCTTGGCGATGAAACCGTGGCCGGCATCGCAGGCGAGCAGCCAGCGGTCGGCCGGCTCGCCGATCAGCACCGCGGCGAAGGTCGCGCCCTCGGGCGGGTCGAGGCGGCCCGACAGCGGCTCGCCCTGGCCGCGCGCCGACGGCAGCGTGTGCGCCAGCAGCGAGTAGGCGCGGCCGGTCGAATCGATGAACACCGCCTGCTGCGTGCTGCGCCCGCGCGCCGCGGCCTGGAAGGCATCGCCGGTCTTGTACGACAGCGCCTGCGGGTCGAGGTCGTGGCCCCGCGCCTGCCGCACCCAGCCGAGCGTCGACAGCACCACCGTGACGGGCTCGGAGGTCACCAGCTCGGTCTCGTCGATCGCCTGCGCGGCCGCGCGCTCGACGATGCGCGTGCGGCGTTCGTCGCCGAACTGCCCGGCATCGGCTTCCAGCTCGTCGCGCACCAGCTTGCGCAGGCGGGCGGCGCTCTTCAGCGTCTTCTCGAGCGTCTCCTGCTCGGCCGCGAGCTCCTCCTGCTCGCCCTTGATCTTCATTTCCTCAAGCCTTGCCAGGTGGCGCAGCTTGGTCTCGAGGATCGCCTCGGCCTGCGCGTCGGACAGCTTGAAGCGCTTCATCAGCACCGGCTTCGGCTCCTCCTCGCGGCGCACGATCCGGATCACCTCGTCGAGGTTCAGGAAAGCGACCAGCAGCCCGTCGAGGATGTGCAGGCGCGCGACCACCCGCTCGAGCCGGTGGCGCAGCCGCCGGCGCACGGTCTCGCTGCGGAATTCCAGCCATTCGGCCAGCAGTTCCTTGAGGCCCAGGACCTTCGGCCGGCCGTCCAGCGCGATGACGTTGATGTTGACGCGGTAGCTGCGCTCGAGGTCGGTGGTCGCGAACAGGTGCGCCATCATCTGCTCGACGTCCACCCGGTTCGAGCGCGGGGTGATGACCAGACGTGTCGGGTGCTCGTGGTCGCTCTCGTCGCGCAGGTCCTCGACCATCGGCAGCTTCTTCGCCCGCATCTGGCCGGCGATCTGTTCCAGTACCCGGGCGCCCGACACCTGGTACGGCAGCGCCGTGATCACCACTTCGCCGTCCTCGGTCTCGTACACGGCGCGGGCGCGGAACGTGCCATTGCCGCCCTTGTAGATCGTGCGCAGCTCGGACTTCGGCGTGACGATCTCGGCGCCGGTCGGGAAGTCCGGCCCCTGCACGTGCTTGCACAGCTCGGCGATGCTGGAATCCGGCTTGTCGAGCAGCTGGATGCAGGCCGCCACGACCTCGCGCAGGTTGTGCGGCGGGATGTCGGTCGCCATGCCGACCGCGATGCCCTGGGTCCCGTTCAGCAGCACGTTCGGCAGCCGCGCCGGCAGCAGCTGCGGCTCTTCGAGCGTGCCGTCGAAGTTCGGCACCCAGTCCACCGTGCCCTGGCCGAGCTCCGACAGCAGCGTCTGTGCGTAGGGCCGCAGCCGCGACTCCGTGTAGCGCATGGCGGCGAACGACTTGGGGTCGTCGGTCGAGCCCCAGTTGCCCTGCCCGTCGACGATCGGGTAGCGGTACGAGAAGTCCTGCGCCATCAGCACCATCGCCTCGTAGCAGGCCGAGTCGCCGTGCGGGTGGTACTTGCCGATCACGTCGCCGACGGTGCGCGCCGATTTCTTGTGCTTGGACCCGGCCGCCAGGCCGAGCTCGCTCATCGAGTAGACGATGCGCCGCTGCACCGGCTTCAGGCCGTCCGCGAGCTGCGGCAGCGCGCGGTCGAGGATCACGTACATCGAGTAGTCGAGGTACGCCTTCTCGGTGAATGCGCGCAGCGGCTGGCGCTCGATGCCTTCGAAGTCGAGTGGCTGGTCTTTCATGCTCACACGGTCGCCAGGTTGCCCTTGGTCTCCAGCCACTCGCGCCGGTCGGCGGCGCGCTTCTTGGCCAGCAGCATGTCCAGCACCTGGTCGGCGCCGTCCTTCGCTTCCACGGTCAGCTGCACGAGCCGGCGCGTGTCAGGCGACATCGTCGTCTCGCGCAGCTGCAGCGGGCTCATCTCGCCGAGGCCCTTGAAGCGGGTGATGACGGGCTTGCCGCGGATGCCTTCCGCCTGGATGCGGTCGAGCACCCCGCTCTTGTCGTGCTCGCCGAGCGCGTAATAGACGTTCTTGCCGACGTCGATGCGGAACAGCGGCGGCATCGCCACGTACACGTGCCCGGCCAGCACCAGCGGCCGGAAGTGGCGCAGGAACAGCGCGCACAGCAGCGTCGCGATGTGCGCGCCGTCGGAATCGGCGTCCGCCAGGATGCAGACCTTGTGGTAGCGGAGCCCCGACAGGTCGTTCGAGCCGGCGTCGACCCCGAGCGCGGTGGCAATGTCGTGCACCTCCTGCGACGCGAGGATGTCCGCGGCCTCGACCTCCCAGGTGTTCAGGATCTTGCCGCGCAGCGGCATGACCGCCTGGAACGAGCGGTCGCGCGCCTGCTTCGCTGACCCGCCGGCCGAGTCTCCCTCGACCAGGAACAGCTCGCAGCGCTCCGGTTCCTGCAGCGTGCAGTCGGCCAGCTTGCCGGGCAGCGCCGGTCCGCTGACGATGCGCTTGCGCGTCACGCGGGCGGCCATGCGCGTGCGCTCCTGGGCGTTGCCGATCGCGAACTGCGCGATCTTCTCGCCGGCCTCCGGGTGCTGGTTGAGCCACAGCGCGAATGCGTCCTTGACCACGCCCGAGACGAAGGCCGCGGACTCGCGCGAGGACAACTTTTCCTTGATCTGCCCGGCGAACTGCGGGTTCTGCATGCGCACCGACAGCACGAACGCGACCGAGTGCCAGACGTCCTCGGGCGCGAGCTTGAGCCCGCGCGGCACCAGGTTGCGGAACTCGCAGAACTCGCGCACGGCGTCGGTCGCGCCGGCGCGCAGGCCGTTCACGTGGGTGCCGCCCTGCGGCGTCGGGATCAGGTTGACGTAGCTTTCCGCAACCGACGACTCGGAGCCCGGCGCCCAGCAAAACGCCCAGTCGGCGCTCTCGTTGCCGCCCTTGACCTTGCCGGTGAACGGCTCGTCCGGCAGGCGGCCGGCCTCGCCCAGCTGCTCGACCAGGTAGGCGGCGAGGTCGCCGGTGAAGAACCATTCCTCGGTCTCGCCGCTGGCCTCGACCGCGAGCTTCACGCGCAGGCCGGGGCACAGGACGGCCTTGGCCTTCAGCACGTGCTTCAGGCGCGGCAGCGAGACGTTGGCCGAGTCGAAAAAGCCCGGATCCGGCCAGAAGCGCAGCGTGGTCCCGGTGCGGCCGCGCTTCACCTCGCCGATGGCCTCGAGTTTCGAGACCACCTTGCCGTCCTTGAAGCCGATGTTCCATTCCCGCCCGTCGCGCCGCACGTGGCATTCCAGGTGCTTCGACAGCGCGTTGACGACCGACACGCCGACGCCGTGCAGCCCGCCCGCGCTCTCGTAATTGCGGTCGTTGAACTTCCCGCCGGCGTGCAGCCGCGTCAGGATCAGCTCGACGCCGCTGACCTTCTCCTTCGGGTGGATGTCGACCGGCATGCCGCGGCCGTCGTCCTCGACCGTGACCGAGCCGTCCTTGTGCACCGTCACCGCGATGTTGCGGCAGTGGCCGGACAGCGCCTCGTCGACGCTGTTGTCCACCACCTCGTGCACGAGGTGATTCGGGTTGCGCGTGTCCGTGTACATGCCCGGCCGGCGGCGCACGGGCTCGAGCCCGGTGAGGACTTCGATGTCCGAGGCGGTGTAGGACTGGCTCATCGATGCCTGCGAACGTGGCGGCGGCGGAGCGCCGGCGGCGCGGCGATTCTAGCAGCCGCGCAGCCGCGGCGGCGCAATCGCGGTTCAGCCGAAATCGCGCGCCAGCGCGGCGACGCAGGCCGCCGGCAACTGCAGCCGGTGCCGGTACGCGGGATGATCGACGCCGGCCGCGACCGGCGCGCCGGCGCGGACCGCATCCCGCATCGCCGACGGCAGCTCGAAGCGCAGCCAGTGCACGGCCGAGGTCTTGTCCGCATTCTCGCGCTCGAGGTCCTCGTCGGCGATCCCGAACACCCGTTCGCCGCCCGCCTCGACGTAGCAGCGGTCCTCGACGCCGCGCAGCCGCGCCAGCGCCAGCGCACGCTCCTGCGGGTCCGGGTACTCGATCATCATCGTCGCCTTCCAGTTGCCGCCGTCGGGTATCAGCGGGTTGTAGGCGTCGAGTTCCTCGCGGATGCCCTCCGGCTCGAAGATCCGCTCGATGCGCAGCATCTCCTGGACCTGGTACTGGATGGTCAGCCGGTCCTCGAACACCCAGGTCATGTTCGGGCCGATCGCCAGCGTGCGGTTGCGCTTGTGGGCGATCACCCGCGCGCGGAAGCCGTCGCGCTCGCGCGCGTACTGCTCGAGGCCCATCAGGTCGCTGGCGGCGAGCGCGCCGGTATGCTGGTTCATCGCCGGCTCCTCAGATGCCATAGGCGCGGCGCAGCAGCCGCAGCGGGTGCTCCGGCTGCAGCGGCGCCTGGAGGCCGGCGGCGATCTGGCGGCCCGCCATCGGGCAGTCGCTCGCCAGGTGCGCGGCACCGGCGGCGTCGACCCGCCGCATGACCGGCCGGGCGATCTTCACCGACACGTCGTGGAACTCGCGCTTGACCGCGTAAGTGCCATCGTGGCCGGAGCAGCGCTCGATCGTCGTCAGCGTGGTCCCGGGGACCAGCGCCAGCACGTCGCGGGTCTTGAGCCCGATGTTCTGCACGCGCAGGTGGCAGGGCACGTGGTAGGCGACCTCGCCGAGCGCTGCCGTGAAATCGGTGCGCAGCCGGCCGGCGGCGTGCCGCAGCCACAGGTACTCGAACGGGTCGAACATGCGCCGCGCCACGCGCTGCACGTCGGCATCGTCCGGGTACATGAGGGGCAGCTCGCGCTTGAACATGAGCACGCAGGACGGCACGGCCGCCAGCAGGTCGTGGCCGGCATCGACCAGCGCCGCCAGCTGCGGGATGTTGTGTTCCTTGAGCGCCGCAACCGCATCGAGGTCGCCGAGCTCGAGCTTCGGCATGCCGCAGCAGCGCTCGCTGGCGGCGAGCGTCACCGGCACCCCGTTGTGCTCCAGCACCGCGGCCAGGTCGGCGACGATGTCCGGCTCGTTGCGGTTGCCGTAGCAGGTGACGAACAGCCCGACCCGGCCGGTCGTCGCCTCGGTCGGCGTCGGCTTGAGCGCCGGCTTGCGGCGCCGTCCCTCGCGCCGGCGGAAGGTGTCGCCGTGGAACTCCGGCAGCGGCGCCTCGGGATGCACGGCCAGCGCGCGGTCGAGCAGCTTGCGGGCCGTCGGGCTGCGGTTGGCGGCATTGACGGCTTCGCGCACCACCGGGATCCCGGCGATGCGGCCGACGAGGTCGGTCGCGGACAGCAGCCGGTCGCGCAACGGGGCGCCGTCGCGGCGGTAGCGGACCGCCTTGGCGCGCAGCATCAGGTGCGGGAAGTCCACGTTCCACTCGTGCGGCGGCACGTACGGGCACTTGCTCATGTAGCACATGTCGCAGAGGTAGCAGTGGTCCACGACCTCCCAGCGCGCAGCCGCCGGGACCGCGGCGACTTCGCCGGTCGCCGTGGCGTCGACGTGGTCGAACAGCACCGGGAAGGCGTTGCACAGGCTGAAGCAGCGGCGGCAGCCGTGGCAGATGTCGAACACGCGCTCGAGCTCACGCTCGAGCGCCTGCCCGTCCCAGAAACCGGGATCCTGCCAGCCCAGCGCGTGGCGGGTCGGTGCCTCGAGGCTGCCCTCGCGGCCTGCGGCGGTGGGGCGCTCGCTCATGCGCGCCCGCGCATCGGGTGGCCGCCGCTCAGTTGAGCTGGTCCAGGGCCTTCTGGAACCGGTTCGCGTGCGAACGCTCGGCCTTCGCCAGCGTCTCGAACCAGTCCGCGATCTCGTCGAAGCCCTCGTCGCGCGCAGTCTTCGACATGCCCGGGTACATGTCGGTGTACTCGTGCGTCTCGCCGGCGATCGCGGCCTTCAGGTTGTCGGATGTCCCGCCGATCGGCAGCCCGGTCGCCGGGTCGCCGACCTGCTCGAGGTACTCGAGATGGCCGTGCGCATGGCCGGTTTCGCCCTCGGCGGTCGACCGGAACACGGCAGCGACGTCGTTGTAACCCTCGACGTCCGCCTTCTGGGCGAAGTACAGGTAGCGGCGGTTGGCCTGCGACTCGCCCGCAAATGCCGCCTTCAGGTTGCCCTCGGTCTTGCTGCCCTTCAGTTTCACGGTGCCCTCCTCGGATGCGTCGGCCGCCCCGGCCGCTGGTTTAGACAAATTCTAACACCCCTGCCGCGCGGGAAAAGGGTCCATCGGCGCGGCCGTCGGGGCCTCGTTGACCATCCCGGCCCCGGCTGTGAAACTGCCCGCCCCACCGAGCAACCAGGCGGACCGCCGTGACGCGACCGAAGCCGGCCAGCCCTGATTTCGAAGCAGCGCTCGCCGAACTCGAGCAGATCGTCCAGCGCCTCGAGCAGGGCGACCTGACGCTCGAGGAGTCGCTGCGCCAGTTCGAGCGCGGCGTCGAACTGACCCGCGGCTGCCAGAAGGCGCTGCGCCATGCCGAGCAGAAAATCCGCGTGCTGTCGCGCCGGCCGGACGGTGAACTGGCCGAGCAGGACTTCGCGGCCCCGGACGACGCTTGACTGGCCGATCCATGCCGGCCGCAGCTGCCGCCGCGACCTGGCAGACGCAGTACCGTGAGCGCGTGGAATCGGTGCTCGAGCGCCGCCTGCCGGCGGCCGCCGCCGACCCGGCCCGGCTGCACCAGGCCATGCGTTACGCCGCGCTGGGCCCGGGCAAGCGCATCCGCCCCCTGCTCGTCTACGCGACCGGCCGCGCGCTCGGCATCGAACTCGCGTCGCTGGACGCCCCAGCCGCCGCGGTCGAGTTGATCCACGCCTATTCGCTGGTGCACGACGACCTGCCCGCCATGGACGACGACGACCTCCGGCGCGGCCGGCCGACGACGCACCGTGCCTTCGACGAGGCGACCGCGATCCTCGCCGGCGATGCGCTGCAGGTTCTCGCTTTCGAGATCCTGGCCGACGATCCGATGCCGGCAGTCGGCCCTGCCGGTCGCATCGGCATGATCCGGCTGCTTGCCGCCGCGAGCGGCCCCCAGGGCATGGCGGGCGGCCAGGCCATGGACCTCGCCGCGACCGGCCGCCGGCTCGAGCCGCCGCAGATCGAGGCCATGCACGCGCGCAAGACCGGCGCATTGATCCATGCCGCGGTGCTGATGGCCTGCGAGGCGGATGCGGCCCTGTCAGCGGCGCAACGCGAGGCCTTCGACCGCTACGGCCGCAGCGTCGGCCTCTCGTTCCAGATCGTCGACGACCTGCTGGACGTGCTCGGCGACCCGGCAGTCACGGGCAAGAGCGCAGGATCCGATGCCCTGCGCGGCAAGCCGACCTACCCGGCGATCGCCGGCATCGCCGCCGCGCGCGCGCGCGCCACTGCGCTCGCCGAACAGGCCATCGCCGCGCTCGCGGACCTCGGCCCGGCGGCTGCGCAGCTGCGCGAATTCGCCGGCGAGCTGGTCGTTCGCGGGCGCTAGCCGGTTGCGGCCGTGCCGCATGCCGCGCCGGCCGCGGTCCAGTAGACTCACGGCATGACCGAGGCGAACCACGCCGCACTGCTGGAGGCGATCGAATCTCCGGCCGACCTGCGGGCGCTGCCGCGGTCGGACCTCGGCGCGCTGTCGGTCGCGCTGCGCGACTACCTGATCCACACCGTCGGGCCGATGGGCGGCCACCTCGCCGCCGGGCTCGGCACGGTCGAGCTGGCGGTGGCGCTGCACTACGTGTTCGACACGCCCTATGACCGGCTGATCTGGGACGTCGGCCACCAGGCTTATCCGCACAAGGTGCTGACCGGGCGCCGCCGCCGCCTCGGCAGCATCAAGCAGCGCGGCGGCCTGGCGCCGTTCCCGTCGCGCGCCGAAAGCGTCTACGACAGCTTCGGCGTCGGCCACTCGAGCACGTCGATCAGCGCCGCGCTCGGCATGGCGATCGCCAATCGCGCCGCCGGCAGCGACCGCCGCGTGGTCGCGGTGATCGGCGACGGCGCGATGAGCGCCGGCCTTGCCTGGGAGGCGCTCAATCACGCCGGCAGCCTCGACGTCGACCTGCTCGTCGTCCTCAACGACAACGACATGTCGATCTCGCGCAATGTCGGCGCGCTGTCGAATTACTTCGCGCGGCTGATGTCCGGGCGCGCCTACTCGCACCTGCGCGAGGGCGGCAAGAAGGTGCTGCGCTCGATGCCGTCGGCCTGGGAACTGGCGCGCCGCTCCGAGGTGCACGCCAAGGGCATGGTGCTGCCGGGCACGCTGTTCGAGGAACTGGGCTTCAACTACATCGGCCCGGTCGACGGTCACGACGTCGATGCGCTGGTCACCACGCTCGGCAACATGCGCGCGCTGCCGGGGCCCCAGTTCCTGCACGTCGTGACCCAGAAGGGCAAGGGCTACGCGCCCGCCGAGGCCGACCCGATCAAGTGGCACGGGCCCGGGCCCTACGATCCCAAGAGCGGCACGCTGTTCAAGGAACAGGCGGCGGGCCCGAGCTACTCGCAGGTCTTCGGCGACTGGCTCTGCGACATGGCGGCGCAGGACGAGCGCGTGGTCGGCATCACGCCGGCGATGCGCGAGGGTTCGGGCCTGGTCGAGTTCGAACAGCGCTTTCCCGAGCGTTATTTCGACGTCGCGATCGCCGAGCAGCACGCGGTCACGCTCGCGGCCGGCCTGGCCTGCGACGGGATGCGCCCGGTGGTCGCGATCTACTCGACCTTCCTGCAGCGCGCCTACGACCAGCTGATCCACGACGTGGCGCTGCAGCGCCTGCCGGTGGTGTTCGCGGTCGACCGCGCGGGCCTGGTCGGCGGCGACGGCGCGACCCACCAGGGCGTGTTCGACCTGACCTACCTGCGCTGCGTGCCGAACCTGGTCGTGATGGCGCCGGCCGACGAGAACGAATGCCGGCAGATGCTCTATACCGCGGCGACGCTCGACCAGCCGGCGGCGGTGCGCTATCCGCGCGGCCGCGGCCCCGGGGTCGCGGTCGAACGCACGATGCAGGCCCTGCCGGTCGGCCGCGCCGAGACGCGGCGCAAGGGCGGCAGCGGCCTTGCGTTGCTCGCGTTCGGCACGATGGTGGCGCCCGCCGCGGCCGTTGCCGATGCCTTCGACGCCACGCTCGTGAACATGCGCTTCGTCAAGCCGCTGGACGAGGAGCTGGTGGCCGCGATCGCGTCGAGCCACGGCGCGATCGTCACGCTGGAGGAGAACGCCGTGGCCGGCGGCGCCGGGTCGGCGGTGCTCGAATGCCTGCAGCGCCTCGGCAGCACCCTGCCCGTGCTCCAGGTCGGCGTGGCCGACGGCTTCGTCGAGCATGGCACGCGCGACGACAACCTGGCGGCCGCCGGTCTCGACACGCCCGGGATCCGCCAGGCGGTCGAGCGTTTCTGGCACGGACAGCAGGTCCGGCGGGCGCGCCCCGCCGGTTAATCAGTACCGATATGGTATGATTTACCGATGAATCCGAAGCCCTCAGCCTGCACGGTCACGCCGCTGATCGACGACGTGCAGTCACGCCCCGACACGCGGCGCATCCCGATCGACCGCGTCGGCGTCAAGGACATCTACCACCCGGTGCGGGTGAAGGACCGCTCCGGCGGCGAGCAGCACACGATCGCGAACTTCAACATGTACGTGCAGCTGCCGCACAACTTCAAGGGCACGCACATGTCGCGCTTCGTCGAGATCCTGAACCAGCACGAGCGCGAGATCTCGGTCGAGTCGTTCAACGACATGCTGGCGCAGATGACCCAGCGCCTCGACTCCGAGGCCGGGCATCTGGAGATGACGTTTCCCTACTTCATCATGAAGAAGGCGCCGGTCAGCGGCGTCGAGAGCCTGCTCGACTACCGCGCGACGCTGGCCGGCGAGTTCCGGCACGGCCGGGTCGAGACCTGGATCAAGGTCGTCGTGCCGGTCACCAGCCTGTGCCCCTGCTCCAAGCGCATCTCGGACTACGGCGCCCACAACCAGCGCTCGCACGTGACGATCTCGGCGCGCATCGCCGAGCACGTCTGGCTCGAGGAGCTGATCGACATCGCCGAGCAGGAGGCGAGCTGCGAGCTGTACGGGATCCTGAAGCGCCCGGACGAGAAGTTCGTGACCGAGCGGGCCTACGACAACCCCAAGTTCGTCGAGGACATCGTCCGCGACGTCGCGGTCAGGCTCAATGCCGACGGGCGCATCCGCGCCTACGTGCTGGAGACCGAGAACTTCGAGTCGATCCACAACCACTCGGCCTACGCGCGCGTCGAACGCGACAAGGACGCTGAATCGGGATGAACCGGCTTGGGCGAGCCGCCCGGGCGGGGGTCCCGAGCGAGCGCCTAAGTTCCGGGAGCGCGAGCGAGGGATGCCCCCGCCCGGGTGGCTCGCTCAGCTGGCACCTCGTGACTCGCCGTGCTGCAGTCGCGAGATCAGCGACTTGAGGAAGACCTTGTTGAAGCGCAGCTGGCAGGCCGACGACGCCTGCTCCAGCAGCGAGGCGCTGACCCGCAGGATCGTGACTTCGTTGCCGGCGATCACCGCCGCCTGGCGCTTGGCGCCGCGCAGGTAGCTGCTCTCGCCGAAGCAGTCGCCCGCCTCGAGCCGCCCGACCAGCGCGCCCTCGCGCTCGACGTTGCAGGCGCCGCTGACGATCACGTAGAAGCGGTCGTCGGTGCCGCCCGCGCGCACGATCTCGTCGCCGGCCGGGTGCGACTGCCAGGTGGCGGCGCGCAGCACTTCCCAGATCTCGCCCGACGAGAAATCGTGGAAGAACTTGAGGCGCCGCAGCAGGTTGAAGTGCTCCTGGCGGTCGGTCTTGTCCGGCTGCGCGCGCTGCTGCGCATGGATGCGCGCGATCGCGTTGGCGAGCTCGGCGCCGTTCGGCTGGCGCCGGTGCGGATCCTTGTCGAGCGCCATCGCCACCACCGCCTCGAGCTCGGCCGGCAGGTCCGGGCGCAGGCTCAGCATGGGCGGCGGGGACGCATACACGATCTGGTGCAGCAGCTTGGCCAGCGCGCCGGCGCGGAACGGCCGGTGCCCGGTCAGCAGCTCGTACATGACGGCGCCGAGCGAGTAGATGTCGGAGTGGTTGGTGAGCTCGAGCGACTGCACCTGCTCGGGCGACATGTAGCTCGGGCTGCCGGCGATGCCCTCGATGCGCGAGAAATCGGCGTCGGCATGCAGGGCGATGCCGAAGTCGATCAGCCGCAGGTCGCTGTCGGTCGTCAGCATCAGGTTGCTGGGCTTGATGTCGCGATGGATGACGCCGCGGGAATGCGCGTAGTGCAGCGCCTTGGCGCACTTGAACGTCAGCGTCAGCACGTCGTCGAGCGGCAGCAGGTTGTCGGGCCGGGTGTAGGCCGCGAGCGTGCGCGCGCCGTGGATGAACTCGGTGACGACGTAGTAGAAGCCGCGCTCCTCGCCCGCGTCGTAGATCGGCATGATGTTCGGGTGCTGCAGCATCCCGACCATGTGCGCCTCGGACAGGAACATCTTGCGCGCCACCTTGGCGCGGCCGGGGTCCTCGTCGCCGGCGATCCGGTACGCCTTGATGGCGACGTCGCGGCCGTAGTCGGGGTCGTGGGACAGGTAGACGGTGCCGGTCGAGCCGCGCCCGACCTCGCGGATCACTTCGTACTTGCCGATGCGCTCGCCGATCCCGGGATCTCCCAGCGCCGGCAGGCGAAGCGTCGGGACGGTTGCGGTAGCGATGGCCGAATCCTCCAGGGCGGGTCCGGCAGGCGCTGGCCACCGGATACCGCGCCAGAGTATTTCGTCAAACCGGGCCGAACCGTGAACCGGATCGCGCTTCGCCGGGAGCCTGCGGGTCAGGCCGTGAAGTGGTCGAAACCGTGACCGGTCTCTCGCTCGGGAGCGACGCCATCCACGCGCACGCCCGGCGGCCCGCCGACCGTGCCGATCCGGCTCAGCATCACGCCGGCGTCGAGCGCCGACAGCCGCGCCCGCTGGGCAACCGGCGCCGTGAACAGCAGCTCCAGGTCGTCGCCGCCGGCCAGCGCGCAGCGCAGGCGCTCGGATGGGCCGGCCACGGAGCAGAGCCCCGCCGACAACGGCAGCGCGGCGCCGTCGATGTCGGCGCCGACGCCGCTCGCGGCGCACAGCTTGCCGAGGTCGCCGGCGAGGCCGTCCGACACGTCGATGCAGGCGCTCGCGATGCCGCGCAGCGCGACCCCGAGCGCCACCCGCGGTTCGGGAAGGTGGAAACGGTGCAGCAGCGCGTCGCGCGCGCGTCCCTGCCCCTGCAGCCGGCCCTGCAGGATCGCGAGCCCGGCGGCCGCGTCGCCCGGCGTGCCGCTGATCCAGACATCGTCGCCGGCGCGCGCGCCCGTGCGGCGCAACGCCATGCCCGGCGGCACGTTCCCGGCGAGCGCGACGGTCGCCGCGAGCGGCCCGCGCGTCGTGTCGCCCCCGACCACGGCGACGGCGAAGCGGCGTGCGAGCGAATCGAGGCCGGCGGAGAAGCCGCCGAGCCAGTGCGGGTCGGCCGCCGGCAGGGTCAGCCCGAGCAGGGCCCAGGCCGGTTCCGCTCCCATCGCCGCCAGGTCGCTCAGGTTCACGGCCAGCGCCCGATGGCCGACGAACCGCGCGTCGGTGCCGTCGGGGAAATGCACGCCGCCGACGATGGTATCGAGCGCGAACACGAGCTCGGCGCCGGGGCGCGGCACCAGCACGGCGCCATCGTCACCGACACCGAGGCGGACGTCGTCACGCGCCGTCCCGAGCTGCGCGAAGAAGCGCTCGATCAGCTCGAATTCGCCGGCCGGCATGATCCGCGCTCAGGCGATGGCGCCGCGCTCGACGGCACGCAGGGTCAGCGATGCCTT
>CAYXUJ010000013.1:0-39723 GCA_964468395.1 uncultured Steroidobacteraceae bacterium
TCGGCGAGGCCTGCGTCGTCATCGGCTGGGCCATCGGCCAGGACGGCCGCAAGCATTACACGGGCACCGCCGTGTTCGACGGCGACGGCGAGATCTGCGGGCGCGCGATCGCGACGTGGATCGAGCCGAAATCCTAGCGCGTCGCGTCCTGCGCATATCGGTGCCGGGTCGGCGATGTACGAGGCGCTGCCGGCGAGCATAGACAACCGGGTCAAGCGCGGGCATGTGTCGAGCCGGTTCCGTGCCTGCCGGCCTGCCGGCGCTGCGTCTCAAGCTCCGCCACGAGCGGATGCGGCCGGCGGCTGCGGACGCGGACCAGGTACACGGCGTGACGGACCTCGTCGATGCGCCCCACGAGGCGCAGGCCATACTGCCTGGCGACGGGCCTCTCGATCGATGCGGGCACTGCCGCGAAGCCCAGTCCGCGCTGGGCGAAGCATTTCAGCAATGCGCTGTCATCGATGCGGCCGACAACGTGCGGGCGCACGTCGTGGCGTGCAAACCAGGCCTCGAGGGCCTGGCCGAGCAGGGCGGTCGGCGCGGACCCGGCCAGGTACGGCGCACCGTCGAGGCTGGCCGGGAAGCCGGGCGCCAGCCGGGCGGCGAGCTTCGGTTCGGCCAGCAGGCTGGTGCCCGCCTCGAGCAACAGCCGTGCCTGCAGGGAACGCGCCAGGTTGGCCGGAACCGGGGCATCGCACAGCGCGGCATCGAAATCGCCGGTCGCCAGGCGCCCGAGCACGGCGCCGGATCCTCCTTCGTGACACTCCAGTTCCAGTTCCCGGCGATGGTGGCTGATCAGGGAGTCCAGGATCTCGGCGGTCTGCAGTTTCGCAACGCTGTCGGCGATGCCGATGCGCAGTGCGATCGCGCGCGGCCGCGCGGCGCCGCCGAGCACCGAACGCAGCTCATCCCCCAGCGCGAAGATCGCATTGGCATAGTCGAGCGCCGTGTGGCCGGTCGCGGTGAGGACCAGGCGGCGCCCGACGCGGTCGAACAGCGGCTGGCCGATCGTCTCCTCGAGATCCTGGATCTGGGAGCTCATGGTCTGCGGCGTGACGAACAACGCGCGCGCGGCGGTGGCAAGCGAGCCGCGCCGGGCCACTTCGGCGAAGTAGCGCAGGTGCTTGTAGTTCAGGGGGCGTGCCGTCATTGTCAGTTTTGCTCTGATGAACACTACTATTTTATCTGATTTCCTTTGACTTGTCGGCCGGCTAGATTGCGCGCCATGAATGCACGTCCACACCGCCCGCCAGTCGACGTCCGGTACCAGGCCAGGGGCGTGCTGGGCTCGGTCACCGGCACCTGACCTCATGGACTTCCTGCTTCCCTTCCTGACGGCCGAGTTTCTCGGCAAGCCGGCCTGGTTGTGGGTCGCGTTCGTCGCCGTGGTGGTGACGCTGCTGGTCATCGACCTCGGGGTGCTGCACCGCGACGACCACGTGATCGAGGCGAAGGAGAGCCTGCTGCTGTCCGCCGCCTACATCGGCGCGGGCCTGGCCTTCGGCGGCTGGGTCTGGTGGTACCTCGGGCCGCAGAGCGGCATGGAGTACCTGACCGGCTTCCTGATCGAGAAGACGCTGGCGATGGACAACGTCTTCGTCATCGCCATGATCTTCGCCTTCTTCGCCGTGCCGCAGCAGTTCCAGCACCGGGTCCTGTTCTGGGGCGTCCTGGGCGTGATCGTGCTGCGCGCGATCATGATCGGCCTCGGCGCGGCCCTGGTCAGCCAGTTCAGCTGGGTGCTCTACCTGTTCGGCGCGTTCCTGCTCGCGACGGGCGTCAAGATGCTGGTGCTTGCCCAGCAGGACTTCGACATCGCGCGCAATCCCCTGCTGCGCTGGATGCGGTCGCATCTGCGCATCACGGACCAGCCGCACGGCAACCGGTTCTGGGTCCGCCTGCCGGCGCCCGACGTGCAGGGCGGGCCGCCCTCGACCAGGGTCGGTGCGCCGCTCGTCTGGTGGGCCACGCCGCTGTTGCTGGCGCTGGTGCTGATCGAGTTCGCGGACGTCATCTTTGCCGTCGATTCCGTGCCGGCGATCTTCGCGATCACCCGCGACCCGTTCATTGTCTACACGTCGAACATCTTCGCGATCCTCGGCCTGCGTGCCCTCTACTTCGCGCTGGCTGCCATGATCGCCAGGTTCCGTTACCTCAAGTACGCGCTGGCGCTCGTGCTCGTGTTCATCGGCGGCAAGATCCTGCTGCTGGATCTCATCGGCAAGATGCCGGCCTGGATTTCGCTCGGCGTGACCGTCGGGTTGCTGGCCGGCGGCGTGCTCTATTCGCTGTACCGGACGCGGAGTGCCGCGGCGGCGACCGCGCCGTCATGATCCGCCGGCAGCTGGCGGCGTGGGTCAATTCCGAGGCGGTGCAGCGCCTCATCATCGGCCTGGTCGTCCTGAACGCGGTGACGCTCGGGCTCGAAGCGGTTCCGCCGGCCATGGCGCGATACGGCGACCTGCTGGTGGCGGCGGACCGCGTGCTGCTTGGCGTCTTCGTCGCCGAACTGACGATCAAGCTGGTGGCGCACGGGGCGCGGTTCTTCCGCAGCGGCTGGAACGTCTTCGACCTCGCAGTGGTCGCCCTCGCCCTGCTGCCGTCGAGCGGGTCGCTGTCGGTGCTGCGGGCGCTGCGCGTGCTGCGCATCCTGCGCGTCGTCTCGGCGGTGCCGAAGCTGCGGTTCATGGTGGAAACACTGGCGCGGTCGCTGCCCGGGCTGGGCTCGATCGCGCTGCTGCTGGGCCTCTTCTTCTACGTTTTCGCGGTGATGGCCACCAAGCTGTTCGGGCCATCGTTCCCGCAGTGGTTCGGGAGCCTCGGCGCATCGTTGTTCTCGCTGTTCCAGATCATGACTCTGGAGGGCTGGGTCGACATCGCCCGCGGCGTCATGGCGCTGCACCCGGCCGCCTGGCTGTTCTTCCTGTTCTTCATCCTCGTCTCCACGTTCACCGTACTCAACCTGTTCATCGGCATGATCGTCAAGGCGATGGAAGATTCGCCCTCGGCGCAGGACGTGCAGCGGCAGGTGATTGCGGAACTGGAGGCGCTCCGCGCCGAGGTGCGCCGCCTGCGCCGATGATGGTCAGCGGCGCAGGCGGGTGAGGAGCCAGAGCGCGCCGCCGCCGGCGAGCGCCCAGCCGATCCAGGGCGGCGGCGTCGCGAACGCCAGCCAGACGATGCCGCCCAGGAACACGGCGGCGGCGGCGGTCACCTGGTCGCTGCGGCGCCGGTCGCGCCGCAGTTCCCGCCGCAGGGCATCGATGGTCGCCGATTCCGTGCGCACGACGACCTCCTCGTCGTAGGCGCGCTGCACGGCGCGGCGCGCGATCACCGGCAGCTCGCGGATCGCCTCGGCGATGTCGGGCCAGTGGTCGCGCAGGATCCCCAGCATGGCGCGCGGGCTGTTGCGCTCGCGCATCCAGCTGCGCAGGATCGGCAGCGCCGTCTTCCAGATGTCCAGCTCCGGGTAGAGCTGGCGGCCGAGCCCCTCGATGTTGAGCAGCGTCTTCTGCAGCAGGATCAGCTGCGGCTGGATCTGCATCTGGAAGCGCCGCGCCACCTCGAACAGGTGCAGCAGCACGATGCCGAAGGAGATGTCCTTGAGCGGCTTGTTGAAGATCGGCTCGCACAGCGTGCGCACGGCGGATTCCAGCTCGTCCACGCGCGTGCCCGCCGGCACCCAGCCGCTCTCGATGTGCAGCACCGCGACCTTGCGGTAGTCGCGCTCGAAGAAGGCGATGAAGTTGCCGGCCAGGTAGAGCTGGTCGCGCGGGTCGAGCGTGCCGACGATGCCAAAGTCGACCGCCGCGTAGCGCGGGTTCGCCGGGTCGCTGACGTCCACGAAGATGTTGCCGGGGTGCATGTCGGCGTGGAAGAAGTTGTGGCTGAACACCTGCGTGAAGAAGATGGTCACGCCGTTCTCGGCGAGCTTCGGGATGTCGGCGCCGCTGGCCCGCAGCCGCGCAACGTCGGAGATCGGCACGCCGTGGATGCGCTCCATGACCATCACGTCGCGGCGGCACAGGTCCCAGTGCACTTCCGGCACGTGCAGCATCGGGCTGCCGGCGAAGTTGCGCTTCAGTTGCGAGGCATTGCCGGCCTCGCGCATCAGGTCGAGCTCGTTGAGGATGGTCTTCTCGTACTCGGCGACCACGTCGCGCGGCCGGAAGCGGCGGGAATCCGGCCAGTAGTCCTCGGCCAGGCCGGCGAGGGCATGCAGCACCTCGAGGTCGCGGCCGATCACCTCGCGCATGCCGGGCCTCAGCACCTTGACCACGACCTCGCGCCCGTCGGGCAGCGTCGCGGCGTGCACCTGGGCGATCGACGCGGCGGCGAGCGGCGCCGCGTCGAAGCGGCCGAACAGCTCGGCGACGGGACGGCCGAGCGCCGTCTCGATGCGCGCCTGCGCGGCCTCGCCCGGGAACGGCGGCACGCGGTCCTGGAGTTTCGCAAGCTCGTCGGCGATGTCGGGAGGCAGCAGGTCGCGGCGCGTGGACACCACCTGGCCGAACTTGACGAAGATCGGGCCAAGGTCCTCGAGCGCCCGGCGCAGCCGCTCGCCGCGGGTGCCGCGGCGGCGCCGGAACCATGTCCAGGGCGACAGCCAGAAGAAGAACCGCAGCGGGCGATATAGATGTGTGGCGCGCACGAAGTCGTCGAGGCCGTAGCGCACCAGCGCCCGGTGGATCGCGAGCATCCGGCCGGCCACGCGCAGCGAGATCATCGCCCGCCCCGGGCGCGCTCGAGCGCGGCGAGCCTGGCTTCCAGGCGGTCGGCGGCCTCGCGCAGCCGGTCCACGGCGGCAAGATATTCCTCGACCTCGATGCGGGCCGGCACGTCGCGGCTTTCCTCGGTCAGGTACTCGGCAACGCTCTGCGCCAGGCTGTCGCGGGCGCGCCGGCCGAAATCCACGGCGCCGCGCGCCAGCCGTGCGAGGTGATGCGCGGCGACGTCGCCGGTCAGGCGCGAAAGCTCCTCCTCGAAGTCCGGCTGCGCGGCGGCGAACAGTTTCTGGAATCCCTGCGCGACCTCGGCATCGCCCGCCAGTTGCGCGCCGCCGGTGCGGATCGACTGCGCGGGATCGCCGGTCGCGAGCCGCAGCAGGGCGAATGGCGTGCCCTCGACGGTCGCGTCCGCCGCCTGCTCGGAGCCGCCGGCAATCGAGACCCGGTCGTCGCCGGCAGTGAAGCACAGGCGCAGCGGCGTGCCGGTGAGCCGCAACTCGAAGCTGCGCCCGGCAACCTGCGCCAGCAGGCCGCGCGCGCGCGCCGAGCCCGCGATGTTGCGGTTCAGGATCGACTCGAGCGGGCGCAGCAGTTCGGGCGTCATCGGCCGCTCAGTAGACGCAGCCGACGTGCAGCGCGACGATGCCGCCCGCGAGGTTGTGCCAGCGGCAGTCCTCGAGGCCCGCGTCCTTCATCATGGCGGCGAGCGTTTCCTGGTCGGGGTGCATGCGGATCGACTCGGCCAGGTAGCGGTAGCTGGCCTCGTCGCCGGCGACCAGGCGGCCGAGCTGCGGCAGCACCTTGAAGGAGTAGGCGTCGTAGGCCGGCCGCAGCGCCGCCGGCCGCGGCTTCGAGAACTCGAGCACCAGCAGGCGCCCGCCCGGGCGCAGCACGCGCCGCATGGAGGCGAGCGCCGCCGGCTTGTCGGTGACGTTGCGCAGGCCGAAGCCGATGGTCACGCAGTCGAAGCTCGCGTCCGGGAAGGGCAGGCGCTCGGCATCGGCGATCGCGAAGGCGACGTTGCCGCAGATGCCGGCATCGAGCAGCCGGTCGCGGCCGCGCGCCAGCATCTCGGCGTTGATGTCGGTCAGGACCGCGAGGCCGCCGGGGCCGACCTGGCGCGCGAGGCCGAGGCCGAGGTCGCCGGTGCCGGAGGCGACGTCGAGCGCGCGGCCGCCGGGCCGCAGGCCGGTCTGCAACAGCGCGAAACGCTTCCACAGCCGGTGCAGGCCGCCGGACATCAGGTCGTTCATCAGGTCGTACGAGCCTGCGACCGAGTCGAACACGCCGCGCACCCGCGCGGCCTTTTCGGCCGTGGGCACCTGCTGGTAGCCGAAATCGACGGTCTTCACTACCCCAATTCTACGGGAGCGGCTTGCGCTCGTAACCGAGTTTCTCGCAGCGTTCCAGGTAGCGCGCCCACTTGCGGTCGTACTCGGCGCCGAGTTCGCGCAGGAAATCCCAGCTGTAGAGGCCGGTGTCGTGGCCGTCGTCGAAGTGCAGGCGCACGGCATAGAAGCCGACCGGCTCGACCTTCGTGACCTGGACGTTCTCCTTGGCGAGCTCGAGCTTGCCTTCGCCGCCGCCGTGGCCGCGCACCTCGGCGGACGGCGAGTACACCCGCAGGTACTCGAACGGCAACGCATAGCGTGTGCCGTCGGCCCAGGCGACCTCGACGGCGCGGCTCTTCTTCCTGACAGTGATGTGGGTCGGCGCCTGCATCGCGGCCGCGCTCACTTGCGCCGCCGGGCGCGCGGGTGCGCCTCGTCGTAAACGCGGGCCAGGTGCTGGAAGTCGAGGTGCGTGTAGACCTGCGTCGTGCTGATGTCGGCGTGGCCGAGCAGCTCCTGCACGCCGCGCAGGTCGCGGCTCGATTCCAGCAGGTGCGTGGCGAAGGAATGCCGCAGCAGGTGCGGATGCACCGGCACGCCCATGCCCGTCTCGGCCGCCCAGAGGCCGATGCGGCGCTGGATGGCGCGCACGCCGAGGCGCTGGCCGTTCTGCCCGACGAACAGCGCCGCGACGCCGGACTTCGCGAGCGCCGCGCGATCGCCGAGCCACTGGCGCAGCGCCGCGACAGCCTGGCGGCCGACCGGCAGGATGCGGGTCTTCGAGCCCTTGCCGAGCACGCGCACGGTGCGGTCGGCGAGGTCGAGGTCGGCGACGTCGAGCCCGGCCAGCTCCGCGAGCCGCAGGCCGGAGGAATACAGGAGTTCCAGCATGGCGTGGTCGCGGCGCTGCAGCGGACTGGTCGCCGGGTGCGCGAGCAGGCTCGCGACCTGGTCCACGTCGAGCGTCTTCGGCAGGCGCCTGGGCGCCTTGGGCGCGCGGATGTCGGCCGCCGGGTTGGCGTCGACGACGCCCTCGCGGATCAGGTAATTGAAGAAGCCGCGCAGCGCCGAGAGCCGCCGCTGCACGCTCCTGGGCCCGAGCCCGTCGCGGTGCTCGCGGGCGGCGAACGTGCGGATGTGGAAATTGTCGAGCTGCTTCCAGCCGGCGATCTTCTCGGCGTCGCAGTACGCGACCAGCGCCTCGAGGTCGCGGCGATAGGCGGACTCGGTATGGGGCGAGAGCCGGCGCTCGGTCCGCAGGTGGGCCAGGTAGCGGCCGGGCCAGGCGGCGGCCTTGCCCTGCATCAGTCCCGGGCGAGGGCGGCGGCGATGAGCTCGCCGATGTGCGCCAGGAAATCCGTGCTCATCGTCGGGTTGAAGCGCTGCAGGTCGTTCGAGCCGCAGGCGAGGAGGCCCAGGCTGCCCTTGGCGCCGAGCGGCACCAGCGCGACCGAGCCGACCTCCGGCGCGTCGGCGCCGAACAGGAATTCGCGCTGCGAGTCGCGCAGCTGGCCGCAACGCGGCTTGCCGGAGCTGAACAGCGTCTCGAACGAGCGCAGTTCCGGCGCCTCGGCGGCGACGATGCGCAGGAAACGGCTGCCGGCGACGCCGGCCGGCGCGCCGGCCGGCGTCAGCACCAGCACCGACTGGCCGGCGTCGAACTCCTCGCGCAGCGCGGCCTCGATCGCGTCGATCACGGCGGCGCCGGTGCCGGCGGCGATCAGGCGGCGCGCCATCGACAGCACGCGGTTGCCGAGCGCGTCGTTCTCGCGCGCGACGTCGACGAAATCCTTGACCTTGCGCTCGAGCTGGCGGCTGCGCTCGCGCAGCACTTCGACCTGGCGTTCCAGCAGCGACACGGTGGTCGCGCCGCCGCGCATGTCCGGCAGGCGGATCTTCGCGAGCAGCTGCGCGTGCCGGTCGAAGAACTCCGGCGTGGCCGCCAGGTAGGAAGCGACGGCGGCCTCGTCGACTTCTGCGATCTCGACGCCGCGTACCGGTCGTGTCGTCATAGCGTGACTTCTCCCTCGAAGGCCCGTTCCGCCGGCCCGGTCATCCAGATCGGCTCGCCGGGCCCCTTCCATTGTATGTCGAGTCGGCCGCCGGGGAGGTCCACCCGCACATTTTCATCCAGCAGGCCGTGGCGCCGGCCGACGGCGACCGCGGCGCAGGCCCCGGTGCCGCAGGCCCGGGTCTCGCCCGTGCCGCGCTCGTGCACGCGCAGGCGGATGTGGCCCCGGTCCACGACTTCCATGAAGCCGACGTTGGCGCGTTTCGGGAAGCGCGGGTGGTGCTCGATCGCCGGCCCCAGCCGGGCGACCGGCGCGTCGGCGACCGCCGGAACGCGCAGCACGGCATGCGGGTTGCCGATGGACACGGCGCCGATCTCGACGTCGCTGGCCCCGACCGTCAGCGGGTAGACATAGGCCTCGCCGCTGGCCTCGAACGGCAGCGACGCCGGGTCGAAATCGGGCACGCCCATGGCCACCGACACCCGGTCGCCGTCGAACTTCGTCTGCACCGGGCCACCGGGGCTGTCGAGCACCAGGTCTGCGGACCCCGCGCCCTGGCGTTCGCGCAGGAAGCGCGCGATGCAGCGGGCGCCGTTGCCACACTGCTCGACCTCGCGGCCGTCGGCATTGAAGATCCGGTAATACACGGCCGTGCCCTGCCGGCGCGGCGGCTCGAGCATCAGGGCCTGGTCGAAGCCGATGCCGGTATAGCGGTCGGCAAGGCGGCGGAGGGTCTCCGGCGACGGGGCGCCGCCGGCGGGGGCGTCGAAGATGATGAAATCGTTGCCGAGCCCATGCATCTTCGTAAAGCGCATGCGGGGATTCTAGCGCGGCAGCCGCTAAAATGTGCCGTGGCCAGCAAGTCCCCCCGCGTCGGTTTCGTCAGCCTCGGCTGCCCCAAGGCGCTGGTGGATTCCGAGCGCATCCTGACGCAGCTGCGCGCCGAGGGCTACGAGGTCGCGCCGACCTACGCCGCCGCCGACCTGGTGGTCGTCAATACCTGCGGCTTCATAGACGACGCGGTGCACGAGTCGCTCGACGCGATCGGCGAGGCGCTGGCGCAGAACGGGCGCGTGATCGTGACCGGCTGCCTGGGGGCGAAGCCCGAGAAGATCACCGAGCGACATCCCGCGGTGCTGAAGGTCACCGGCCCGCACGCCTATGAAGAGGTGGTCGGGGCGGTGCACGAGCACCTGCCGCCGAAGCACGACCCGTTCCTCGACCTGGTGCCGCCGCAGGGCGTGCGGCTGACGCCCAGGCATTACGCGTACCTGAAGATTTCCGAGGGCTGCAACCACCGCTGCCGCTTCTGCATCATCCCGTCGATGCGCGGCGACCTGGTGAGCCGGCCGATCAGCCAGGTGCTGAACGAGGCGATCCGGCTGACGAACGCCGGCGTGCGGGAACTGCTCGTGATCTCGCAGGACACGAGTGCCTATGGATCGGACTTGCGCTACCGCGCCGAACCCTGGGGCAGCCGCGAGATCCGGAGCCGCTTCATCGACCTGGCGCGCGAGCTCGGCGAGCTCGGGCCCTGGGTGCGGCTGCACTATGTCTATCCCTATCCGCACGTGGACGAGGTGATCCCGCTGATGGCGGAAGGCAAGGTACTGCCCTACCTCGACATTCCCTTCCAGCACGGCAGCCCGCGCGTGCTGAAGCTGATGCGCCGGCCCGCGCACGCCGAGAACACGCTGGCGCGCATCCGGCGCTGGCGCGAGCAGTTGCCGCAGATGACGATCCGCAGCACCTTCATCGTCGGCTTCCCGGGCGAGACGGAAGAGGACTTTCGAATGCTGCTCGACTGGCTGGAGGAAGCGGAGCTCGACCGCGTCGGCTGCTTCCGTTACTCGCCGGTCGAGGGCGCGGCGGCGAATGACTTGCCCGACCCGGTGCCGGACGCCGTGAAGGAGGAGCGCTGGCACCGCTTCATGCAGGCGCAGCAGAAGATCAGCGCGCGACGGCTCGCGCTGCGCGTCGGGCGGCGCATGCGCGTGCTGGTGGATGCGGTCGAGGACGGCGCCGCGATCGCCCGCAGCGAGGCCGACGCGCCGGAGATCGACGGCATCGTGCGCGTGACCGGCAAGGGCGCCAGCAAGCTCCCGGTCGGCGAGTTCGCAGACGTGCAGGTGACGGGCGCGGCCGAGTACGACCTCGAGGCGCGCCTCGCATGACGAAGCACACCGGCATGGCCAGCCTGCGCGCGCTGCAGGCCGATATCACGACACTGGCGGTGGATGCGATCGTCAATGCCGCCAACGAGTCGCTGCTGGGCGGCGGCGGCGTGGACGGCGCGATCCATCGCGCGGCGGGGCCGCAGCTGCTCGAGGAATGCCGGCGGCTCGGCGGTTGCGCGACCGGCGACGCGAAGATCACCGCGGGTTACCGGCTGCCGGCGCGGCACGTGATCCACACGGTCGGCCCCGTCTGGCGGGGCGGCGCATCCCGCGAGCCGGCGCTGCTGGCATCCTGTTACCGTCGCTCGCTCGAGATCGCGGAGGAACACCATCTCGGCTCGATCGCCTTTCCCGCGATCAGCACCGGCGTGTACGGCTATCCGGCGCAGGATGCCGCGCTGGTCGCCGTGACGGCGGCCTGGGAATACATCGCGCGCGGCACGAGCCTGCAGGAGATCGTGTTCTGCTGCTTCTCCGCCGCGGACCTCGACATCTACCAGAAGCTGCTGCAGTCATGATCGAAGGCGAATCGCTGCCGGTCCTCGAAGCGCCGCGGGTCCGGCTGCGCTGGGTCACCGACGAGGACGTGGACGCCATCTTCGCGGTCTTCGCCGACCGCAGGATGATGCAGTACTGGTCGACGACGGCGATGACCGCGCGGGACGAGGCCGTGGACTACGTGCGCCGCATGCACGAGGGTTTCCGCAACAAGACGCTGTTCCAGTGGGGCGTGGAGCTCAAGCAGGATCGGCGCGTGATCGGCACCTGCACGCTGTTCCATCTCGATGCCGCCAATCGCCGCGCGGAGATCGGCTACTGCCTGGGCAGCCCGTACTGGCGCAACGGCTACATGCGCGAGGCGCTGAGCGTGCTGTTCGACTTCGCCTTCGGCACGCTGGCGCTGCGCAGGCTCGAGGCAGACGTGGACCCGCGCAACGAGGGCTCGCTGCGCATCCTCGAGCGGCTGGGCTTCCGGAACGAGGGCCTGCTGCGCGAGCGCTGGAACGTCGGCGGCGAGATCCAGGACACGGCGTTCCTCGGGCTGCTCGCGAAGGAATGGCGGCCGCAGACCGGCGCATGAGCAGCATCTCGATCGTGCCGTTCCGGGCCGGGCTGGCCGGGGCGTTCCGCCGGCTCAACCTCGACTGGATCGAGCAGTTGTTTGCGGTCGAGGACGCCGATCGCAAGGTGCTCGACGATCCGGAGCGCGCGATCATCGCGCCGGGTGGCATGATTCTCTTTGCGCTGGACCGCGGGCAGGCGATCGGCACGGTGGCGATGATCCGCGTCGCGCCGGCGCGCTTCGAGCTCGCCAAGATGGCAGTCGCCGCCACGCACCGGCGGCGCGGCATCGGCGAGCTGCTGGGCGCCGCCGGCATCGGCTGGGCGCGCGAAGCGGGCGCGCGGAGCGTGTTCCTGCAGACCAACAGCCGGCTCGACGGCGCGATCCGGCTGTACGAGCGTCTCGGGTTCCGCCACGCGACCGACCCGGACCCGCCCGAGTACGCGCGGGCCGACGTCTACATGGAATTGCGGATTGGAGAAACGGAGGCTGAGTGACCGTCATGCACAAGAGCAAGCTGGCCGGATTCATCATCGACTGCCAGGCCGACGAGCCGCACGAAGCGGCGAAGTTCTGGGCCGCGGCGCTCGGCATGGAGACGAAAGTGCTGCCGGGCGAGGAGGGCGACAAGTACGTGCGCCTGGTCGCGCCGCGCGAGCCGCTGCACATCGAGGTGCAGGCGGTCGATCACGAGAGCCGGGTCCACCTCGACATCGGCGCCGACGACGTCGAGGCCGAAGTGGCGCGGCTCGAGAAGCTCGGCGCGAAGCGCATCAAGAAGGTCAACCGCTGGGTCGTGATGCAGGCGCCGACCGGCCAGCGTTTCTGCGTCGTGCCGGCGGAGAGCGAGGCCTTCCTCAGCCAGTGCCACGTCTGGAAGTGATCCAGGCGGCGGGCGCATGTTCGTCAAGGTCTGCTGCATCGCCGATCTGGAAGAGGCGCGGCTCGCGGCGTCGGCCGGCGCGTCCGCCATCGGCCTGGTTTCCGCCATGCCGAGCGGGCCGGGGCCGATTCCGGAGGCGTTGATCGCCGAGATCGCGGCCCGCGTGCCGCCGCCGACCGAGACCTTTCTGCTGACCGCCTTGCAGGACGCGGAGGCGATCGCTACGCAGCACCGCCGTTGCGGCACGACGGCGCTGCAACTCGTTGATCACGTGGCGGAATCGGAACTGCGACGCCTGCGGCGGCTGGTGCCGGGCGTGCGCCTGGTGCAGGTGATCCACGTGGCCGGGGAGGAATCCGTCGAAGAAGCTGCGGCGGCGGCCTCGTTCGTGGATACACTGCTGCTCGATTCCGGCAATCCGCGCCTGGCGGTGAAGGAACTGGGCGGCACGGGCCGCGTGCACGACTGGGCGCACAGCCGCAGGATCTGCGAGACCTCGCCCGTGCCGGTGCTGCTGGCCGGCGGACTGCATCCGGGCAATGTCCGCAGCGCGATCGAGCGCGTGCGGCCATCCGGAATCGACGTGTGCAGCGGTCTGCGGCACGAGGGGAGGCTGGACGCAGGGAAGCTTCGCGATTTCTTCAGGGCGATACACCAGAACATCGGAGCATCTCAATGATCGGATACGTGTCAGTCGGCACCAACGACATCAAGCGCGCAGCGGCTTACTACGACAAGCTGCTCGCGGAACTCGGGGCGAAGCGCATCCTGGACTTCGGCACCTTCATCGCCTGGGGTTCCGGCAAGGGCAAGGCCGCGTTCGCGCTCGCCGAGCCCTACAACAAGATGCCGGCCACCGTCGGCAACGGCACGATGGTCGCCTTCGACGTCGGCGAGACCGCGAGAGTGGACGCGCTGTACAAGAAGGCGCTCGAACTGGGCGGCAGCGACGAGGGGCCGCCCGGCGACCGCGGCGACAATTACTACGGCGCCTACTGCCGCGACCTCGACGGCAACAAGATCAACTTCCACTGCTGGACATGACCGGGGCGCCGTTCTCGATCCAGACCACCGCCACCTGGGCGGATCTCGACGCGAATGCGCACATGGCGAACTTCGCGTACCTGGCGCGCTGCGTGGACGCGCGCATGGCGTATTTCAACGACTCGGGATTCCCGGTCACCGAGTTCGCCCGGCGCCAGATCGGGCCGGTCGTGCGGCGCGACGAGCTGGAGTACTTCCGCGAGGTCGTGCTGCTGGAGCCGGTCACCATCACGCTCGCACTCGGCGGGCTGGCGCCGGACGGCTCCCGCTTCCGCCTGGTCAACGAGTTCCTCGGCAAGGGCGGCAAGCTTGCGGCGCGGGTGAAGAGCGAGGGCGGCTGGCTCGACCTGCAGGCGCGCAAGCTGATCGTGCCGCCGCCGGACCTGTTCGCGGTGCTGTCGGCGATGCCGCGCACGGCCGAGTTCGCCGAGCTGCCGTCGAGCATCAAGCCGTGAGCGCGCATCGCGGCTCCTGCCACTGCGGCGCGCTCGCCTTCGAGTACGAAACCGCGAACGCGCCCGCGGCCTGGCCGGTGCGCGCCTGCCAGTGCAGCTTCTGCCTGAAGCATCACGGCGTGTACACGTCGGACCCGAAGGGCTCGGTGCGCTTCGCGCATCGCGAGCCGGACTGCCTCACGCGCTGCCGCTTCGGGCACAAGACCGCGGATTTCATTTTCTGCGGGCGTTGCGGCGGCTACCTCGGCGCGGTCACGGAGGAGGACGGCCGGGCGTTGATGGTCATCAACCTCCACGCCTTCGACCCGCCGATCGAGGGATTGCCGGCAGCGCAGCCGATGGATTACGACGGCGAGACGACGGGAGATCGCGGCGCGCGGAGAGGGCAGAGGTGGACGCCGGTCATCGACTAACGCTGCCGGACGTACTCCCCCGGCGCCTCGGCGATCGGCGCATAGCCTGATTCCGGCGCGCCCATGGCGGGCGGCGGGACGCGCTCCGCCGTCGAATGCGTCTTGAGCCACTCGGCCCAGGTCGGCCACCAGGAGCCGGGCAGCGGCGCGGTCGTGTCGAACCATTCACCGGCGGCCAACGGCGGCTCGCCGGCGCGCACCGTGCGCACGCGATGGCGGCGCTTCGGGTGCACCGGGCCGCTGATGATGCCGGCGTTGTGGCCGCCGCTGGTCAGCAGGAAGGTAAATTCGGGCGACGACGTCAGTCCGCTCACCTTGTAAACCGACTTCCACGGCGCGACGTGGTCGGTCTCGGTGCCGACCACGAACATCGGCAGCCGGATGTCGGCGAGCTTCACCGGCTCGCCCTCGACCTTGAAGCGGCCCTCGGCGAGGTCGTTGTTGAGGTAGAGCCCGAGGAGGTACTCGGTGTGCATCTTCCAGGGCATGCGCGTGCCGTCGGCATTCCACGCCATCAGGTCGATCATGCTGTCGCGCTCGCCCTTCAGGTAGTTCTTCACCGCCGGCTGCCACAGCAGGTCGTGCGCGCGCAGCATCGTGAACGCGCCGCCCATCTGCTTCGAGTCGAGCACGCCTTCCTTGTACATCAGCGCCTCGAGCATCTCGATCTGCGCCGGGCTGATGAACAGCGACAGTTCGCCCGGCTCGCTGAAGTCCGTCTGCGCCGCGAACATCGTGATGTCCTTGATGCGCGTGTCGCCCCAGGCGGAGAGTGCGGCGGCCGCGATCGAGAGCAGCGTGCCGCCGATGCAGTAGCCCACGGCGTGGATCGGCCGGTCGGGGACGACGGTGCCGACGGCGTCGAGCGCGGCGTAGACGCCCTTGCGGATGTAGTCGTCCATGCCGAGCCCGCGGTCGGCGGCAGTCGGGTTCTTCCACGAGATCATGAACACGGTGAAGCCCTGGTCCACCAGCCAGGCGACCAGCGAGTTCTTCGGTGACAGGTCGAGGATGTAGTACTTCATGATCCAGGCCGGCACGATCAGCACCGGCTCCGGGTGCACGTCGGGCGTGGTCGGCGAGTACTGGATCAGCTCGATCAGGTCGTTGCGGTAGATGACCTGGCCTTCGGTGACGGCGACCGTCTCGCCGACGCGGAATGCCTCGGCGCCCGGCGCCTCGCCGCCGTTCTGCATGCGTTCGAGGTCCTCCAGGAAATTCTTGTACCCGCGCGCGAGGTTCTGGCCGCGTTCCTCGACGGTCTGCTTCAGCACCTCGGGGTTGGTCAGCGGGTTGTTGGTCGGCGACAGCGCCTCGGCCGCCTGCCTGGCGGCGAACTCGACTCGCTCGGCGTGGCGCGGCTCGACGCCCGGCACGCCGCGCGCCGACTGCTCGAGCCATTCCATGCCGCTGCGGAAGGCCTGGGCCCAGACGTTGAACGGATACTGCTGCCAGGCCGGGTCGGCGAAGCGCCGGTCGCCGGTTTCGGCCGGCGCGAGCGGCTTGCCCTGCGCGGCCTCGGCGTGGAATTTCCACAGGTCCATGACTTTCTGCAACGCGGTCTGCTGCAGCTCGAGCTGCTTGTCCGGCGACTTCGCGAGGTTCAGCCACCAGTCCCAGAAGGCGGTGCCGTAGTCGTGCGGCGCGAGACCGCCGGTCGCCTTCGCAAGCATCGCGCGGAATTCGCGTTCGACGGCGTCGATCTTGTCGTTGTCCGATGTCATCCGCGCATTATCCGATGTTGCAGTGCAATGCGGAAGTTGGCGAAGGATTCCGGCGCGAACGGCGTCTCATACAGAGGGGCACAAGAGAAGGAGACCTCGACATGAGCAGGAACATGAACTGGACCCGCCTGGTGCCGTTGGCAGTCGGCGCCGCCGCGGTCGCGATGAGCGCGCAGGCCGGCAACTGGTGGGGTAATGGCGACGACGATGAGGAAGAGCTGGAGTTCGAAGAGGCCCATCTCTACCTCGAGCTGAACGACACCGACGGCGACCTCGGCATCCACGGGCTGATCGACGGCGACGCGTGGAAATACCTGGAAATCGAGGGGGCGGACGGGCGTCCGCTGCTGAATGCCTGGATCCGCGGCGCATTGCGGCGCCAGGGCATGACCGAGTTCTTCTTCGAGAGCGCGGAGCCGCCGTTCGACGAGCTGCCGCCGGCAGTGTTCTTCAAGCGCTTCCCGGAAGGCACCTACGAGATCGAGGGCATCACGCTCGAGAACGAGGAAATCGAAGGCGAAGTCGAGCTGTCGCACACGCTGGCCGGCAGGCCGCCGAACATTATGGTGAATGACGAAGCGGCAGCCGAGAACTGCGACGTCGAGTTGCCGGCCGTCAGCGGACCGATCACGATCTCCTGGGACGGCGTGACGATGTCGCACACGACGCTCGGCAACACCGGGCTGCCGGTGACCGTGCAGCAGTACGAGCTGGTCGCCGAGATCGAACGCGAGGACGAGACGCCGGACGTGCTGGTTTTCAAGGCCGACCTGCCGGGCGGCGAGGGCTCGTATGCGTTCGAGCTGCCGGAAAGCTTCACCGATCTGGCGGAAGACGAAATGAAGTTCGAGATCGTCACCAAGCTCGACAACGGCAACCAGACGGCCGTCGAAAGCTGCTTCGAGATCGAGTGATGGGAAGTAACCGCACCGCGTGGCCACTGGCGGCGGTGCTGCTGGCGTCGGGGTGCTTCCAGGCGGAAGCACCCCGGCCCGTTTCCACGCCCGCAGCGGCAGTTGAGGCGGCTGCGCCAGTGCGCCCGGCGCCGCTCCCGACGGAGGTCCGCGAACCGTCGGTTCCGGAGCTCGCGGCGGTCCTGCAAGGCAATCCGGACCCGGCGCTGCGTCGCGAGGCGATCTACGAGATCGCGGACGCGGGCAATGCCGCCGACACCGGCTTCATCGCCGAGGCCTTGAACGATCCCGATCCCGAGGTCCGGCATGCCGCCGTCGTGTCGCTCGTGAGCACGAGGGGCGAGACTTCCGCGGCCTGGCTGGCGCTGGCGCTGAATGATCCGGACCCGCGCATCCGGCTGGATGCCGCCGAGGGGCTCGGCGAAGTGGGCGGCCCGACTGCGCGCACCGCGCTGCAGCAGGCGCTCCTGGACCCGGATCCCGCGGTGCGCGAGGTCGCCGCCGAGATGCTGGACGAACCGTCGCAGCGCTGAGTCAGGCGGCGACGGTTTCCTTGAGCGGCACGGCCGCATCCGCCAGGCGCCCCGGGTCGGGGCGCGCGCGTTCGGCGATCAGCTTGCGGGCCGCCATGAAATCCTTGCCGTGATTGACGGCGTCGAGCGCGATCAGCTCGCCGTCGCGCAAATAGCAACAGCTGAATGACTGGCCGGCCGGGTCGCCGCGCAGGACGACCCGGTCGTAGTGCTGGCTGAGGCCGACGATCTGCAGCTTCAATTCGTACTGGTCCGACCAGAACCACGGCGTCTTGTCGTGGACCGTCACCTTGCCGCAGAGGTTGGCGGCCGCCGTCTTGGCCTGCTCGAAGGCATTGTCCACGGACTCGAGCCGCACGCGGCGACCGTAACGCGGACTCGGGTGGCTGCAGCAGTCGCCGATCGCGTAGATGCGCTCGTCGCTGGTGCGGCAATGCTCGTCCACGGCGATGCCGTCGTCGCTGGCGAGGCCGGCGGCGGCGGCGAGCTCGGTGTTCGGCACCAGCCCGATGCCGACGATGGCGAGGCCGGCGGCCACGCACGTGCCGTCGCTGCACTCGACCGATTCGAGGCGGCCGTTGCCGGTGAACGCGCCGACGCGCTTGCCGGTCAGCACGGTGACGCCGTGCGCGACATGCTGCTCGTGGTAGAAGCGGCTCATCTCCGGCGCCACCACGCGGCTCATCACGCGGTCCATCATCTCGATCACCGTGACCTCGACGCCGAGCTTGCGCAGCGTCGCCGCGCACTCGAGGCCGATGTAGCCGGCGCCGACGATCGCGGCGCGCAGGCCCGGCGTGATGCGGGCACGGATCGCGTTGACGTCGGCGAGCGTGCGCAGCACGTGCACGCCGGGCAGGTCGGCGCCGGGCACCGGCAGCGGCCGCGCATGACCGCCGATCGCGAGCACCAGGCGGTCGTAATCGAGCGTGCCGCCGTCGGCGAGCCGCAGCCGCTGCGCCGCTGCATCGATCGCCGTGACCGGGTTGCCGAGCATCAGCTCGCAGTGGATGGTCTCGTAGTACTGCGCATGCCGGAACGGCAGGCGATCGGCTTCCAGCTCGCCGGCGAGGAATTTCTTCGACAGCGGCGGGCGCTGGTAGGGCAGCTCGGGCTCGCCGGCGACCAGCACCAGGCGGCCCGTGAAGCCGTCGCGGCGCAGGCTGTCCACGGCCTGGGCCGCGGCATGACCGCCTCCGACGACGACAATGCAGTCCGGCATGCGCCCACCTCCGCGTGGTCTGTCACTCTATACTGACCCGACGCAGCGATGCACGGAGGGGGGATGACAGCGCGCGCCGGACGCTCCATTGCGCAGAACATCGGGCTTTTCACCGGCATCGCTGCGTTCGCGGCGACCCTGTTCGCCGATCCGCCCACGGGCCTGTCGCTGCCGGCCTGGCAGGTGACCGGCGTCATGATCCTGATGGCGCTCTGGTGGGCGACCGAGGCGCTGCCGTTCGCGGTCACGGCGCTGGTGCCGCTGGCCGTGCTGCCGGCGCTCGGCGCCGTCCCGGCCGGGGACCTCGCCGCCGGCTACGGCAACACGACGCTGTACCTGATCCTGGGCGGCTTCCTGCTGGCGCTGGCGATGGAGCGCTGCAACCTGCACCGGCGCATCGCCTACACGATCGTGTCCTGGGCCGGCGGCCATCCGCAGGGCCTGGTGCTCGGCATGATGTGCGCGACCGGCTTCGTCAGCATGTGGGCGCAGAACACCTCGACCACGCTGATGATGCTGCCGGTGGCGATGTCGGTCGCGGCATTGGTCGCGCCGGATGCCGAGGAGGGCGATGAGGATGCGCGCAACTTCGGCCGCGCGATCGTCATCTGCGTCGCCTACTCGGCGACCATCGGCGGCCTGGCGACGCTGGTCGGCACCGCGACCAATGCGCTGGTCGCCGGCTTCATGCAGCAGAACTACGGCGAGACCATCAGCTTCGCGGAGTGGCTCGTGTTCGGCGTGCCGACCGTGCTGCTGCTGATGCCGATCGCCTGGCTGGTGCTGGTGAAGATCGCATTCCCGTTCACGCTCGGCTCGCAGGCGACGGCGCGCGACCGGGTGCAGGCCGCGCGCGCGGCGCTCGGGCCGATGTCGCCGGCCGAGCGGCGGGTGAGCACGGTGTTCCTGCTGACCGCGGGCGCCTGGATCAGCGGCCCGCTGCTGCGCCAGCTGCCCGGGCTCGCGGACTTCAACGACACGACCATCGCGCTGCTCGCGGGCATTACGCTGTTCGTGCTGCCGTCCGGGAGCGGCGACGGCAGCGGGCTGATTGCCGGCAAGGACCTGCGCCGCCTGCCGTGGGAGGTGCTGCTGCTGTTCGGCGGCGGCCTCGCGCTCGCCGAGGCGATCCAGGGCAGCGGCCTGTCGGAGTACATGGGCGAGATGCTGTCGGCCATCGGCACCTGGCCGCTGGTGCTCCTGATCGCCGCAATCGCGACGCTGCTCGTGATCTGGACGGAGCTCAACTCGAACGTGGCCGCGGCCGCGACCTTCATGCCGATCCTGGCGGCGATCGCCGCGACTTCGGACTACCCGGTGCTGCAGCTCGTGGCGCCGGCGGCGATCGCGGCGTCCTGCGGCTTCATGCTGCCGGTCGGCACCCCGCCGAATGCGATCGTGTTCGGCAGCGGGCGGCTCACCATGCAGGACATGATCCGCGCCGGCTGGCGCATCAACCTCGCGTCGATCGTGGTCGTGACCGCGGTGTCGACGGTGGTGCTGCCGCTTATTTCAGGTAATTCTTCCGGATGATCCGGCCGCTCTCCAGGTCGATGTCGCAGCGGTAGGCGGAAAACGAGAGGGCCACCAGCGGCTGACGCGATTCGATCCGGTAGTAGTGATCCGCGAACTCCGGTTGCTCCGCCTGCCAGAGCAGCTCGCCGGCCTCGGAGTACGCGCGCAGGTTCTGGACAGGTTTGCGGCTCCGGCGGCGCTGGGCGCCGTAAGCCGGATCGTCGAGGTACGCATCGGGGTCGAGAAGAACGACGGCGCGGCCACCGGCCCAGTATGCGTCGCGGATCATGTAATCCATGCGCGTCGCGTGGCCGTTGATGCGGAGGATGTCGCCTTCGTGGGTGACGGTCGGCTGCTTGTCGCGCGGCATGCGTCAGTCTTTGGTCATCCCTAACTCTCGACAATCGTACCGTACTTTCTACGAGCTTCGTCCACCGTGAGACAGCTCAGGCGCGGCGGACCCCCGCCGTGCATTTCCGACTGCGGCCAGGTTCGTTCCCACAATCTACCGTCATCGGGGTCGCGAAAAAGGTCGTCCCAGCCAGACGGGTCGCTGCCGAGCAGCACGAGATGCTTGTTGACCAGCTCCTCGATGCGCCTGCATGTGTCGTCGGCAATGATGCGCGACGCTCGCATGTGCCACTGCCCGATCAATTCCGTTTCACTGGCTGTCAATTTCATGGGCCGACAAACTCGATTCTGGCGCCCGCGGGAATCGGGCCATTGGGAATCACGAACTCTCGTGCGCCGCCGCGGGTGAACCCACCCTGTAGAAAGCCAGGATTCGCCCGGAATACCGGCGAAGCAAGCCCCGAACCGGGCGTCCTGAAACTGATGACAGTAAATACGTCAGACGGCTCGATCGTCAACCGCCTGGCGAGTTGCGTGGCGTTGAGCCCGGCGATGTCTTCCGCGGCGACGACGAATGCATCCACTTCACCGGGTCGCCCGATGGTCTGCGGATTGCGCCGTCCGCGGATGACCCGCGCCACTTCGACGGGCACGTTGTTGACCATGTCGCGGGCAACGCTGCGAACGCCCCCGACGAGCAGGCCGACATCGCCGAAAGTGGCACCCGCGCGTCCCGATGCGCTGTCCGGGATGGCGAACCACTCGAAATCCGGGTCGGCGCCGAACAGCATGGCGACGGGCGACGAGCCGATCGCGATGTTGCCGATCCGGGACGCTGCGCCCTGCAGCCACTCGACGGCGTTGTTGCGCGTCAGCGTCGGATCGGCCCGCGTGCCGGCGGTCAGCACGATGCTGGCGGGGGAGACCAGGCGGCCGCTCTGCATGGCGCACGTCAGCGCGCTGCTCTCCTGGCCGCAGGGATTGCGTTGCGAGCCGGAGTCCATCTGGCTGAAGCCGGCGCCGCCGACGAACCAGCGGTAGCGCGCCATCGAGACCCCGATCACCGTGACCTGTGAGCACCGGCCCTGCGGGTCCTGCATGCAGGGCGGCTGGCCGTCGTAGCCGCTCGGGTCGACGAACGAGAGCGGGTTGTTCCAGACGTACGCGTAACGGTTGAGCCCCTGGCCGTCGTATGGCGCGGTGACGTAGGGATCGGCGCTGATGAACCTCGCGAGGGCCGGGTCGAAGACTCGGCCGTTCATGTGGATCAGGCCGAGGTTGTCGAGGTGCTCGTGCCCCGTGAACCCGTCGCGCGTGGTGGTGCCGATGGTCGCAAGGTCGGTTGCCGGCATGGCGCCGGAACCGTCGGCGCGGCGCCGCTCGCCGAAGGCGCCGAAACTCCCGGCGACGACGACATTGCCGTACTGGTCGAGGATGCGGTCGATGCTGCCGAGGTGATCCTTGGTCAGGTAACGGTTGGTCGGCTGCGCGCCGGAGCTGTAGCGCAACTGCACGGCAGCGGTACCGGTCGGCGCCATCAGGTAATGCCGCCAGGTCGTCGAGCTGCCGCGCGTGACCTTCTCCATCAGTTCGCCGGCGTAGATCGTCGTCTCGGCAGTGCCGGCATTCATTGCGACCTGCTTCCACCGATTGCCTTCCGGGCCGTACCAGAACTGGCTCGAGTTGCCGCCGGCCTGGGCGATGGACTTGGGCAGGTTGTCGCTGGTCCAGGCGATGGCGGCACCGGCTCGGCTCGTCATGTTGCCGTTGGCGTCGTAGGCGTAGCTCTTGCCGCCGGCGGACGTGACCGCGTGCCTGCGCACGGCGTCGTAGGCGTAGCAGGGCGCCGTGCCGGCGCAGACATCGGATTTCCAGCGGATGTTGCCGAGCGGGTCGTAATCCACGCCGAGATTCACGACGCCATTGCGCCGTGACCGCGTCAGGCGGTCGAGCGAGTCGTAATCGAACTCCTCGACCACGCCGCGGGCGAGATCCGCGCGCCGGACGAGATTGTCGCTGCCGTCCCAGGCGTACTCGAGATTCTGTGCCGCGGCGCTGCCACCAGGGCCTGACTGGCGATACTCCATCGCGCCGGTCAGCGGATCGAAGCCGGTCACGACGCGGGCAGCCGAGCCCAGCGACTCATCGATGACGTGGCCGGCGGCGTCTCCGGCGTGGCGCTGCCAGACGGTGACGGTGACCCCGGCCGGGTTCTTGCGGAGCGCGGCGCTGCTCCGGTCCAGCCAGGTCATGCGCGACAGGCGGCCGGCATCGTACTCATGACTGAGCGCCAGTCGGCCACTGGACCCGGCGGCCGGATACGTCAGCGTGTCGAGCAGCCCGAGCGCGTTGTAGCTGTAGTCGTAGCGGTGGCTGCCGTCGGCGAGGATCGTGCGCGACGCGGGTCGTCCGGCTGCGTCGTAGGCCAGGTTTTCCGTGTACCCGGGGCCGGTCACGGACGCGAGACGGCCGATCTCGTACTTCGCCGCCGAGCTGCCCCAGGTCCAGGTGCTGGTGCCGTCGGGCGCCGCGCGGCTCGTCAGGCGGCCGAGGTTGTCGTAGGCGAAGGCGATGACCTGGTTCCTGGCGTCGCGCAGCGCCGTCGCCTCGCCCAGCGCATTGAGCGTCCAGACCCAGGTGCCCACGTCCGGATCCGTCTGCTGCAGCTTCATGCCGCGGCCGTTGTAGCGGATGTCGGCGACCAGGTTGTCCATCGCGTCGTGTGCCTTCAGCAGGTTGCCGAAAGCGTCGTACTCATAGCGGCTGCGGTTGCCGGCAGCATCCTCGACCTGCACCAGTCGCCCCCAGGCATTGCGGGTGCCGGTTGTCGCGCGGCCCAGCGCGTCGGTCTGCGTCGCGGCGAATCCATCGTGGCGCAGCAACTGCGAGCGCTCGACGGCGCCCGCGGTCGAATGCAGCGTCGCCTGCTGTGCGCGGCCGAGCATGTCGTAACCGAACTGCCAGTAGCCCGGGGGAGTGCCTCCCTCCCAGAACGGCAGGTATTGCCGCAGCAGGCGGCCCTGCGCATCGTGGTCCGCAGTGGTCACCGAGAAGCCGCCGCCGGGCTGTTGTGCCGCCGTGCGGAAGATGCGCCCGGACCGATCGACGTCCATGCGCGTCGTCACGCGCGCGACGCCGGTGCTGTCAAGGTCCAGCGCAGTCACGCGCAGGCGCGTGCGCGGATCGCAGGCCGCATCGCAGCCCGAACGCGACCAGGTGGTGCTGGTGCCGTCGGGCAGGGCCTGGGCGACGAGCTCGCCCATGGCGTCGTAGCTCCAGCGCACGGTGAGCCCGTTCGGGTCGGTGAGGGCAAGCGGCAGGCCGTTGCCATGGTCCCACTCGAGCTGCAGTGCCTGCGCGAGTGGGTCGGTGATGCGCACCGGCAGCTGCCCGCGCGCGCCCCAGTCGATGGTGGAACTGCGTGCGCTCATGCCGGCGCCGGTGACGGCGAGGCTCGCGGGGTTGCCGAAGGCGTCGTACGCCAGGCTGTACGTCACCTGCCACTGGCTGTTTCCGGGCTCGATGCGATGCTCGGTCGGCCGGCATTTCTGGGCATCCCATTCCTGGCTGAAACTGCGCGTGACGGCGTCGCCGCCCGCCAGGGTGTGGCTGGCGGTGACTTGCAGGCTCCGCGGCCGCCCGAGGCACCAGCTCGTCGTGTCGTTCAGCAAGGCGGGCAGCTGCGTACGCAGCGTCGATGACGAGCCCGCATGCGCACCGCCGGCGACTTCGGTGACGCTGGTTGTCTCGTCGGTGATCAGCCCCGATGCCGAGTCGATGGCATTGACGGTCCGTACCGTCGTGGCGATGCGCTGGCCGTCGTGCAGTCCGCCGACGCCATGGCGATGCTCGGTCGCCCGGACGAGATGCGGATAGCGGCGCAGGCCCGGCCCCGTGCCCAGCGTCAACGCGGACCATTCATGGCTGGTGTCGCTGACGACCGGTCCGGACGGCCGGCGCTGCACGATCGAGGCCGGCAGGCCCGTATAGGGATAATCCTGCCGCCGCGTCATTCGGGTCTCGAGCGGGCCGCCGCTGGTCGTCTCCGTACGCACGACGCTGCTGAAACCGAGCAGGCCCCGGCCCAGCAGCTGCCGGCGCAGGCCCTCGTAGCGGTAAGCAGCGGTTTGCAGCGTGCCGGTGCCACTGCCGTCGGTGACTGAGAGGCTCGCGACCACCTGCGCGGCGCCTTGCAGGTCCTGCTCGGGATAGACGGCCGAACTGCCCCGCGTGTAGACCGTCGCGTCGGTCAGCGGCAGATAGGCGAAAGCCGCGGTGGTACCGAAACCGTCGGTGGCCGACAGCATCAGGTCCGTTTTCGCGCCAGCGCGCAGCCGCAGCCGGAACTGGCCGCCGGTGCGCGAGAACAGATCGCGCATCCCGTCGCCATTCACGTCGGCGCCGAAGGCGATCGTGGAGCCGTTGTGCGGAATGCCGGTGTCCACGACGGTCGGCAGTGAATCGCCATACGAAACTGCGACGCGCCAGTTCGCGGTGCCGTGCGTCAGCAGGTCGTCGCGGCCGTCGCCGTTCCAGTCGAGCGTGTAGAACAACGGCCCGCCGGTGCCGGCAGGTCCCTGCAATTCCGGGCCGCTCCAGGGCACGCCGCAGCCGCCGATCCGCAGGCGCGGCCTGCCCGTGTAATGCATGTAGGCGAAATCCGAGCAGCCGTCGCCGTTGAAATCGAGCGCCACGCCGCCGTAGAACGTGCCGTCGAAGTAGTCGATCGCGAACTCCTTTGCCGAGATGCGGGCGATCGTGTAGTTCTCGTTCAACAACAGGTCTTCGGCGCCGTCGTTGTTGAGATCGATGCGCTGGCCGGGGCGGCCGATGAAATCGCCGCCCTCCGTCGTCTCGTAGCCGGAACCCTCCGACTGCGCATAGAGCGTCGTCGGCGTGGCCGAGAATCCGCCGCCCGCCAGCGCATAGCGCACGCGCACCACCAGGCTGTTGCTGTAGTGGTCGAGGAGCTCCGACGCGGCGATGTCGCCGAGGCCGTCGCCGTTGAGGTCGGCGCCGCGGAAGTCCGCCAGCATCGCCGGCACGGGAATCCCGGTGGACAGCGGCGCGCCGAGGCCGCCTGCGGTCCCCGGCACGATGGTCCAGATCCGCGCCGCCGGGATCGTCAGCAGGTCGTCCTGGCCGTCGCCATTGGCGTCGAACGGCGTGCCGATGCCGTTGGGACAGGCGATGCCGGTATTGACCTCGGGCCCGAAGCCGCCGCTCGCCTGGCCGAGCCGGTAGCGGATCGTCGCGGAGGACAGTGATGTCCCGCCGGCCCAGACGAAGTCGCTGCGCCCGTCGCCGTTGAAGTCGGCCGTGTTCCACAACTGGTGTTCGGCGAGGTAGCCGGCGCTGACGACAGTCGTGGCCAGGCTCGTCTCGCTGCCGAGCCCGTCCGTGCCGTCCTGCCAGGTGAAAACCGTCGGCGCCAGGCAGTCGCCGCCGCCGGCGCCGCATTCCTGCACCGAGGCGAGGCGGCTGTGTCCTGCCCCCGTGAGGGCCGGCTGGTAGGCGAGGTCGTAGCGGCGCAGCAAGGCGCCGTTGTACAGGAGGTCGATGCGGTGCAGGCGCGCGACCTGACGGATCGGCGCGCCCGCGACGTAGGCGATGTCCACTTCGTTGCTGGGCCGGTCCTCGTACTCGAATGCCAGTTGATGCGATGCGGCGATGCCGGCGCCGGGATTGGCGTTGTAGCGGATGCTGGCGATGCGATAACTGCCGTTCTGCACGTTCTCGGCGTAGCCGAAGTCGATCACGTTGCCCGAGCGGTCGCGGATGCGGTTCAGCGCCCAGACGCGGGCCACGACGACCGGATGAGCCGTCGCACTGCTCCAGTCGATGCGCGAGTCCGGCGTCGCGCCGTATTCGTAGATGCGCCCGTCGGCCGACTCGACCACGAAGTACTGTGGACCGGCGCCGACGCCGTAGAAGGAGCGGATGCGCGCAAACGTCTCGATCTCGGTGCGGTACTCGGCGCCGGCCGCGCCGTAGGCGAGGCCGTTGCTGACGACCAGGCGCTGGCCGTCGAGGCAGAAGCGGTCGGCGGCCGTGAGCGAGACCGGAGCAGACACGCCGTCCTGCGCGATCGTCCGCGGGCAGCGCGTGATCTGCGACAGTCCGCCGATCGACCAGCCGACGCCGAGCAGCCCCGCCTGCGTCCGATGCCGGTACTCGAGCGAGATGGCGGGCGTCATGCCGTTCGTGCCCGGCGGCAGCGCCAGCGGGATCGAATAGGCGGCCTCGCCATCGGGCGTGACGCTGGCCATGCCGGGCGTGCGCCCGATGGCGGCGTCCGCCGGCCGCGCGAGAACGAGCATCAGGATCGCGAGCATGCCGCCGAAGCGGCGCAGTGATTCGGGCAGGTCCATTGCCGTGGTCTCCGGTTGGGTCCCGGCGTCCTGCCGGGGGAGACCACGCTAGTCGCCGGGCAGGCCGGCGGCCTGCCGATTTTCTGCGCCGAATCGCCGGAATCGCCGTATCAGCATAGAATCCGTATCCGGCCCCGGATGAAACCCACTGCGCGCAGGAGCCCCCGATGAAGCTCGTCACCGCCATCATCAAGCCCTTCAAACTCGACGACGTGCGCGCCGCGCTGTCGGAGATCGGCATCTCCGGCATGACCGTCACCGAGGTCAAGGGTTTCGGCCGGCAGCGCGGCCACACCGAGCTTTACCGCGGCGCCGAGTACGTCGTGGACTTCGTGCCGAAGACCCGCATCGAGGTCGCGATCCGCGACGACCTGGTGGACCAGGTGACGGAGGCCATCATCGCCGCCGCCCGCACCGGCAAGGTCGGCGACGGCAAGATCTTCGTCACGTCGATCGAGCGCGTGATGCGCATCCGCACCAGCGAGACGGACGAGGCCGCGCTTTGAAGGAGTCCGGCGAGAACCCGAAGTCGGTATCGCTCGAGGCGGCGGTCGCGAAGATCGCGCTCGCCGGCGCCCGGCGCCACGTGTTCCTGTGCGTGCACGGCGACTGCGCGCCGGCCGACCAGGGCGAGGCGGCCTGGAAGTACCTCAAGCGCCGCCTGAAGGAAACCGGGCTCGCCGATGCGGAGCAGGGCGTGCTGCGCACCCGCGCCGATTGCTTCCGCATCTGCCGCGAGGGGCCGATCATGGTCGTGTACCCCGAGGGCACCTGGTACCGCCGCGCGACGCCCGACAACATCGAGCGCATCATCCAGGAACACCTGATCGGCGGCCGGCCGGTCGCCGACCTCGCCTTCGCCATTCAGCCGTTGACATGAGCCGGGCGGTCCGCATCCACGAGCACGGCGGGCCCGAGGTCCTGCGCTTCGAGGAGGTCGCCGCCGGCAAGCTCGGTGCGCGCCAGCTGCGCATCCGCCAGACCGCGATCGGCGTCAATTTCATCGACACCTACGAGCGCTCCGGGCTCTACCCGGCGAAGCTGCCGGCCGTGCTGGGCCGCGAGGCGGCAGGCGTGGTCGTCGAGGCGGGCCGGCTGGTCACGCGCTTCCGCGCGGGCGACCGCGTCGCCTATGCCGGCAGCGTCGCCGGCGCCTATGCCGAGGAGCGGGTGATCGACGCCGGCCGCGTCGTGGCGCTGCCGGAGTCGGTCAGCGACCGGCAGGCGGCGGCGATGATGCTGAAGGGCCTGACCGCGTGGTTCCTGCTGCGCCGCTGCTACCGCGTGCGCGCGCGCGACACCATCCTGCTGCACGCGGCGGCGGGCGGCGTCGGCCTGATCGCGCTGCAGTGGGCGGCGTCGCTCGGCGCCAAGGTGATCGCCACCGTCGGCAGCGACGAGAAGGCGGCGCTGGTGCGCGAGCACGGCGCGCACGAGGTGATCGTCAGCACGCGCGAGGACATCGCCGCGCGGGTGCGCGAGATCACGAAGAAGCGCGGCGTGCCGGTCGTGTACGACGGCGTCGGCAAGGACACCTTCACCGCTTCGCTCGACAGCCTGCGGCCGCGCGGCCTGATGGTCAGCTACGGCAACGCCTCGGGACCGGTGCCGCCGGTCTCGCCGCTCGAACTGACGAAACGCGGCTCGCTGTACCTGACGCGGCCGACGCTGTTCCACTACATCGCCAAGCCGTCGGAGCTGGCGCGCGGCGCGCGCGAGCTGTTCGCGGTCGTCGCCAGCGGCAAGGTGAAGGTCCGCATCGGCCAGACCTATCCGCTGGCGGAGGCGGCCCGCGCGCACCGCGACCTCGAGGCGCGGCGGACGACGGGCAGCACGCTGCTGCTGCCCTGAGCCGGCTCAGGCCGGGTTTTTCATGAGCGCGGTCCAGCGCGGGTCGTCGTGCAGGGATTTCAGGAACGGCGAAATGCCGAGCTCCTCCAGCATCCACCACTTTCGAGAGAGCGTTCGCCGGTCGGCAGGGTCGAGTCCCGCCATGTACCGTGAAACTTCGGCGAACGCGTCGTCCGGCCTGCCGCGCAGGGCATAGATCTCCGCCAGCCGCACGCTCTGCATCGTGTCGCGGTCTTCGCGTCCCGCGAGCCTGCCGAGAGCCGCATCGGCTTCAGCCCGCTGGCCCGGCGCATCGAACAGCAGCGCCAGGACATGATCGCGCATCGGTCCGGAGGGCAGGCGCAGGGCGTGCGATCGCGCTTCTTCGTGCCGGCCCTGGGCGGCCAGCACGCGGGCCACTTCGATCTCCGTGTCCGCGCCCATCTCCGGGCTGAGATCGAGTACTTTCAGGAATTCAGCTTCGGCCTCTTCCAGCCGGTCGGCGGCGAACAGGAAGATCCCGAAGTTCCGGCGCACGTTGGCCGACAGCGGGTCGCGCGCGACGTCCTGCCGCTCGCGTTGCACGTACCCTTCGGGATCGTCCTGGAAGTGCCGCAGCATGCCGCCGCCCGCCTTGGGCACGGGCAAGGAGGGATCGAGCGCCCTAGCGCTTGCATAGGCCCTGCGCGCTGCCTCGAGGTCGCCGCCCTCGAAGTGGTACTGACCGAGCCGCGTGTATCCATCGGCCAGCCCGGGATCGAAGCGGATCGCGTTCTGCGCGGCATTCAGCTGGTGCGCGCGCGCCTCTTCCCACGGCATTTCGCCGACATCCGCCATCAGGTAGTAGGCGCCCGCCAGGGCCGCCCAGGCGACCGCGTACCCCGGATCGGCCTGCAAGGCCTCTTCGTAGTAGCGGGCGGCGCGCTGGAAGTCGCCGGGTGCGCGGCGATGGAAGAAGTACCGGCCGTGCAGGTATTTCTCGTGCGCTTCCGGGTTCGCCGGCGGCCGCGTGCTGGAGGGCGGCTCCGCGAGGCGGGCCTGCAGCGCCGCGGCGACCGATTCCGAGATCTCGTCCTGCACGGCGAACAGGTCGCCGAGCCGGCGATCGTAATTCTGCGACCAGACGTGCGCATTGTCGGATGCGGCGATCAGCTGGGTGGTGATGCGGATCGCGTCGCCCGAGCGGCGGATGCTGCCCTCCAGGACGTGGGTGACGTCGAGCCGGCGGGCGATGTCGCGGATGTCGGCCGCCTTGCCGCGAAACGCGAACGACGACGTGCGGGAGATCACGCGCAGGTTTCCCGCGTGCGTGAGCCGGTTGATGATCTCCTCGGTGATGCCGTCGGCCAGATAGCCCTGGTCCTGGCCCTCGCTCATGTCGAGGAACGGGAGCACGGCCACCGAATTGCCGCTGGCATCATCCGCCGCCTGGCGGCCGAGCGCCAGCCACAGCGCAGCCGCGAGCGCGAGCACCGCGCCGAGCACGATCAACGGCCGGCGCGCTCGCGCAGGCGCATGGGCGCCTGCGGCGGGCCCGGGTGTCGTGATTTCGCCGTGCAGGCGATAGCCGCGCTTCGGCACGGTCTCGATGACGGCTTTCAATTGCTCGTCGCCGCCGGCGAGCGCCAGCTGCCGTCGCAGCTCGTAGATGCAGCGCGACAGCACGTCGTCCGTGACGACGGCGCTGGCCCACACCTGCGACAGCAACTCTTCGCGGGTGACGACGTGGCCGGCACGCCGCGCGAGCAGCACCAGCACCGCCATGACTTTGGGATCGAGTTGCTCGCGGCCGCCGGGCCCGGTCACTTCCCCGTCCAGCGGCTGGATCAACAGGTCGCCGAGCCGGAATGGCCTGCCGGCCGGAGATGCGTCGTGGTTGTCCGCGGCGGCAGTCATCGGAATGCCTGGGAACGGGGCCCGTGGATGCCCGGGCGAGAACGATATCAGGACGATATCAACCTTTCATCAGGACCGCGGAGAGCCGGTGCCGGCAGCATGTTCCCGGCAGAGGGAAGGCCATCATCCACGAATTCAGGAGACTACCGTGCGCAAGACACTCTCATTCTGTTCAATGGCCGTGGCGGCCGCGTTGCCGCTGGCGCTCCAGGCGGGCGGGGACAAGCCGCCGGAGTTCTACGCATGGCAGCTCGCGACTCCGGTCGTCGAGGTCAACAGTCCCGTCGCGGACGGCTGCCCGATCGAGGCGCCGGACGGGCTCAGCCTGTACATCGCGTCCGTGCGTCCCGGCACCTTCGGCGGCAATGACATCTGGGCGGCGGACCGGCTCAGCAAGGACCAGCCCTGGGGCACGCCGCTCAACCTCGGCGCGCCGGTCAACACGGCGTTCGCGGATTTCTGCCCGACGCCGCTCGATGGCCGCTGGCTGATGTTCGTGTCGGAGCGCCCCGGCGAGGGGACCTGCAATTCTGGCGCGGGTCGCGGCGACATCTACCTGATCCGGCAGAACGCCGCCTTTGGCTGGAGCGAGCCGCGGCACCTCGGCTGCATCGAGAGCGGCACCGGGCCGAACAGCGTGGGCGCCGAGTTCAGTCCTTCGCTCGTGAAGACCAAGCAGGGCACTTTCCTCTACTTCTCGAGCACCTCGAGCGGCAACCATGACATCTACATGAGCCGGCAGAAGCCCGACGGCAACTTCGAGGCGCCAGTGCCGGTCACCGAACTCAACACCGAGTTCGACGACCGCATGCCAAACGTCTCGTCGGATGGTCTGGAAGTCGTTTTCAGCTCGACACGTCCGACCGATGCAAACGGCACGGCCGCCTTCGGCAGCTTCGACGTGTACGTCTCGACCCGCGCCAGCACCGCCGATCCCTGGTCGGCGCCGGTCAACCTGGGTCCCAACGTGAACACGGCAGGCAGCGAGACGCGCTCAACGATCTCCGCCGATCTCAAGCGGCTCTACTTCGGCCGCGACGGCGAGATCTACTCGAGCACGCGGCACAAGGCGCCGCGCTGATCCTGGCGCACCGCCGGGCCGCGGCGACCTGCCGCGGCCCGGCCGCTGCGTCATTTCAGAACTTGTACTTCAGCGACGTCGAGACGCTGTAGTCGGTCTTGAGGGCCGACGCCTCCGGCGGCTCGCTGTCGTAGCTGCCCTGGAAGCTCAGGTCCACGTAGAAGTCCTTGACGATCTCGTGGTCGAGCGAAATCGACGCGTTGCTGCGGTAGCGGCCGCTCTCGCTGAGGCTCGGCAGCAGCAGCAGCTGCGAGGTCAGGCTGGTCTTGGGCGTGCTGAAGCGGAAAACCTTCCACTGAAGACCCAGAAGGCCCTCCGCACTCTGCTGGTTGCTGGCGCCGCCGGCCGCCCATTCCTGGGTCAGGGCGATGCCGCTGAAGGTCGCGAACTCCGACGTCGCATTGCGCACCCAGTAGTGCCCGCGCGCGCCGCCGACCAGGAGCCGGCCATCGATGCCCTGCTGCTCGTTGCTCTCGTAGCGGACCGCGGCCAGCCAGAAATTGTCGTGGGGACGCAGGAACTGGTTGGAAAAGCCCAGCATGTACTGGTCCTGCGTGCCCTGCCCGGAAGTGTTCGTGGACTGGAAGCTGCCGTCCAGGCTCGCGTAGTTGCGGTCCGAGCGGTACTCGGTGTCGAAGCCGAAGGTCAGGCTGCTGAAGTCGCTGGACTTGCTGCTGTCGAAGCCGAGCGACACGGAGCCGCTGACCCGGTCGACGAAGCTCGCCTCGAGCTGCGTGACGACGGCGACGCTCGTGATCGACAGCTCGGTCGCGCCGGCTGGCTCGACGATGCGCAGGCTGCCGCTGCCGGCGGCTGCGATGTGGCCGTGATGGCGCACGCCTGCATGCGTCTCGACCAGGAACTCCTGCGGACTGGCGACGGTCGCAATCTCGACCCAGTCGACCGAGATCGTGCCGATGCTGTCGGTCTTGACCGAGAGCTGGCCGTATTGCAGCTCGATGATCTCGCCGGTGATGCGGTCGCCGTTCTGCAGCGTGATCACGTCGAGCTTCGGGCGCGCTCCGGCGGGTGGCGGCACGCTCGCAAGCAGGGCCGCCAGGAGGATCAGGGTAGGGCGCAGCATGAGGGGCCTCACGTCGGTTGCCCGCAGACATTATCATTACACCGGCGCCCGCCCCAATCGACCATGGAATCCCGATGAAACTTCTGCGTGAGCCGTTGCTGCACTTCCTCGTGATCGGCGCGTTGCTGTTCGGCGCCTGGGCGCTGCTCAACCGCGGCGAGGCCGGCACCGGCAGCGAGGAAACCACGATCCGCATCACCGAGCGCGAGGTCTCGTGGCTGGCGGAGGCCTGGTCGCGGCAGTGGCAGCGCGAGCCCACCGAGGCCGACATGCGCGGGCTGATGACCGACTACCTGCGCGAGGAGCTGCTCGCGCGCGAAGCGCGCGCACTCGGGCTGGACGACGACGACACCGTGGTTCGCCGGCGCCTGGCGCAGAAAATGAGCTTCATCGTCGAGGACACCGCCCGCATCGCCGCGCCTGCAGAGGCCGACTTGCGCGCCCGCTTCGAGGCGGACAGGGCGCGCTTCATGACGCCGCCGCTCGCCAGCTTCCAGTCGGTGTATTTCAGTGCCGACCGCCGCGGCGAGCGCGCAACGGTAGATGCGCGCGAGGCTCTCCCCAGGCTGGCCGCGGGCGCCGATCCGCGCACCGTCGGCGACGGATCGCTGCTGCCGGACGAGATGCGCGATGCCGACGAGCGCGAGATCGCCGCGGCATTCGGGGCGGAGTTCGCCGCCGCCGTGCTGGCGCTCGCGCCCGACCGCTGGCAGGGGCCGGTGACTTCCAGCTACGGCCTGCACCTGGTGCGGGTCTCGTCGCGCGCCGAGGCGCGGCCGATGACTTTCGAGGAAGCGCGGCCGATGCTGGCGGACGAGTGGCGCCGGGAGCACGAGCGGGCGGCGAAGGCCGCCTATTTCTCCAGCTTGCTGGACCGCTACCGGGTCGAGACCACGGACGCGACGCGCGGCCTGACCGAGCCGGCGCAGGCGGCGCTGCGGAGCGGCGAGTGACGCGCAGGGCGATCCTGCTCGTCGCCCTGCTGGCCGGGGCGGCGCCGGCCCTCGCCCACGAAGTGCGCCCTGCGTATCTCGAGCTGCAGGAGACCGCCGCAGGCGAGGTCGAAGTGCTGTGGAAGACGCCGATGCGCGGCGACCTGCGCCTCGCGCTCGCGCCGGTGCTGTCGGGCCCTAGCGAGGAGGCGACGCCGATTGCCACGCGCGAGGCGGGCGGCGCCGCGCTGCAGACCTGGCGCCTGCGGCTGCCGGCCGGGGAGCCGCTGCGCGGCCGCCGGCTGCACATCGACGGGCTGTCCGGGACGTTGACGGATGCGCTGGTGCGCGTCGGCTTCGCCGACGGCTCGAACTGGGTCGCGCGCCTGACGCCGACGTCGCCGGCAGTGACAATCCCGGTGTCGCCGGGCGGGGCAGCGGTGGCCGCGACTTATTTCGGCCTCGGCGTCGAGCACATCCTGCTGGGCATCGATCACCTGCTGTTCGTGCTGGCGCTGCTGCTCATCACGCGCGGCGCGAAGCGCCTGGTGCTGACGGTCACTGCGTTCACTGTTGCGCACTCGATCACGCTCGCGCTGGCGACGCTCGGATTCGTCCACGTGCCCCCGGCGCCCGTCGAGGCGGTGATCGCGCTGTCGATCGTGTTCGTCGCGGCGGAGATCCTGCGCGCACGACGGGGCGAGGAGGGCATCACGGCGCGGGCGCCGTGGGTCGTCGCCTTCACCTTCGGCCTGCTGCACGGCTTCGGCTTCGCCGGCGCGCTGGCGGAGATCGGCCTGCCGGAGGGACAGATCCCGCTGGCGCTGCTGTTCTTCAACCTCGGGGTCGAGGCCGGGCAGCTGCTGTTCGTGGGGGCGGTGCTGGCGCTCATCTGGCTGTGGCGCCGGTCCCGGGTCGCGATCCCGCCCTGGGCCGGGCTCGTGCCGCCCTACGCGATCGGCAGCATCGCCATGTTCTGGGTCTTCGAGCGGGTCGCGGGTTTCTGATGCAAGCGCGCGTCTGGCTGGCCGGCGGTGTCGCGGCACTCGGGGCGGTCGCAATCGCCGTGTTCGGCTGGAACGCCGGCTGGTGGCGCGGCGGCGACGGGGATGCGCGGCAGGCGCAGGCGCCGCATTACGTCGGCGCGGCGAGCTGCGCGGAATGCCACGCAGCCGAGAGCGCTGCCTGGACCGGATCGCACCACGATCTCGCCATGCAGGAAGCGACGGACGCAACCGTGCTCGGCGACTTCGGCGGCACGCAGTTCACCTACGCGGGCGTGTCGAGCGAATTCTTCCGCCGCGACGGGCGCTTCGTCGCGCGCACCGACGGCCCAGACGGGACGCTCGCGGATTTCGAGATCCGTTACGTGTTCGGCGTCGAGCCGCTGCAGCAGTATCTCGTCGAACTGCCGGGCGGCAGGCTGCAGGCGCTGTCAATCGCCTGGGATACGCGCCCGGCCGGGCAGGGCGGCCAGCGCTGGTTCCACCTGTACCCGGACGAGCAGATCCGCCACGACGACGAGCTGCACTGGACCGGTCCGCAGCAGAACTGGAACTACATGTGTGCCGAGTGCCACTCGACCAATCTGCAGCGCAATTTCAATGCCGCGACCGGCGCATACGCGACGAGCTGGTCGGAGATCGACGTGTCCTGCGAGGCCTGCCATGGCCCGGGCTCGGCTCACGTCGCGGCCGGCGGCAACGGACCGATTGTCCGTTTCGACGAGCGCCGCGGCGTCAGCTGGATTGTCGACCCCACGAGCGGCAAGCCTGCGCGCAGCGTCGCGCGCACGAGCCAGCGCGAGCTCGACACCTGCGCGCGCTGCCACTCGCGCCGGGGCCAGGTCTGGGAGGAATACGTCCCGGGCCGGCCGATCGGCGAGACGCATCGCGTCGCGTTGCTCGATACCGGGCTCTACTTCGCCGACGGCCAGATCCGCGACGAGGTCTATGAATACGGCTCCTTCCTGCAGAGCCGCATGCACCAGGCCGGTGTCGGCTGCAGCGATTGCCACGACCCGCACAGCCTGAAGCTGCGCGCGCCGGGCGCCGAGGTCTGCCTGACCTGCCACCAGGGCGACCGCTACGCGAACCGCGAGCACCATCGCCACGAGCCGGGCTCGGCCGGGTCGGATTGCCTCGAGTGCCACATGCCCGGGCGCAACTACATGGTCGTGGATCACCGGCGCGATCACAGCCTGCGCGTGCCGCGGCCGGACCTGGCCGCGCTGACCGGCGCGCCCGATGCCTGCACGGCCTGCCATCGCGAGCGCAAGCCGGCGTGGGCGGCGGCCCGGCTGCGGGAATGGCTCGGCAGGGATCCGGCGGGATTGCAGGACTACGCCCAGGCCCTGCACGCGGGCGACACGGGCGCCGCGGGCGCGCGCCAGGCGCTCATGCGCCTCGCCGGCGATGCCTGGCAGCCCGGCATCGCGCGCGCGAGCGCACTCTCGCGCCTCGATCGCATCGCGAGCCCGGAGGACCTTGCTGCGCTGACGCGCCTGTTGGGCAGCAGCGACCCGCTCGTGCGCCGCGCGGCCGTCGCCGCGCACCGCAGCCTGCCGCCGGAGATGCGCGGCGAGTTGTTCGCGTTGCTGGACGACCCGGTCCGGGACGTGCGGCTCGAGGCCGTCCCCGTGCTTGCAGATTTGCCGGATTCGCGCATGGAGCCCGGACAGCGCGCCCGGCGCGATCGCGCGGTCGACGAGTACGTCGCGTCGCAGCGCGTGAATGCCGAGCGACCGGAATCGCAGGTCAACCTGGGCCTGCTGTGGGCCGCGCTTGGCCGCTACCAGGAGGCCGAGACGGCCCTGCAGAAGGCCATCGTGCTGGACCCGCGCTTCGTGCCCGCAACCGTCAATCTCGCGGACCTCTACCGGGCCATGGGCCGGGAAGCCGAAGCGGCGGAGGCCCTGCGAGAAGGCCTGCGCTCGAGCCCGCAGGCTGCCGCCCTGCACCACTCCCTGGGGCTCCTGCTGATCCGCACGGATCAGCGTGCGGAGGCCCTGGGCGAACTGAAACTGGCAGCGGAACAGGCTCCCGGGGAGGCACGTTACAGCCAGGTGTATGCGGTCGCCCTCGCGGATGCCGGCCGGCCGGCCGAGGCGATCGCGGTCCTTCGCGCGGCCCTGATGCGGCAACCGAACGACCGCGATACACTCTGGACCCTCGCGAACTACCAGATGAATGCAGGCGACCGCCGGGGCGCCGCCAGGACCGCGGCACGGCTGTCGGCGCTCGAGCCGGACGATCCGACGATCCGGGAATTCGCCTCAGGACTGAAGGAACAAGGAGAAAGATGATGACATCGACCAGGCTGAATACCGTACTGGCGACCATCGCCAGCGGCGTGCTCGCCACGGCTGCGGCGACGGCGGAGCAGAGCGACGTCGGCACGCCGGACAAGGCAGCGCTCGAGAAGGTGCATGCGTCCAAGCCCGCGTATTCTCCATACGTAAACCGCAATTTTCCGACCCGGCCCTATTTCGGCGACACGCATCTGCACACGAGCTTCTCGATGGACGCCGGCGCATTCGGAGCGCGGCTCGGACCGCGCGAGGCCTACCGCTTCGCGCGCGGCGAGCAGGTCACCTCCTCCACGGGCCAGCCTGTCAAGCTGTCGCGGCCGCTCGATTTCCTGGTCGTTGCCGATCATTCCGATGGCATGGGTTTCTTCCCGATGCTCTTGGCCAGCGATCCGATCGTCATGGCCGACGAGCAGGGCCGCAGGTGGCACGACATGGTTCAGTCGGGCAAGGGCGCCGAGGCTGCAATGGAGATCATCGTCAACTTCGGCAAGGGCACTATCTCGAAGGCGATCATGCCGGTGCCCGGCACCGCTGCGTACCAGGGCGCCTGGCAAAAGACGATCGCCGCGGCCGAGGAATTCAACGACCCGGGCCGCTTCACGGCTTTCATCGGCTATGAATGGACCTCGAACACCGCCGGCAACAACCTGCATCGCAACGTGATCTTCCGCGACAACGCCGACAAGGCGAGCCTCACGGAGCCCTACACGACGATGAAGCCGCTCGGCAGCGATAATCCGCGCGACCTGTGGAAGTGGATGGCGGCTTTCGAGCAGAAGACCGGCGGCAACGTGCTGGCGATCGCCCACAATGGCAACCTGTCGAACGGCCGGATGTTCCCGATGATCGAGTCGTTCACCGGCAAGCCGGTGGACCGCGAGTACGTCGAGCAGCGCGAGAAGTGGGAGCGGCTGTACGAGACCACGCAGACCAAGGGCGACGGCGAGGCGCACCCGTTCCTGTCGCCGAACGACGAATTTGCCGATTTCGAAACCTGGGACAAGGGCAACCTGGACCTCAGCGTCGCCAAGGACAAGTCCATGCTCGAGTTCGAGTACACCCGTGCGGCATACAAGAATGGTTTGCTGCTGGAACAGCGGCTCGGCACCAACCCCTACAAGTTCGGCCTGGTCGGCAGCAGCGACGCCCATACCGGCCTGTCGGCGCTGGAGGAGGAGAATTTCTTCGGCAAGGTCGTCCCGGCCGAGCCGTCGCCCGAGCGGCTCACGAATGCCTTCATGCAGAGCAAGGCGACCGGGCTTTCCGTCATGGACTGGGAGGTCGGCGCCTCCGGCTACGCAGCGGTGTGGGCGACCGAGAATACGCGCGCAGCACTGTGGGACGCGATGGAACGCAAGGAAACTTACGGGACCACCGGCCCGCGCATGATCGTGCGTTTCTTCGGCGGCTGGGACTTCGTGCCGGCCGACGCGCACAACCGCATGCCCGCCGACATCGGCTATGCCAAGGGCGTGCCGATGGGTGGCGACCTGAAGAAGGCGCCTCTGGGCAAGTCGCCGACATTCCTTGTCGCGGCCATGAAGGACCCGATCGGCGCGAACCTCGACCGCGTCCAGGTCGTCAAGGGCTGGCTGGACACCAGCGGCAAGCTGCACGAAAAGGTGTACGACGTCGCCTGGGGTGATGCCGACAAGCGCAAGCCCGGCGCCGACGGCAAGCTGCCGGCAGTCGGCAGCACCGTGGACGTGGCGAACGCCACCTGGACCAACACGATCGGCGACCCGGAGCTGATCACGGTCTGGAAGGACCCGGACTTCGACTCCGCGCAGCGCGCTTTCTACTACGTGCGCGTGCTCGAGATCCCGACGCCGCGCTGGACGGCCTATGACGCCAAGCGTTTCGGCATCCAGGCACAGCCCGGGACGCGCATGACGCTGCAGGAGCGCGCCTACACGTCGCCGATCTGGTACACGCCTTGACCCTTCGCGCCGCCGCACTCGGCAGTTTCCTGTTGTGGTGCGGCGGCGCGCTCGCCGCGGCCCAGGCGCCGCCCGCCGGGCCCGATTCCTTCGAGTATCCGCAGGAGCGGACATTCGGTCCGCACAGGGCGATCCTGCACGCGCCGCAGATCCACGCCTGGCCGGAGTTCGGCAAGGTCGAGGGCGCGATGGCGCTCGAGTTCTTCGCGGACGGCGGCGACCGGCCCCTGCTGGCGACGATGATTTTTTCCGGCAATACGACCGTCAACCTGGCCGACCGGCTGGTTCACTTCACCGATCTCGCCATCGAGAACATCCAGTTCGCGGCGAAGGACACCGGCGCCTATGAACAGGCACTGCGCGACGGCGCGCGCAAGGGCGGGTTCGACGTGCCGCTCGACATCTTCCTGCTGAGCCTGGACGACGCGATCCTCGACCGGCCGCCGCCAGCCGGGTTCAGCAAGGTTCCGCCGGAAATCCTGGTCTCGACCACGCCCGCCATCGTGCTGTTCATCAACGGCTCGCCCGTTCTCGCCGACCTGCCGGACACGGGCCTGAAGAAAGTGGTGAACGCCAGCTGGCCGCTGGTGACGGACGAGAAGTCCAGCCATTACTGGCTGCTCGACCGCGAGGTGTGGCTGACGTCGAAGAAGCTCGACGGCCCCTGGAAGGCGACGCACAGGCTGCCGTCCGGCCTGTCGAAGCTGCCCAAGCAGAGCGACGATTCGCTGATCGCGGCCGCAGTGCCGGCGCCCAAGACGCAGCAGCCGGCGTCCGCCGTGCATCATCGCGAGCGGCCGACCGAGCTGGTCGTGATCCAGGGAGAGCCGGTGCTGGCCGAAATTCCAGACACCGGCGGCCTGCAGTACGTCAGCAACACCGACAGCGCGCTGCTGAAGCAGGGCGAGACCTGGT
>CAYXUJ010000014.1:0-38240 GCA_964468395.1 uncultured Steroidobacteraceae bacterium
CGGCGTTTTCGAAGATCGCCTCGATCACGATGTCGGCGCGCGCGACGCCGGCGCCTTCGATGTCCGCCGCCAGCCGCGACGACATCTCGCTGGCCTTGGCGGGGTCGCGGGCGCGCTTGGCGAAGAATTCGCGCGCGCGGGCGAGAGCCGGCTCGACGTACTTCATCTCGCGGTCCTGCAGCGTCACGCTCAGGCCGCGCGACGCGCACCAGGCGGCGATGTCGCCGCCCATGACGCCGGCGCCGACCACGTGCACGTGGCTGAACCGGCGCGCCGACTTGCCGCCGAGCGCCTTCAGGCGGTTCTGCAGGAAGAACACCCGCACCAGGTTGCGCGACGATTCGCTGAGGAACAGCTTCGCGATCGAGCGCGCCTCGGCCTCGTAGGCGGCCGGCCCGGACGCGCCGTGGCGGGCGAACAGGTCGACGATGGCCCAGGGAGCGGGGTAGTGAGCGGGATTGGCGCGGCGCGCGACCTGCTTGCGCGTCTGCGCGGCGACCAGCCCGCGGATCACGGGCCAGCACAGCACGCGCAGCTTGAACGGCGCCCGCCGCCGCGGCGGCGGCGACTGCGCCAGCTCGCGCGCCGTGGCGTCGAGCCGGTCGCGCGGCACCAGCCGGTCGACCAGGCCGAGCTTCAGGGCCGCATCGCCGCGCAGCGAGCGCCCGGTCAGCATCAGGTCCAGGGCGGCGGGGGCGCCGATCAGCCGTGGCGCGCGCACGGTGCCGCCGAAACCGGGGTGGATGCCGAGCATCACTTCCGGCAGCCCGAGATTGAGGCGGCCGTCGTCGGCGCCGATGCGGTAATCGCAGGCGAGCGCCAGTTCCAGTCCGCCGCCCAGCGCAAAGCCGTGGATTGCAGCGATCGTCGGCATCGGCAGGGCCTCGATGCGGTCGAACACCTGTTGCCCGGTGCGGACCAGCCGGTAGGCGGGCTCGAGGTCGGTCAGACCGGTGAACTCGGTGATGTCGGCGCCGGCGATGAAGCCGCTGTCCTTGGCCGAGCGGATGACCAGCGCGCGCGGCCGCGCGGCCTCGACCTCGGCGAGCCGGTCATTCAGCTCGCGCATCACGGCGCTGCCGAGCGTGTTGGCGCTGGCGCCCTGCACGTCCATCGTCAGCCAGGCGATGCCTTGCCCGTCAGTCTCGAGGCGCCAGTGTCCGTCAGCTTTCGACATGATCGTGCCGTCCCGTGGTCTGCAGCCCCGGATTATGCACGCCGCGGCGGCTTCAGGTCGCGGCTACGGCCGTCGTCTCCGGGACGCGCACGAAGCGCGGATCGACCTCGAAGTCGAACACCAGGGGCAGGTGGTCGGAGAGCGGCACGGCAGGAATCTCGAAGCCCTGCGGGACGATGCCCTCGCCATAGAGGATGAAGTCCAGTTCCTTGCGCGGCCAGCGGCTCGGATAGGAGGGCAGGCCGGCGACATTGGCGCTGCGCAGCCCGGCCGCCTGCATGAACAAGTAGATCTCGTGCTCGCCCCAGAAGGTATTGAAGTCGCCGGCGACGATCACCGGCTTGCTCTGGCGCCGGACCAGCTGGTGCAGGTGCCGCAGCTGGTAGTGGCGGTGGCGGAACTTGAGCGACAGGTGCACCAGGAACACGGCCACGTTCTCGAGTTCGAGCTCGATGATCAGCTTCTTGATGCCGGTGTCGAAGTAGTGGAATCGCTCGCCGTGCACGCGCGATGCCGCCAGGAAGGCGTTGGCCTGCTTGCGCACGATCGGCATGAACTGGTTGAGCGAATCCTCGCCGTACTTGCACTGGTAGGTCGAGAAATGCGACAGGTGGCTGGCGATGAACTCGGCCTGGTTGACCATGCCGCTCCTGATCGAGCCGGTGTCCACCTCGATCAGGCCGACCACGTCCGGGTCGCGCTCGGCGATGAAATCGGTGATGCGCTCGAGGACCTGGCGGCTGCTGCGCAGGTAGCCGGCACCCGGCACCGGCAGGTGGAAGGAGGGCCCGGTCCCGGTCGCGTAGCGGATGTTGTAGACGAGCAGGCGCATCAGTGTCGGCGGTACCCGATTCCCGGCAAAAGACGTATTCTATTCGGCCAGGGCCACCGGCGAGGGCGACCAGCGTGACGGAAAACAACCCGATCCGGCTCTTCGTCACCCACCTGTACGCGCCCGACGAGTCCTATTTCCGCGTCTTCGAGTACCTCGAGAGCCAGCCCAACTTCTTCTATACCAACCTGGCGACGCCGGAGAAGCCGCCGCGCAGCAAGGAGAAGGAGGCGATCCGCGAGGACCTGCGGCGCCAGATGACCGAAGCCGAGGTCGTCATCCTGCTGTCGTCGCTGTACCCGCGCGATCCGGTGCTGATCGAGTACCAGGGCCTGTACGCCCAGTCCTGCGACAAGCCGCTCGTGGTGCTGGAGCCGTTCGGGACCACGGATCCCGTGCCGGCCAAGCTGCGGGAGATGGCCGACGAGGTCGTGGCGTGGAACGGGCGGGAAATGGCGGACGCGATTCGCCGCCAGGCGCGTCACGAGGACACGACGCGCTGGGACGTGATCGAATTCAAGCTCGATTGACGCTGATCAGCGTCGGGATGCGGGACGCACCGGCATCGGGCGGCCCGGACGGGCGTGCATGCGGCTGGCCATTCTGGCGGGCCGGCGCGGTGAGCGTGGTCCGGTGCAGCGAGTCGAGCAATGCGACGATGCGGGCTGCGCAATCGTCGGCTTCGTGCATCGACATCTTGCGCACCGTGGCCACGACCGCGGACTCGCCGGGCAGCGGTCGGATCCGGGTCATGCACTGACGCAGGGCCTCGAAGTCCTGGCGCAGTTCGCCAGGCATCTCTGCGGGCGGCAGGTCGAGCAGGAAACGGCTGAAGGCATCGGTGAGACGCTGCTTCAGTGCGGCAGGCTTGGCCAGCTCCAGCGTGGCTTTGTGCAGACTCTCCCAGGCGGCAACACTCACGGCGTTCGAGGCTCCCTGACCGATTCGTTAATTCGATTGCTATAGAAGCGTATGGAACCCTGATTTCAGAACACCGCGCATCGATTCGAGGTTCCCCGTTACATCAAATCGATACGGCCCGAATATACCGCGATTTGCCGGGATGGGAAGAGCCCGGGGCAGTCATTTCTTGCGCCCCGTCAAGAAATTCGTTTCTATTGTTCCAGGACTATTGCCTGAGGCGTGGCCATGAGCGACCCAACAGCGCGGCAGCAGGTACCGATTCTGGCCGCCCTCGCGCAGGCGACCCGCCTGGAGATACTGGACCGCGTGGCGGAGGCGGGGGCCAAGGGGATTGCCGCCGGCGAGATTGCCCGGTCCATCCGCTGCCCGGCCTCGACCCTGTCCTTCCACCTCAAGGAGTTGAGCCGCACCGGCATCCTGGAGGCGCGCCCGCGGGGCAGGTTCATCCTCTATTCGCTGCAGCGGGAGGCCCTGGACGGGCTGGCCCGGTACATCGCCGGGCTCGCCGGCACCGAGGTCGCGGCGCCCAAGCCGCGCAAGGCTGCCCCGGTGCGACCGCCGCGCCGGGGCCGTGGCGGCGACCGCAGCCAGCTGTCGATGTTCGGCGACTGAGCCGCCGGGGCGGGGTCAGTTGCGCACGAGGTGGGCGACGAACTCGTCCACGGGGGTCGCGTCGAGGCGCTCCGGATCGCCGAACAGCGCTTCGATCTTGCGGCGCTGGCGGTCGGGAAACACGCCCGCCAGCGAGGCCTCGAACTTGCGCACCAGCACCGGATAACCTTCTGCGCGCCGGCGGCGGTGCCCGATCGGCGTGTCGATGGCGACCCGCCCAGTCGAGCTGCCGTCGCGGAAGAACACCTCGATCGCGTTGCCGATGTAGCGCCGCTCCGCCGCGTAGTAGTCGCGCGTGAAGTCCGGGTTCTCGCGCACCTCCATGCGGGCGCGCAGCGCGTCGATGCGCGGATCGGCCGCCACGTCGTCCTCGTAATCAGCGGCCGTCAGCCGGCCGAAAATCAGCGGCACCGCCACCATGTACTGCAGGCAGTGGTCGCGATCGGCCGGGTTGGCGAGCGCGCCGGTCTTGTCGATGATCCGCACGCCGGGCTCCTGCGTCTCGATGACGATGCGCTCGACGTCGCCGATGCGGTCCCGCACCCGCGGGTGCAGCTGCATGGCGCACTCGACCGCGGTCTGTGCGTGGAACTCCGCCGGGAAACTGATCTTGAACAGCACGTTTTCCATCACGTAGCTGCCGAACGGCTGGCGGTAGACGAAGGGCTTGCCGCCGAACAGCACGTCATAGAAGCCCCACTTCGGCGCCGTCAGGGCCGACGGATAGCCCATCTCGCCCCGCAACGCGATCAGCGCGTGGCGCACGCCGCGGCTGGTCGCGTCGCCCGCAGCCCAGCTCTTGCGCGAGCCCGTATTCGGCGCGTGCCGGTAGGTCCTGAGCGCGCCGCCGTCGATCCAGGCATTGGAAACGGCATTGACGACCTGGTCGCGGCTGCCGCCGAGCATCGCGGCGACGACCGCGGTGGTCGCGACCCGCACCAGGATCACGTGATCGAGGCCGACGCGGTTGTAGGCGTTCTCTAGCGCGGTCACGCCCTGGATCTCGTGGGCCTTGATCATCGCCGTCAGCAGGTCGCGCACGGTCGGCGGCTTGCCGCCGGTCGCGGCGGCCTGCCGCGCCTGCCAGTCGGCGACCGCCAGGATGCCGCCGAGGTTATCGGAGGGATGACCCCACTCGGCTGCGAGCCAGGTGTCGTTGAAGTCGAGCCAGCGGACCAGCGCGCCGATGTTGAACGCCGCCTGGACAGGGTCGAGCTCGTAGCTGGTGCCCGGCACGCGCGCGCCGCCCGCCATCGTGGCGCCCGGGACGACCGGCCCGAGCAGGCGGGTGCAGGCCGGGAAGGCGAGCGCCTGGAAACCGCAGGCGAGGGTGTCCATCAGACAGTAGCGCGCGGTCTCGTAGGCGACGGCGCTGTCGATGCGCGCGCCGTGCGCATAGCTCGCAATGTCGACCAGCACGCGATCGGGTGCGGGGCGCTCGGCCGAGCGCAGGTCGGTGTGGCTCATGGCAGGTGGTCTACCTCTGGTCGGCGGGCGGGACCTTGCGCGGTTCCGGCCCGGTGTAATTGGCGCTGGGGCGGATGATCTTGCCGTCCTGGCGCTGCTCGATCACGTGCGCGGCCCAGCCGGTGGTGCGCGACATCACGAACAAAGGCGTGAACATCGCGGTCGGCACGCCCATCAGGTGATAGGCGACGGCGCTGAACCAGTCCAGGTTGGGGAACATGCGCTTGATGTCCTGCATGACAGACTCGATGCGCTCGGCGATGCGGAACAGCCGGTCGTCGCCGGCCTCCGCCGCCAGTGTTGCGGCGACCCTCTTGATCACGGCGTTGCGGGGATCGGCGACGGTGTACACGGGATGGCCAAAGCCGATGACGACTTCCCGGGCCTCGACCCGGCGGCGGATGTCCGCCTCCGCTTGATCCGGATCCCGGTAGCGCTGCTGGATCTCCAGCGCGACCTCGTTGGCGCCGCCGTGCTTGGGGCCGCGCAGCGCGCCGATCGCGCCGGCGATGCAGGAATACATGTCGGAGCCGGTGCCGGCGATCACCCGGGCAGTGAAGGTCGAGGCGTTGAACTCGTGCTCGGCATAGAGGATCAGGGAGGTGTGCATCGCGCGCACCCAGCTCGCCGACGGCGGGCGACCATGCAGCATGTGCAGGAAATGGCCGCCGGTGGAATCATCGCCGGTTTCGATATCGATGCGCCGCGACGAATTCGCGTAGTGATGCCAGTAGCAGAGCACAGGGCCGGTCGAGGCGACCAGCCGGTCGCCGATCGCCTGGGCGCCAGCCACTTCCTGCTGCGCGCTTTCCGGTGCCTCGCAGCCCATTTCCGAGACGGCGGTCCGCAGCACGTCCATCGGGTGCGTGCTCGCGGGCAGCAGTTCGAGCACGGCACGCAACCGCGGGCTCAGCGTGCGCAGGCCGCGCAGGCGCCGCTTGTAGGCGGCGAGCTCTGCGGGGTTCGGCAGCTTGCCGTGGATCAGGAGGTGGGCGATTTCCTCGAACTCGCAGGTCTCGGCGATATCCAGGATGTCGTAGCCGCGGTAATGCAGGTCGTTGCCGCTGCGGCCGACCGTGCAGATCGCGGTATTGCCGGCGGGGACGCCGGACAGCGCCACCGATTTCTTGGGCTTGAATGGCGCCGACTCCCCGGCTGCTGGCATCGTCATGGCTCCCGATTGCGGCTGAACAGTTCGTCGAGCTTGCGCTCGTATTCGTGGTACCCGAGCACCTCATACAGCTCGGACCGCGTCTGCATCTGCGCAACCGCGGCCTGCTGGCTGCCGTCGCGGCGGATGGTTTCGTAGACCGCGAGTGCCGCCCGGCTCATCGCCCGGAATGCCGACAGCGGGTACAGCACCAGCCGGATGCCCGCGGCGCCGAGCTCGGCCGCGGTGAACAGCGGCGTGCGCCCGAACTCCGTGATGTTGGCCAGCACCGGGACGGCCAGCGCCCGCGTGAACTCGCGGTACTCGTCGAGCGTGGTCAGGGCCTCGGCGAAGATCATGTCCGCGCCGGCCTCGACGTAACGTTGCGCGCGCTCGATCGCGGCGCCCTGGCCCTCGACGGCGTGGGCGTCGGTGCGGGCCATGATCACGAAGCCGGCGTCGGCCCGCGCGTCCACCGCCGCGCGGATCCGGTCCGCCATTTCGTCGCCGGGAACCAGCGCCTTGCCGGGCCGGTGGCCGCAGCGCTTGGCCTGGACCTGGTCCTCGAGGTGCATGCCGGCCGCCCCGGCCCGGGCCAGCTCACGGGTCGTGCGGGCGATGGAGAAAGCGGCGCCCCAGCCGGTGTCGGCATCGACCAGGAGCGGCAGGGGGCAGGACCCGGCAATGCGCCGCACGTCCTCGCAGACGTCGTTCAGGCTGGTGATGCCGAGGTCCGGCAGGCCGAATGACGCGTTGGCCACGCCTGCGCCGGACAGGTAGATGGCGCGGAACCCGCAGCGCGCGGCCAGCATGGCGCTGTAGGCGTTGATGGTGCCGACCACCTGGAGCGGCCGCTCCGAGTCGACGGCCGCACGCAGGCGTGCTCCGGCGGAGGCTTCTGTCATGCCGCCATGATACCGGCCGCGACGCCGGGCCGGGGCGGCTTCGCGGCGGGATTGGCGCCAGGGCAACACCGGCGATGCGCGCGGATCGCCGTGGTTCCGGGCCATTTTGCGTCGTCAGGCGCAGGTGATACGCTTGCGCACAACAAACGTGAGGGGGGCCTCGCCCGTTTGTTTCGAACACCCAACAAGGCTCCCAGACAGGAGTCCGAAATGACTGACCATCGTATGACCCGCACGGCCATTGCGACCGGGGTACTGCTGGCGCTGGCCGGCGCGGCCGCCGGCGCCCAGGAATCCACCGAACTCGCCGAAATCATCGTCACGGCGCAGAAGCGCGCGGAATCCCTGCAGGACGTGCCGATCGCCGTCAGCGCCGTCGGCGGGGCCAAGATCCAGGAAGCCGGCATCAACCGCATCGAGGACCTCAAGAATTACGTCCCGACGCTGTTCATGACCGAGACTGCGATCGGCAACAACATCTCGATCCGCGGCATCTTCTCGGGCGTCAACCCGGGTTTCGAGCAGTCGGTCGGCACCTACGTGGACGGCGTCTACCGCGGCCGCCCGCAGCAGACCCGCGCGCCGTTCTTCGACCTCGAGCGGGTCGAGGTCCTGCGCGGGCCGCAGTCGATCCTGTTCGGCAAGAACAGCGTCGGCGGCGCCCTCAACATCACGACCGCGCGCCCGACGCGCGAGTTCGAGGCGATGGTGTCGGCGCTGTACGAAGACCGCTATGACGAGCAGGAGATATCGGCTTCGGTCTCCGGCCCGTTCACCGACCGCTTCCGCGGCCGGTTTGCCGGGCGCTACCGCGAGGTGGATGGGCACCTCTACAACGCGACCCTGTCCACGGACGACCCGGGCCGCGAGGAGAAGATGGCGCGCGTCTGGCTCGAGTTCGACGTGCGCGAGAACGCGACCGTCTCGCTGAAGGCCGAGACCGGCGAGTTCAACGTCACCGGCCGGCAGATCGAGATCACGACCGAGACGCCGGCCACGGCCGGCCCGTTCACCGGCCTGACTTACTCGCAGATCCTGGCGGTGTTCGGCCAGGACCCGAGCGTCCTGAACAACACGGCCGACTACGTGCGCTCGTCGAATGGCGACTCCAGCAAGAACGACACGGACGAATTCGTGCTGCAGTCCGACCTGCAGATCGGCGAGAACACGCTGACGTTCATCAACGCCTACTCGAAGTACAAGTTCAGCGAGCTGTGCGACTGCGACTTCACCGGCGGCAACGTGTTCAACGTGTCGATGGACGAGCACTTCGACCAGACCAGCCACGAGATCCGGCTGACGTCGCCGACCGGCGGCAAGATCGAGTACATCCTCGGCGCCTATTACGAGGAATCCGACCTCGAGTTCCACGACACGATCCTGCTGCCGTCAAACAGCGTGCTGGTGCCGGTCCTGAACGCCAACCCGGCGTTCAACGGCACGCCGCTGCAGGGCGTCGCCGGCACGGCGGTGGCCGGCACCGGCACGCCGCGCGACTTCAAGCAGGATGCGGAGAGCTACTCCGCGTTCGCCCAGTTCAGCTGGAACATGACCGAGGAGTTCCGCTCGACGCTCGGCCTGCGCTACACGAAGGACAAGAAGAACGCGACCCGCTCGCTGAGGATCACGGAGATCGACGGCGATCCGCTGGCCGGACTGCAGGCGGCGCTGGCGCCGACCGTGTATGCAAACGTGTTCAACGTCCGCCGCACGGACCTGCACAACCTGTCCGGCAGCCGCGAGGAGGACAAGGTGCTGCCGTCGGTGACCTTCGAATGGTCGCCGGACGACAACACGATGCTGTACACCAGCTGGAGCAAGGGCTCGAAGTCCGGCGGCTACGACGCGCGCTCGAACAACCCGACGGTGCCGCCGGGCACGCTGTGCACGGCGCCCAACACGCCGGTCGGCTGCCTGCCGGCCAATGGCGTCGGCACCTTCGAGTTCGAGGACGAGGACGCGACCACGTTCGAGCTCGGCACCAAGCTGCGCCTTGGCGGCAGCTTCGAGATCAACGCGGCGCTGTACATGACCGACTTCGACAACCTGCAGGTCAGCACCTTCGACGGCGTGCTGGGCTTCAACGTCCGCAATGCGGGCGAGTCGGAGGTCAAGGGCCTCGAAATCGACATGCGCTGGCAGGCGACCGACACGCTGCAGCTGTACAGCAGCATCGCCTACACGGACTTCGAGTTCCTGAACTACATCGGCCAGTGCGCATTCGGCCAGCCAGCCGATGCGCCGGACGGCATCAACTGCAACTACAAGGGCAAGACCAACGAATTCGTGGCGCCCTGGGTGATCACGCTCGGCGGCAGCTGGGTCCAGCCGATCTCGACCAACCTGCAGCTGCACATCGGCGCCGACGTCTACTACACCGATCCGTACTTCGTCGCGCCGACGATCGACCCCAAGCAGACGCAGGAGTCCTATTACAAGGTCAACGGCCGCGTCGGCATCGGCCAGCAGGACGGCTCCTGGGACGTGTCGCTGGTCGGCAAGAACCTGTTCAACGAGCAGATCCTGCCGTACGGCAACGACACGCCGCTCGCCGGGCGCACGTTCGGCGCGTTCAGCGCCTGGCGTTTCGTCGAGCCGGGCAGCACGGTCGCGCTGCAGGCCACGATGCGCTTCTGAGTTGAGGGCAAAAGGCCCCGGTCCGCCCAGCGGGCCGGGGCCTTTTCTTTTGGCGGCGCCAGCCGGGAGATTCCGCCGATGCGCCTGGTGACGTTTGCCACCCGCGATGGACGACCGCGAGCCGGCGCGCTGCTGCCGGACGGCGGCGTGCTCGACCTGCAGGCGGCAGCCGGGGGCCACGCGGCGTTCACCTCGGTGCTGGCCCTGATCGAGGCTGGACCCGTTGCCTGGCAAAAGGCGAGGGTGCTCGTCGGCAACCCGCCGGCCAGCGGAGTTCATGGTGCGGGAACGTATACGCTGCTCGCACCGATGCCGTGCCCGCCGCAGGTCCGCGATTTCATGTGCTTCGAGAAACACGTGATCCAGGCGTTCGCTGCCGCCTTCCGCATGCGCGCGACCCGCGCCGCGACGCCGGAGGAAAAGGCGGCGCTGCTGGCGCAGGCGGATGCCTATCGCCCGCCGCCGGTCTGGTACGACCGGCCGCTCTACTACAAGGCCAACCGGTTCTCGGTGAGCGGTCCCGGCGACACGATCCGCTGGCCCGCCTACAGCCGGCTGATGGACTATGAGTGCGAACTCGCCTGCGTCATCGGCCCCGGCGGCAAGGACATCCCGCGCGAGCGCGCCCGCGAGCACATCTTCGGCTACACCATATTCAACGACTTCAGCGCGCGCGATGCCCAGGGCGCCGAAATGCCGGGCGGCCTCGGGCCGGCGAAAGGCAAGGACTTCGACGGCGCCAATGCATTCGGCCCCTGCATCGTGACCGCGGACGAGATTCCCGATCCCGATGCACTGGCAATGATCGTGCGGGTCAACGGCGAGGAACGCTCGCGCGGCAATTCAGCCGACATGCACTGGAAGTTCGAGGATGCGATCGCCTGGGTGAGCCAGGGCGAGACCCTGCACCCCGGCGAGATCCTCGGCAGCGGCACCGTCGGCGATGGCTGCGGCCTCGAGCGGCTGCGCTTCCTCGAGGATGGCGACCTGGTCGAGATCGAGATCCCGCCGATCGGCGTGCTGGCGAATCGCGTCGCGCGCAGCGCGCCGGGGCGGGCGGCATGAGCGGGCCCGGCTACCGCTGCGGTCTCGAGGACCTCGGCGACGGCCTGTACGCCTGGATGCAGCCGGACGGCGGCTGGGGCTGGTCGAATGCCGGATTCGTCCGCGACGGCGACCAGTCGCTGCTGGTGGACACGCTGTTCGACGAGCCGCTCACGGCGATCATGCTGGCGGCGATCCGCGACGCAACCGGCATCGCGCCGGGCGACATCCGTTACCTCGTCAATACCCACGCCAACGGCGATCACACGCACGGCAACGCGCTGGTGGAGCAGGCGGAGGTGATCGCCTCGGCCGCCGCTGCCAGGGAAATGGCGGAATTGCCGCCGGCCGCGCTGGCCCAGCTCAAGGGGGCGGGAGCCGCGGGCGCGCTCGGCGAGGCGGGTGCGTTCTTCGCGGAGATCTTCGCGCCTTTCGATTTCGCCCGGGTGCGCGGCCGGGCGCCCACCCGCACATTCGACCGGCGGCTCGACCTGCGCATCGGCGACAAGCAGGTGGAACTGCACATGCTCGGGCCCGCGCACACGGCGGGCGACGTGCTGGCCTGGGTGCCCGGCGACCGCGTCGTGTTCACGGGCGACCTGCTGTTCATCGGCGGCACGCCCATCATGTGGGCAGGACCGGTCGGCAACTGGCTCGCGGCCTGCGACCGGATCCTCGAACTCGACGCTGCCCGGATCGTGCCGGGCCACGGCCCGACGACCGACGCTGCCGGCGTGCGGCGCGTCCAGGAATACCTGCGCTATGTGGATCGCGAGGCCCGGCGGCGTTTCGACGCCGGCATGGGCGTGGAACAGGCCGCGCTCGATATTGCGCTCGGCGAGTACCGGCACTGGCTGGACCCGGAGCGGATCGCGGTGAACGTGGACAGCCTGTACCGCGAGTATCGGGGCGACACGGCGCCCTCCGATCCGGTCCAGCTGTTCGGCATGATGGCCCGCGTGCGGCGCGGGCTGCGCGCATGAAGAAAATTCTCCGCTGGTTGCTGGTCGCGGTCGCGGGGGTCGCCGTGCTGGCCGGCGCCGTCGTGTCGATCGCCTATCTCGCGACCGAGCCGTTGTTGCGGCGCACCTACGAAAGTCCGTTACGGTCGATCGCAGTCCCGGACGACCCGGAATCGATCGCCGAGGGCCGGCGCCTCGCGACGATCCGCGGCTGTTTCGACGGCTGCCACGGCAAGGGCGTCGGCGGCGCCGTCTTCTGGGAAGAGCCCTGGATCGCACGGGTCGTCGCGCCGGATCTGACGAAGATCTTCGCTCAGTACACGAATGCAGAACTCGAGCGCGTCATCCGGCGCGGCGTACGCCGGGACGGCACGAGCATCTGGGTCATGTCGTCGAACATGTTCTACCACCTTGCCGATGAAGATCTCGGCAAGATCATCGCGTTCATCCGTTCGCTGCCTGCCGGCAACGGACCGGACACCGAATTCTGGCTCGGCCCGCTGGGCCGGCTGATGATGGTCGTTGATCCGATGTCGCCGCTGGCGGAGGAAATCGAGCGCGACGCCCCCTGGACCCGACCCGAGGAACTGGCGGGCGAGCATGGGCAGGGTCGCTATCTGGCATTGACGGTGTGCACCGAATGCCATGGCATGGATCTCGCAGGCGCACCGGATGGTACGGCGCCGGACCTGGTCGTGGCGGTCGGGTATACGGAAGGACAGTTTGCGCATTTGATGAAGACCGGGGAGCCGATCGGGGATCGTCAACTGGATCTGATGGCGCTGGTCGCGCGCAAGCGCTTCTCGCAAATGACGGACGCGGAAGTGCGCGCTCTGTACAACTACCTGCTGGCGCGTACGAGGGAACCCAGGTGACGATCGCAAGCTGCCTGCGCTGGTGCCTTCTGTCTATCTGTATCGCTGCGCCCGTGCGTGCGGACGACTGCAGTTCGCTTGATTCGCTGCGCTGGCTGCTCGGCGACTGGACGGCTGCCGGCAGCAAGACGACGTTCCATGAGTCCTGGGCCGCCGCCGGGGCGCAGACATTCGAGGGTGCGGGCGTCGAGCGCGCGACTGCCGATGGCGCGGTCCAGGCAGCGGAATCTCTGCGCCTGGTCGCGATGGCCGGCGGCGTTTTCTACATCGCGAAGGTGTCGCACAATGAACTTCCCATCGCATTCCGCCTGACGTCCTGCAGCGACGGCCGGTTCGTGTTCGACAATCCCGCACACGACTTCCCGCGCCGCGTGGAGTATCAGCGCGGCGAAGACGGGCGCCTGCAAGTCACCGTCAGCGACGGCGAGGACAAGGGTTTTACCCTGGATTTCAGGCGGGCAACGGCTGCTGCCGACGCGGGGTCATCGGTCCTCGCGGCCGAGGATGACCGGTTCGCGGCAATGGTGGCGGCCGACGCAGCCGCGATGCGGCGCTCTTTCGCGCCCGACCTGGAGTACGTTCATTCGAGCGGCCAGGTCGAGGACCGCGAACGGCTGATCGCGTCGATCACGGGCGGCCGCCTCCGCTACGTGGCCGTGGAGCCGGCAGGCAGGCAGGTCGTCATGCTCGGCGAAACGGCCGCGCTGGTGCGCGGCCACGGCCTGTTCCGCGTCAGGGCCGGGGAATCTCCACTGGAGCTTCAGATCCGTTACCTGGCGGTGTACGTTATCCGCGACGGCAGCTGGCAATTGCAGTCCTGGCAGTCGCTCAGGACGCCCTGACAGCCGGAGGACACCATGAGCAAGGGGATGAACCAGAAGAAGGAAGGCAAGAAAAAGCCGCTCCACACGAAGGAAGAGAAGCGCGCGCTGAAGCGCGAGAAGAAGCGCCAGAAAGGCCTGATGTAGTTGCTCGCCTACGTTTTATGGCACGTCGCGCGTGCCGGTGTCGGGGCGCGCGAGTACGAAGCCGCGCACCACGCCTTCCACGACGTGCTGTGGGCGACCGGCGTTCCCGGGTTCATCGGGCTGCGCGTATACGCGCTGCCAGCCATTCCGTGGCTGGCAAGCCCGGCGCCCGGTTACGAGGACTGGCACCTGCTGGAGAGCTCGGCTGCGATGGACCGGCTGAACGAGGCTGCCATCACGAATGCCCGCCAGCTGCCGCACGACCGCATCGCCGCGCTGGCAGATGAGGGCATTGCCGGGCTCTATGGCCTGCGCGCGGGCCGCATGATCGAGCCATCCGTGGCGTACTGGCTGGCGAAGCCCGCCGGCATGCGTTATGCGGAATTCGACCGCTCGCTGGCGCCGTTCGTCGAGCGCGGCTGCTGTCTGTGGAGCCGCCGCATGACGCTCGGGCCGACGCCGGAGTTCTGCCTGCACGCGCCGGGGGAAATTTCCCTGCCGTACCCGGCGCGGGCCATCGGCATGGCGCTCAAGTATCGGCGCGCCGCCGGCTGACCGCACCCTCGACCCATTCGAGCATCGACGGCCACAGCCGCGCGCCGACCTGCGCACGGAAGAATCCGAAGTGGCCGATCCGCCGCTCGCCGATGTCGGCGGGCGCGATACGCCGCAGCTCCGGCCGCGCATTCGCGTAGAAACCGTGCAGGACGGCGACGTTGCGGGCCGACATGTACTCGTCGTCGGTGAATGACAGCGACAGCATCGGCGTCGCGACCCTGCGGTAGAGCTCGCGCATGGCGGGACCCTCGACGCCGACGGCGTATTCAGGGTGGCGGCACCAGCGTGACCACTGGCGGATCACGCCCCGCGGCAGGTTGCCGACCACACCCAGCGCCCGGCCAGGGAAGTAGCCGCAGAGCGCGGTCGCGACGGGCGCCAGGAAGAACCACAGGAACCACGAGTACCAGCGCAGCGGGAAGGCGTTCTCGCGCCAGTAGCCCACGCCGCTCGCGACGGTGACGGCAGCGGCGAGGGATTCGTTGCCGGGGGTCATCGCCAGGATCTGGCCGCCGAGACTGTGGCCGATCCAGACGAGCGGCCGTCCCGCGGCACGTTCGCGTGCGCAGGCGAGGGCGGCCGCGCAGTCGAGCCGCGCCCATTTCAGAATGTCGGCCTCGAAGCCCCGCAGGCCGGGCGGCGCGGAATCGCCCATCCCCCGGAAGTCGAAACAGAGCGCGCTCCAGCCGCGTGCCGCCAGCCAGGATCCGAGCCCCGAGTAGTATTCCTGCGGCACGGCCATCGCCGGGACGATCAGCGCGACGCCGCGTGCGCCGGGACCCGCGTCGTGCAGGCGGGCGGCGAGGCGGTAGCCGTCGGCGGCGACGAGTTCGAACCGGACGGCGCTCAAGGGTGACCTGTGAGCCTCGGCAACATGCGCAGCCAGTATGCAAGAATGATGCGGGGGTGAACATGAGCGCCTATGTCATAGCGAACGTCGACATCCACGACCCGGAGCGTTATGCCGAGTACGTGAAGCTGACGCCGGCGACGATCGCGCCGTTTGGCGGCCGCTTCATCGTGCGCGGCGGCAAGGCCGAGCGCCTCGAAGGAGACGCGGCCGTCAACCGGGTAGTCGTGCTCGAGTTCGACACCTGGGACCAGGCCAAGGCCTGGTACGACTCGGAGAATTACCGGGCGGCGCGGGCGGTGCGGCAGAGCGCTTCGGTCGCGAGCCTGATCCTGGTGCAGGGCGTCGGCCAGACGCCCTGATGCACGCCGGGAAATCGAACTTCTGCGCCTGGCCGCGGCCTATGCAACTGGGCGACATCAGGGACGGACGACCATGAACGGCATGCCCGGCTTCGGCAGGCGGATTGCGGCGCTGACGGCAGCGCTGCTCGGCGCGCCCGCGTTCGCAAGCCACGACGATTCGATCGGCGCCCGCTACGTGGACCCGCAAGGCGTCAACGCCTCCGACTGCCTGGAGCATCACGAGCCGTGCCGCAGCATCCAGTACGCGCTGGCCCGCGCCGAGCCGGGCAATACCGTCAAGGTCGCGGCAGGCATCTACGACATGAGCGGCGTCGATCCGGAGTCCTTCCTGTTCGGCGCCAGGCATGCGCAGGGCGGCTACGAGGCGGGCGGGCATTTCGATCGGCAGGACCCGCAGGCACACCCGACGATCCTGGTCGGCGTCGACCCGCGCTATCGCGCGGCGATGATGCGGCACGGGTTCCGCTGGTCGCCGGACCTGGCCTCGGCGCAGATGGGCATCGTGGACGACAGCCCGGCCCCGGCCTTGCAGGCGACTGCATTCGTGCCGGCGAACTGCGTGCAGGGCAGGGCGGGGCAGTTCCCCTGCCGGAACGTCGATTTCATGGCGCAGATCGCGCTCAACGAATTCTCGACCCGGCCGGCGTCGGCAGCCAACGTCTGGGGATTCGTGGACCTGAACGACAACCGCGAGTACGCGGTCATCGGCCTCAGCAACGGCACGGCGGTCGTCGACGTCACCGATCCCGCGAATCCGCGCGAGGTGGCGACCATTGCCGGCCGCAGTTCCTCCTGGCGCGAGCTGAAGATCTACCAGGAGTTCCACGCCCCGACCAACCGCTTCCGTGCCTTTGCCTATGTCACGACCGAGGCTTCCGGCGCCGGCGTGCAGGTCATCAACCTGGGCGGCCTGCCGAACACCGTGACCCTGCAGGCGACCCTGACCGACACCGGCAGCCAGCACACGGACTACGTTTCCAACGTCGATTACGCGACCAACATGGCGCTGCCCGGCGCCCAGGCCTTCCTGTGGCTGGCCGGCAGCAACGTCGGCAGCGGATCCTGGCGCGTCTACAGCCTGGCCAATGCCGCGCTGCCGCAGTTCATCCGCCAGGCGCCGGCCGGCACGCAGTACGTGCACGATGCCACCAGCCTGCTGATCACCGACCAGCGCACGACCCAGTGCGCGCTCGGCCACAACCCCTGCGAGGTCTATGTCGACTTCAATGAGAGCACGGTGGACCTGTGGGACGTCACCGACAAGGCGCTGCCGGTGCTGCTGTCGTCCACGCCGTACTCCGACGCGAGCTACACGCATTCGGGTTGGCCGAGCGCCGACCAGCGGTCCATATTCGTGCACGACGAGCTGGAGGAGATCCGCCGCGGCCTGTTCACGCAGATCTACACGATGAACGTGGACGACCTGCGCAATCCGTTCATCGTCGCGAGTTACCAGGGCCCGGACACGACCACCGATCACAACGGCTATACCAAGGGCAGCCTGCTGTACGTGTCGCACTATCGCCGCGGGCTGGTGATCTTCGATGCGTCGACGCCATCGCAGCTGCGCGAGATCGGCCATTTCGACACGTTTCTCTCGCCGGCCGCCAATGTGGCGGGCTTCGACGGCGCCTGGGGGGTCTACCCGTTCTTCCCGTCGGGCACGGTGGTCGTCAGCGACATCAGCAACGGACTGTTCATCCTGCGCGACCGCACGGCCGGCCTGTCGCAGGGCGCCGGCCAGGTCGGCTATGTCGGCACCAGCGCCGCGGTCAGCGAGAATGCGGGGACTGCGCGCATCACGGTGCGTCGCAACACCGGCTTCGCCGGCGCGGTCAGCGTCGACTACGCGACCAGCGATGGCACGGCAACGGCAGGCAGCGATTACACGGCTGCATCCGGCACCCTGAACTGGGCCGCCGGCGACCTCGGCGAACGCACGATCTCGGTGCCGCTCGTGAACGACGCCCAGGACGAGCCGAACGAAACGTTCCGCATCACGCTGTCGAACGCCGTCGGCGGGGTCGTGATAGAGGGCTCGCCGACCATCGACGTGACGATCAGCAACGACGACGCGGTGGTGCCGCCGGGACCGGGCAACGGCGGCGGCGGCGGTGCGGCGGACTTCTGGCTGCTTGCCTTGAGCGGACTGCTGCTGCTCGGGACGGCTGGCGGCAACGGCCGCCGCAGGCTCAACGAATCTGCAAGTTAGTCTTCGATCGCGCGAGCCAGGCGTGAACCGGCTGGCGCAGCGCCACGGCCTGGCGGATCTCGAGCAGCAGCGGGCCGCAGCGGCCGGCGTACTTGTCGACGATCTCGGACGGCACTTCGTGGCCGAAGGCAGCGTGATAGGCGCGTAATGCCGCGGCGAGGCTGGGCGATACCGGGGCGCCGATCGTCACGCTTGCATGCTCATGCACCCACTTATACACGCTTTGTGCGTCGCGCGTGGAACCACAGGCCGGCCGCCAAACCGGCGAGCGCGCCGACCAGGTGCGCCTGCGGCACGACTGCGGCGCCGAGCCACTCGCGGAACGGGAAGCTCGCGTCCCAGGGCTGCTCGAGCAGGACCTTGACCGCGCCGCCGGCGAGGGCCGCGACGGCAAGCCAGCGGCCGCTGCCGGTGCCCGAGCGGGCCCACACGACGCAACCGGCGAAGTAAACCGCGTGCAGGGCTCCGGACAGTCCCCGGTACCACTGCAGTTCCGGCAACGCCGCCCAGAACACCAGCGAGATCACGAGCGGCGACCCGAGCAGGACAGCCCATAGCTCGATGGAACGCAGCCGGCCGTCGAACAGCCGCCCGAGCAGCAGCAGGGAGATCGAATTCAGCAGGGCATGCGCCAGCGACAGGTGCACGAAATGCCCGGTCCACAGGCGCCAGGGCTGGGCTAGAAGGAGAGGGCGGCGGTACTCCAGCGCGGGCCCGAGAAACAGGATCTCGGCGACCAGGACCGCGAGCACGATGATCGGCAGCCCGATCGCGGGCGTCAGGCGCATGCGTGGTCCTTTGCGCTAGGCTGTGCGCATTATGGCCGGAAATCCCTTCGTCCAGCTCGCGATCTCGCTGCTGCTGGGCTTGCTGGTCGGGCTCCAGCGCCAGCGCACCGAGTCCTCGGTCGGCGGCATCCGCACCTTCCCGCTGATCGCCGCCTTCGGCACGCTGTGCGGCCTGCTGGCAGCCGAGCACGGCGGCTGGATCGTCGCCGCCGGGCTCATGGCGCTCGCCGCCTTGCTTGTCGTCAGCAATTTCATGCTGGCGCGCGGCGGCGACACCGATGCCGGGCAGACGACCGAGGTCTCGGCACTGCTGCTGTACGGCATCGGCGCCTACGTGGTGTTCGGCCAGATGGCGGTCGCGGTGGCGCTCGGCGGCGCGATCGCCCTGTTGCTGCACTACAAGGAACTGCTGCACGCGTTCGCCGCCAGGATCGGCGAGCGCGACGTCACCGCCATCATGCAGTTCGTGCTGATCACGCTCGTGATCCTGCCAGTGCTGCCGAACCAGGCGTACGGGCCGTACCAGGTCCTGAACCCGTTCCAGGTCTGGCTGATGGTCGTGCTGATCGTCGGCATCAGCCTGGTCGGCTACGTTGCCTACAAGCTGTTCGGGGCGAAGGAGGGCGCGGTGCTGGGCGGCCTGATCGGCGGGCTGGTGTCGAGCACGGCGACGACCGTGAGCTTCGCGCGCCGGACCGCTGCCTCGCCGGCCGGCGCCGGGCTCGCAGCGCTCGTGATCATGATCGCGTCAGGCACCGTCTTCGCCCGCGTCATTGCCGAGGTCGGCGTGGTTGCGCCGCTGCATTTCCGGGAAATCGTGCCGCCGCTGGCCGGCATGCTGGGCGTCAGCGCGGTCATCGCCGCGTTCCTGTACCTGCACACGCGCGACCATCACGCGACGATGCCGGCGCACGGCAACCCGGCCGACCTGCGCACGGCGATGATTTTCGGCGGCATGTATGCGCTGATCGTATTCATCGTCGCGGCGACCAAGACGGAGTTCGGCGAGCAGGGCCTTTACCTGGTCGCCGTGCTGTCGGGGCTCACCGACATGGACGCGATCACGCTCTCGACGTCCCAGCTCGTCACCCAGGGTCGCCTGGAGGCGGATACGGCCTGGCGCATGATCCTGGTCGCATCGCTGGCGAACCTGGCATTCAAGGGCGCGATGGCGGCATTCCTCGGGGGCCGCGAGCTGGCCCGCTACATCGTCGTCGCCTTCGGTGCGGCGATCGTCGCTGGCGCGGGATTCCTGTGGCTGTGGCCGCGCTGACGCGCATCGCCTGCACGGTCGCGGCCTGGTCCGCCTGGGCCGGGTGCCTGCTTGCGCTGCCGGCGGCGGCACAGGAGACGCCATCGGAAATGTCGGTCAGCGTCAGCCTGCCGGAGAAGCTCGGCACGCTCCAGTACGATGGAGTCCATGAATATGAGGACCCGCTGCTTGGCATCTCGGTGTCCTACCAGGGCCGCGGGCAGATCCTGACGATCTACTTCTACAACCTGGGCCTCGAGGGCATCCCGGATGGCGTGGACAGCGACGTCGTGCTCGATCATTTCGAACAGACCAAGCGCGACGTGCTCAATTCGGGCTCCTATTCGCAGGCTGCGCTGCAACGGGAGGGCCGGGTGCGTCTGGGCGACGGCGCGGACGCCCTGGAGGCACTGGAGGCGGAATTCCGGATCATCCGCAAGGATGGGCCGCTCATGAGCTCCTACCTGGCCTTGACGGCCTCGCAAGGCCTGTTCGTGAAGCTGCGCTTCTCGGTGGCCGAAGGCGCCGAACTCGAGGCGACCGCCAATCGTCACGCCGTTTATGCGGGCCTGCAGGAAGCCCTGCCGACCATCCGCAGGAAGGATCTGCCATGAACGGCAGCTGCCTGTGCGGCGGCGTCCGCTTCGAGATCCAGTCGCCGTACCCCGACCTCTACCAGTGCCATTGCTCGCTGTGCCGCAAGCAAGGCGGCTCGGTGTCGAACACCGGACTCATCGTCGCCGCGGACAAGTTCCGGTGGCTGGCGGGCGAGTCGTTGATCACCACCTGGGAGAAGGCCACCGGCTTCCGCTCGCATTTCTGCTCGCGCTGCGGAGCGCCGGTGCCGAACCCGTTGCGGGACACCGGCTTCGTCTGGGTGGCGAGTGGCCTGCTGGACGGCGATCCGCCGCTCAAGATCGCGGCGCAGTTGTACACGGATTCGAAAGCGCGCTGGGCCGAGCTGCCGTCAGGCGGCAGGCACTTCGAGACCGCACCGGATCTGAGAGAGCTGATTGCCTTGCTGCACGGCGGGCGATAGGCGCTGCGGTGATCTAGCGGGGCAAATCACCTGCATATCTCATGGTTCGCATAATGTATATTATGGTAAATATGATATATGGCTAACCAGGCCTGAATGCGGCCTGAGCGCCTCGTACCGGCGTGGCAGCGCCCCCGCCTCCGGCTCCAGGAGCTAATTCGGCTTGGGCGACAAATGCTCGCTGAGGAAGTCCTCGAGATACTCGAGGACGTTCATGCGCTGCTCTGTCGACAGGAGCTTGTGACCGGTGCCAGGCAGGACGAAGAAACGATGCGGCTTGGCAAGTTTGGTGAGGGTTCGCGCAAACAGGTGTGACTGGCTGAGCGGGACCTCGTCATCCTCCTCGGCATGCAGGAGAAGAATCGGGACCTGGATTCGGCTGGCCAGCTCGGACGGCGAATCTTCGTCGTAACGGTAGGTGCGAATGTCGCCGATCTGTTGCTGCCACCGCGCGACGCTGGATGAAGCATCGCCGTACATCTGCCGAAGATGACCGTACATGCTGGCTAGGTTCGAGACGGCGCCAATGCCCGCTGCGCAGGCGATGGGCGGGTCTGTTGACAGCGTTGCGGCCAGTGCGGTGAACCCGCCGTAACCGCGACCGATGATGCATGCACGCGCCTGGTCGGCGACACCGAGGGCGCCCAGGTGACGTATGCCCGCCAATGCATCCGCGACCGTGCCCCTGCCCCACTGGCCGAGAGCGGCGCGCCGCAGCTCGGCGCCGAACCCCTCGGAACCGCGCACTTGCGGTTGCAGGACCGCATAGCCGCGAGTCGCAAGGTACTGGGCGAGCCAGTCGAACTGGGCGCTGTCGCGATGGAACATGTAGTCGTGCAGCAAGACGACCAGCGGCAAGCGCTCGTGCACGATGCCTGGCGGCAGCAGCAGATAGGCGGGGATCTCGAGGCCGGCTTCGGATTCGTAGTAAATCGAGCGTGCGGCTGCCAGTTCCGATCCGGACAGTTCCGGGTAGGTTTCGCCGACCATGTCTGCCGTACCGCGGGCCGGTCGAACCAGGTAGTAATGCGGTGGCAACGACATGCCCTGAACCAGGACCAGCAATGTCTCGGCGTCGACCGACCGGTCGATGATATCGACGCGGCGACCTGGGAAAGCGCGTGCGAGCGCGGCGTGGGACTTGCCATAGCTCGCGTCGAGCCAATGCACCGGCTGATCCAGGCCGCCAAGGCCAAATCCGATCACAGCGCCGGAAAAGCGGTCAGCCATGACAAATTCGACATCCTCATTGCCGTTCCACATGCGCTCGATGGGGGCGCCGTCCAGCGGCAGCCGCCAGGCCGTCAGCTGGTCACCGCCGTTGGTCCCGATCGCGACAAGCGAGGTCCGGTCCGGATGCACGCCCATGGCTTCAAGTTCGAATCGGTGCTTGCCTTCGTATGCGGCCTGCCAGGCACCATCAGATCCAGGCGTGAGCACCCGGTAGAGTTGCTTGCTGCCGATCCACTCGGTGCGAGCCAGCAGTTCACCCGCGGGATCCAGGAACCATCGTCCCAGATGCGGTGAGCCATCGCGAAGCTTGGCGACTTTACCGGTGCGCGGGTCTACCGAGAACAAGGATTCGAGCCAGCACGGTGAGCGCGGCCGGTCCGAGTCGTTGAACGCGCCACCTTCGGTGCACCGGCCGGAGTAACGATGTCCCAGGCGGCCATTACGAGATCGCCAGCGCGCACGCCGACCAGGTCGGCGATACTGAACTGACGTCGTTCGGTGTCGCCCATGAGCAGCGCGCGTCCGGGACCTCCGTCCGAGTCGTAAACGATGTAGCGCTCGTAGTCCGCAAATTTTCGCGTCGCTGCCCGGCCGGCCTGCCAGACTTCCACGACGCTGACCGTAATGAGAATCATCCGGTCATCGATCCATTCGACGCGAGTCAGCGTCTGGCCGTCGCCCGGCTCGATATGACGCAAGTAGTCGCCGGTATCGAGGTCGTAAACCGAGACGACCCGGCGACCGCGGTAGTCCCCGATCCAGGCGAGTCTTCGACCGTCGGTCGACATCCGCACGCTCTCGATGTCGGGCAGGCGTGCAAACGCCGAAGTCGGCGGCGCCTGCGCAGCCAGGTCCGCGGACCACAGGCCGCCGCCGGCAAGAAGGGCGCAGGCGAACGCCCGCATCATCTCAGCCACCCTCCTCCCGCTTGAGGTATTCCTGCGCCAGCTGCTCGAGGTGCAGGCGGCCCTCGGCTTGCAGGAACGGCGCCACCAGCATCAGCACCTGGTAAACGCCGCGCGCCATGCCGGCGCCGGCCGGATCCTGGCGCGGATGGCGGGCGGTTTCGAACGACAGCCAGTACAGCGACACGACGGCGATGTTGTGGCTGAGCGCATCGATCTCGGCGCCGGTCGCCGTCATCAGGTTGCGCTCGGCCAGCCCCAGGCAGATACCGCGCGCGGCCTGCACCGAGCGCTCGAACACGGTGGCCAGTCGCTGCCCGGCGCGCCGGTCGCGCGCCATGATCCCCGACAGGTCGCGGAACAGGAACCGGTAGCGCCACAGCGCCTCGAGGATCAGGTGCAGCAGGAACCAGACGTCCTCGACGTTGTCGGCGCGCCAGCCGGGCGGCGGCAGCAGCGCCTCGAGCTCGGCCACGAACTGCTCGAGCAGCGCGGCGGACAGCTCGTCCTTGCGGCGGAAGTGATAGTGGAGGTTGCCGGCGCTGATGCCTAGTTCGGTGGCGATCAGCGAAGTCGATACGTTGGGCTCGCCCTGCGCGTTATAGAGCGCGAGCGTGACGTCGAGGATGCGTTGCCGGGTGCGCCGGCCGGGTGTTGACTTGGGGGTCCGTGGCATGGCTGGTGTACGACGGGTTGCCCCATCGTACACCAGCGGCTGCGTCGGACCGGATCAGGCGGCGCGGCGGGAGGCGCGGCGCGGAGCCTTGCGGGTCGTGCGGGTCTTGACCTTGGTCGACAGCGCATCGACGCGGCGCGACAGCGCGTTCACGTCCTTGGCGGTCGGCAGGCCCATGCGGCGGATGACGCGGTTCATGCCCTGCTCGAATGCCTGCTCGAGCGAGCTGATCTGCTCGTCGGCGGCGCCGGCCAGGTTCCCGACCACGTTGTCCACGGTGTCGCGGCCCTTGGCATTGATCTTCTGGCCCTGGTTGATGGCCACGCCGAAGACTTTGCCGGCTTCCTGGCGCGTGGTTTCGAACGCGGTGCGGTGGGCGTTCCAGATCGTGCGGGCGGACCGGCGGGCGGTCTTGCCGAGCTCGGTCTGGGCAACCGTGCCGAGGAATTCATTGATGTCGCGGATCATGTCGGGCTCCTTGCAGTCGTCGGTTCCAGCGATTGGCGCCAGTATCCCGATCGCGTCTAGGGAGTGCACCCTAGCCTGAGAGCCCGGAAAACCAGTCGGCGATGGCGCGGCGCTGCGTCGGGTCGGGCATGGGTGCGGCGGCGGCGGCGAGGTTCTCGGCCGCATGGCGCGGGTTGCGCGTGCCGGTCAGCGCCACCGTGACCGCGGCGTCGGCGAGCACCCACTTGATGAACAGCTGCGCCGCGCTGCGGCACCCGAGTGCGCCAGCGACCGGTGGCAGCGCCTTGCCCCGGGCCCGATCGATCATCGTGCCCTTGGTGAGCGGCCGGTTGACCAATACGGCGACCCCCAGGTCGCGCGCCGCCGGCAGCAGCCGGTCGCCGGCGTCCGGCTCCGCCAGCGAGTAGTTGACCTGGAGGAAATCCGGCCGTTCGCGCCGGATCACCCGCTCGAGCTCGGCATGGGCGCCGGCGACGTAGTGGGTGACGCCGATGTAACGGACCGTGCCCGCCTCCTGCGCCTGGCGCAATGTCGCGAGATGCGTGTCGAGGTCCTGCAGGTTGTGCACCTGCACCAGGTCGAGCGTCTTCGTCCGCATCAGCCGGTGCGAGTCTGCGAGCTGCGCCTCGCCTGCGGTCCGTCCCGTGGTCCAGATCTTGGTGGCGAGGAATGGCCGGGTCGCGGGCTTCAGCGCGGCCAGGATGTCGCCGATGCGCTCCTCCGAGCGGCCGTACATCGGCGAGCTGTCGATCACCGTGCCGCCGGCATCGAGGAAGCTCCGGACCGCGGCCGCGGCGGCATCGAAGGCTGCGCCGCTCGCCGGGACGTCAAGCACCTGCCAGGTGCCGAGCCCGAGCATGGGCAGTTTCTCGCCCGTGCGCGGAATCGCCCGCTGCATCGGCTCAGCCGCCCAGGCGGGCGACGGCGCCGCTGACAGGGCGCCGATCAGGGCGAGAAGTTCGCGTCGCGTGAGCGATGGCATCGCGCATTGGACCGTGATGCCGTCAGGAAGTGCCCGCGCGCCGGCGCTCGAAGGAGCGGCCGAGCCCCCAGGACACCGCGGCCGAGGCGATCATGCCGGCGCCGCAGAGCAGCGAGAACCCGAGCAGTCCGACACCGAGGGTCTGCAGGCCCACGTGCAACCAGACGCCGATGAGGTCGCTGCCGCGCTGCATGGCAGTATCGATGAAGTTCTTCGCCTTGTACTTGGTCTCGGCGTCCACGATCGTGTAGAGGACCTCGCGGCTCGGCTTGGCGATGCCGAACTCCCCGGCCCTGCGGATCACCTGTCCTGCTCCCAGCACCAGCAGGATCGGCATGGCGGCCACCATCGCGAAGGCCAGCGCCGCGAACGAGAGCAACGCCGCGATCGGCATCGAGACGAGCGCGCCCGACAGGTTGACGGTCCGGATCAGCCAGGCGACGACGAAACCCTGGAAGACCCAGGCCAGGATGTTCACCGCCGTGTCCAGCCGGGCGAAGAACTGTGTGCGGCTCTCGAGGTCCGGGTAGGTATCACCGACGAGCTGCAGCAGTTCCTGGTACATGAACACGCCGGCCACGGAGCCGATGCCGATGATGGCGAAGATGCCGAGCAGGTAGGGCGAGCGCGCGACCAGCATCATGCCGGCCAGCATGCGGCCGCCGATGCGCGCCTCCGGGTCCTCGGGCGGCAGCACGAAATGGCCGTGGCGCTGCTCGGCCCAGCGCGCGAGGCCGCGGATGCAGGGCAGCGTGCCGAGCAGCAGCAGCATGGCCAGGAACACGACCGCATCCACGCCGATCCAGGGCACGAGCCACTGCATCAGCGACGGCCCGACGATGGCGCCGGTGCCGCCACCGGCGAATATCGGGCCGAACAGGCGCTTGGCCTCCTCGTCCCGGAACACGTCCGCCATGAAGCTCCAGAACACGGAGACCACGAACATGTTGAACACGGAGAGCCAGACGAAGAACGAGGCGGCGACCCAGAAGGAATCGGGCGTCGTCTTGAACAGCAGGTAGTAGACCAGCAGGTTCGACGCGAAGAAGCCGTAGACGATCGGCAGCAGCAGCTGCTTGCGCACGCGCGACACCAGCATGCCGTAGAACGGCGTCAGCACCAGCATCGAGACGAAAGTGCCGATGTAGAGCCAGCGCTGGTTCTCGACGCCGGCGCTGATCGCCATGGCGTCGCGCAGCGGCCGCAGCAGGTAGTACGCGCACAGCAGCATGAAGAAGAAGCTGAACGCGAGCCCGACCGCGCGCTCCTCGCCGGGCTTGGCCCGCAGGACGCCGCGCACGAGCCAGTTGAAGTGCCGCGGGATCATGGCCTCAGACCGGGTGCGTCGACCCGGCCAGGTGCGGTCTCCCGGTTTCGGCATCCTTCAGCACGAACACGCGCCGCCCGTCGTGCTGCCAGTGCTGGAGCTGGGCGACGGCCGGCATGAACAGCGGGAACTTGAAGTCCACCTGCGCGCGCACCGGCGGCTCGAGCGCGGCATCCCCGAGCGCGGCGAGCGTGCGCGCCATGGACCACATGCCATGGGCGACCGCGCGGTCGAAGCCGAACAGCCTCGCGCCGCGATCGCCGAGGTGAATCGGGTTCAGGTCGCCCGAGAGCCAGCCATAGCGACGGCCGACGGCGCGCGGCACGTCGACCTCCACCGTCTGCGGCACGTCGGATTCGGCCGGCTTCTCGTAGCGCAGGGTCTGGCGCGCGCTGCGCGCCGCCTGGGCGCTGCGCCCGGGGCGCCGCGCGAGCAGCGTGGATTTCTCGCGCCAGGCCGTGCCGGCGGCATCATCGAGCTCGGTGAACAGCTCGAACTCGTGGCCGCGGTCGCCGTCGCGATGTCCCTCGATCCAGGTCCGCAGGCGGTAGGAGGCATCCGCCGGCAATTCTCGGAGCAGCTGGATCTCGTTGCCGATGTGGATTAACCCCATCAGGCGCACGAGGAAGCTCGGATGCGTCAGCAGCGCGACGTGCAGCGGCATCGCGAGCACGTGCGGGTACGCGATCGGCAGGGTCCCGGCTTCGTCGAATCCGCAGACGCGGCAATAACGCGCCAGGTGGGCGGCGCGCGCACGGACCTGGTCGACGCCGGCCTCGAGGCGCGGAATGAGCTGCCCGTCCGGCACCAGCGCCGAGCGCCTGCCGAACACGGCGCGCGGAAAGTAGCGAAAGCTGGAAGGCAGCGTCCTGAACTGGTAACTGACCGCGGCCGGGCCCATCGATTTCCTCCGGCCGCTGGACTACGGAACGATCCGGTCGATCGTGATCCTGGCCGGGTGGGCCGAAGCAAAATCATACCCGGTCTCGCCGAACAGGTCGCCGCTCGCCGCGACCGCCTGGCCGCTGCGCGAGATCCGCGCGACCACCTTGACCGGGCCGCCTGCGGCCAGCGAGGTGCCCGGCAGCATGGCATCCGCGTCGGTCAGCCGCAGGCTGACTGGCCAGGCGCCGACTGCACGCCGCGTGACTGCGAGCGGCGGACCGGCGTCGCCGCGGCGGGCGATGACGAACAGCGTCGCGCCGGGCGGCGCCTGCGCCGCGAGCGCGGGCGCAAGCTCGATGGTCAGCGCGATGCCGCCGGCGTCGGCGGCTGCCGGCGCCGGGCTGGCGGCGGCAGCGGCGCCGCCCCGGGCGCGGTCGATCTCCGCCAGCCGCTCGGCCACGACCTGCTGCAGGTCGGGCGGCAGGTTGTGATTCTGCAATTCGACCCAGCGCTGCTGCGCGAGCGCGAGGTCGCCGCGCCGGTAGGCGACGATGCCGCCGTACCAGAGGCCGCGCGCATTGTCCGGGTTCAATGCCAGGGCCTGCTCGAACAGCTCCGCCGCCTGGCCGTCGATGGCGCGCTCGTCATTGAGTACCATCGATTCGGCGTAGCCGACGACTGCATCGGCGTCCTGGCCCTTGCTGCGGGTGAATGCCTCGCCGAAAGCCTCGCGCGCGAGGCCGTAATCGCCGAGCACCGTGGCCGACCGACCCAGCAGCTTCCAGCCCTCCAGGTCGTCGGGCTGGCGCGTGAGCCGCTCGCGCAGCTGCGCAACCATGCGCTGCAGGTCCGGCGCCTGGGCAGGCGCCGCCTGCTGCGCCGGGTCCCACGACCAGTTGCTGGCGAGGAAATAAGCCGCAAACGCCGCGAGCGGCAGCGCGGCCGCGACCAGCATCGCGGCGACTGGCGCCCGGTCGGCAACGCCCTCCGCCGCCGGCGCTGGCCACAGCAGCGGCCGCACCAGGATCGCGACCGCGATTCCGGCGAGCAGCGCGCAGAGCACGACGAACAGCGTCACTGCGCGTCCGGCTCGTCGTCGAGCGCCGCGGGATTCGCGCGCGCGGCGCGCGCACGGCGCACGATCACCAGCGTGGCGACGGCCAGTCCTGCCAGCAGCAGCAGGGCGGGCGCCGCCCACAGCAGCCAGGTGCGCGGGCTGACCGGCGGCCGGTACAGCACGAAGTCGCCGTAGCGCTCGGTCATGAAGGCGCGGATCTCCGCATCGCTGTGCCCGGCGACCATCATGTCGCGCACCTCGCGCCGCAGGTCGCTCGCCAGCGTCGCATTGGAGTCGGCGATGCTCTGGTTCTGGCAGACGAGGCAGCGCAGGTCCCGGATCAGGAGTTCGTAGCGTTCCTGCTGCGCCGGGTCCTCGAAGGCGCGGCCGGTGTCGATCGCGAGCGCCGGCGCCACCAGCACCAGGGTCGCGGCGAGAATGGCCAGGCGCATCAGTCCTCCCCTCCCGCGGTCGCGAGCAGCGGCACGAAATTGCGCTGCCAGGCCTCGGGCGTCAGCGAGCCGATGTGTTTCTGCAGCACGGTGCCGTCGGCGCCGATCAGGAAGGTCTCCGGCGCGCCGTACACGCCCCAGTCGATGGCCGTGCGGCCGTCCGGGTCGAACGCGACCGAGACGTAGGGATTGCCAAGCTGCTCGAGCCAGCGCAGCGCGAGCGCACGGTCGTCGCGCCAGTTGAGGCCGACCATCGGCAGGCGGTTTTCGCGGGCAATGGCGAGCAGCGTCGCGTGCTCGTCGCGGCAGCCGGCGCACCAGGTGGCCCAGACGTTGAGCAGCCAGGGCCGGCCGGCGAAATCGGCCGAGCCGACCGTCCAGGCGGGATCTGCGAGCGACTCGCGGGCGAAGGCCGGCGCCGGCTTGCCGATCAGTGGCGAGCGGATCTCGCCGGGGTTGAGTTGCAGGCCGGCGATGAAGAATCCGACCAGCACGGCGAACACGACCGCCGGCACCAGGTAGCGCAGCCGGATCTTCATCGTGCCCGCGCCCTGGCTGCGGCCGCGGGCGCCGCGGCGCGGGCGGTCGCGCCTTGCCGGTAGCGGCGATCCAGCGCCGCGATGCCGCCGCCGAGGGCGATCAGCAGCGCGCCCAGCCAGATGTAGCGGATCAGCGGCTTGTACTGGAGCCGCAGGCTCCACCGGCCCTGGCCGAGATCGTCGCCGAGGGCGGCGAACAGGTCGCGCGCCGCGCCGACCTCGATCCCCGCTTCCGTCATCGGATTGCCGCCCGAGTTGTAGAGGCGCTTCTGCGGGCGCAGCGTCGTCACCGGGGCGCCGTCCCGCGACACGGCGACCTCGCCCTCCACCGCGATGAAGTTGGGTCCCTGCACGTCCTTGAGCGACGTCAGGCGGAAATCGTAGCCCGCGATCGTGGCCGCCTCGCCCACCGCGAGCGCAACGTCCTTCTCGATCTTGAACGACTGCACGCCGGTGATGCCAAGCGTGCTGAGGCCGAGGCCGAAGTGCGCGATGACCATCCCGAGCACCGCGCCCGGCACCGGCTGGCGCGCGCGCAGCCGTACCACGACGATCGCGAGCGACGAGCCGATGACCCACAGCGCCAGCGCGAAGCCGACGGTGGTCAATGGCCGGACCTCGCCGTAGGCCGCGGCGCCGGCGATGACAGCGATCGCCAGCGAGCCGGCCGCGATCGCCAGCAGCCGATTACGGACGCTGCCCAGCAGGCCCCGTTTCCAGGCTGCGTGCATGCCGACGCCGAGCAGGGCCAGCAAGGGCAGCATCGGCACCAGGAACACCAGCTCGAAGTACGGCGGGCCGACCGAGATCTTGCCGAGTTCCAGCGCATCCATGAACAGCGGGTACAGCGTGCCGAGCAGGATCAGGCCGAGTGCGGCAACCAGCAGCGCATTGTTGTAGAGCAGGAAGCTCTCGCGCGACGTCACCTCGAAGCCGGCCGCCGATTTCAGCTGCGGCGCGCGCCAGGCGTACAGGAGCAGCGCGCCGCCGATCACGGCGACCAGGAACCCGAGGATGAAGATGCCGCGCGCGGGGTCGGTGGCGAAGGCGTGCACCGAGATCAGCACGCCGGAGCGGACCAGGAAGGTGCCGAGCAGCGACAGGGAGAATGCCGTCACGGCGAGCAGCAGCGTCCAGCTCTTGAACAGCCCGCGCTTCTCGGTGACGGCGAGCGAATGGATCAGCGCCGTGCCGGCGAGCCAGGGCATGAACGACGCGTTCTCCACCGGGTCCCAGAACCACCAGCCGCCCCAGCCCAGCTCGTAATACGCCCACCAGCTGCCGAGCGCGATGCCGACCGTCAGGAACATCCACGCCGCCAGCGTCCAGGGGCGCGTCCAGCGCGCCCAGGCGGCATCCAGCCGCCCTTCCAGCAGCGTCGCGCAGGCAAAGGCGAATGCCACCGCGAAGCCGACGTAGCCGAGATACAGGATCGGCGGATGCACGGCGAGCGCGAAGTCCTGCAGCAGCGGATTGAGGTCCTGGCCCTCAAAGGCTGCGGGCACCAGGCGCTCGAACGGGTTGGACGTCGTCAGCATGAACAGCATGAAGCCGATGCTGATCAGGCCGAGGATGCCGATCACGCGGCTGCGGAACGGCGCCTCGAGGCTGCCGCTCAGCGCCGCGACCGCGAGCGACCAGCCGGCCAGGCACAGCGACCACAGCAGCAGCGAGCCCTCGTGCGCGCCCCAGACGGCGGCGACCCGGTAGAAGGTCGGCAGCTGCGAATTGGAGTTGGTGGCGACGTACAGCACCGAGAAATCGCGCTGCACGAAGGCGTACGTCAGGGCGCCGAAAGCGAGGGCCACGAACACGAACTGCCCGACCACGGCCGAGCGGCTGGCCGCCATCCAGGCCGCATCCCGGCGCTGCGCGCCGCCGAGCCCGAACACCGCCTGCGCGATCGCCAGCAGCAGGGCGAGGATCAGCGCGAAATGCCCGATCTCGGGAATCATTCGCTGGATCGCGCCGGCGTCGGCAGGTGCAGCGACTCGGCCACTTCCGGCGGCATGTAGTTCTCGTCGTGCTTGGCCAGCACTTCGTCGGCGATGAACTCGCCGTTGCCGGCCAGGCGTCCGTGCGCGATGACGCCCTGCCCTTCGCGGAACAGGTCCGGCAGCAGCCCCTCGTAGTGCACCGGAATGGATTCGCGGTAATCGGTGACGGTGAAGCGGACCTTGAGAGTCCCTTCGGTGCGCTGCAGGCTGCCCTCCGTCACCATGCCGCCGATCCGGAACATCCGGTCGACCGGCGCCTCGCCCGCCAGCACCTGGGTCGGGTTGTAGAAATAGAGCAGGTTGTCCTGGAAGGCCAGCATGGCGAGGGCAGTCGCCGCGCCGACGCCGGCAACGATGGCGACCACGGCCAGCAGCCTCCGGCGGCGCGGCGTCATGCCGGCCTCCGGCCGGCCTCTAGCCGGCGCAGCGCCTGTTTCCGCGCCTGCGCATGAAGCCGCCGGGCCGCAATCGCGTTCCAGGCCAGCACTGCGATCGCGAGCAGGAAGCACGGCCAGACGAAGGCGCCGTACTTGCCCATCGCCAGGAATTCCTCCAGGTTCATGTCCCGAGCTCCGTGCGCAGCCAGGAGGCGTCGCGTTCGCGCCGCAGGATCTCCGCGCGCAATCGTGTCATCAGCACTGCCCCATGATAAAGGGTGAATGCGACCATCATCACCAGCAGCGGCCACAGCATGTCGCCGGTGATCGACGGCTTGCCGAGCTTGGTGATGGTCGAGCCCTGGTGCAGCGTGTTCCACCAGAAAACCGAGTAATGGATGATCGGCAGGTTGACGACGCCGACGATCGCCAGCACAGCCGTCGCCCGGTCCGCGCGCTCGCGGTCGTCGATCGACGCGCGCAAGGCGATCAGGCCGACGTAAAGGAACAGCAGGATCAGCTCCGACGTCAGGCGCGCGTCCCAGACCCACCAGGTGCCCCACATCGGCTTGCCCCAGATCGAGCCGGTCGCGAGCGCGAGGAATGTGAACCAGGCGCCGACCGGCGCGGAGGCGGCCGCGACCGCATGCGCCAGCTTGATGCGCCACACCAGGCCGATGGCCGCGGCGATCGCCATGGTCGCGTAGATGAACATGGACATCCACGCGCTCGGCGCGTGCACGTAGAGGATGCGGAACGCATCGCCCTGCTGGTAATCCGGGGGCGCCAGCACCAGCCCGCCATAGAGACCGGCCAGGATCAGCAGGAAAGCCGGCCAGCCGAACCATGGCGCGAGCCGGCCCGCGAGCCGGTAGGCGTGCGGCGGCGAGGCAAACTTGTGCAGCCAGGTCCAGTTCATCCGGTCACTCCACGCTGATCCGCAGCGCCGCGGCGACGGCGAGCGGCGCCAGCGTCACGGCCAGCACCAGCATCGCGGCAAGCAGCAGCAGGGGCCCGCGCGCGCTGTCGCCGTGGATCGCCATGTCGATTGCGCGCGCGCCGAAAATCAGCGCTGGCATCGCGAGTGGCAGCACCAGGAGCGACAGCAGCGTGCTGCCGCGGCGCAGCCCGAGGGTCAGGGCCGCGCCGATGGCGCCGAGCGCGCTCAGTATGCCGGTGCCGAGCGCGAGCGACAGCATCACCGCACATAATGCCTCAGCGGGCACGCCGAGGCCGATCGCAAGCAACGGCGAGGCCAGCACCAGCGGCAGGCCGCAGACCGTCCAGTGCGCGGCGCCCTTGGCCAGCGCCAGCAGCGCCAGCGGCTGGCCCGACAGCAGGATCTGCTCCAGCGTGCCGTCGGCATGGTCGGCGCGGAACAGGAATTCGAGGCCGAGCAGCGCGGCGAGCAGCGCCGCGACCCACAGCACGCCGCCGGCGAGCTGGCGCAACTCCCCGAGTTCCGGCCCGAGCGCCAGCGGGAACAGCGTCGTGACCATGGCGAAGAACACCACCGGCTGCGCGACCTGGTCCCAGTGGCGGAAAGCCAGCAGCAGGTCGCGCCGGTACATCAGCCAGGCGGCGCCAAATGCCCCGGTGGCGGCCATCAGTCGAGGTCCAGCCGCTCGGCGGCGTGATTCGGAATGGCGGGCGGCTGGTGTGCGGCGATGACGGCTGCGCCGCCGGCGTCCAGGTGCTCGGCAATGATCGTGGCCAGGCGCTCGACGCCGGCGCTGTCGAGGTTGGTGAACGGCTCGTCGAGGATCCACAGCGACGCGCCCGTCAGCAGTACGCGCGCGATTGCCAGCCGGCGCCGCTGGCCCGCCGACAGCGATCGCGCCGGCTGTTCACGCGCATCCGCCAGCCCGACGCGCACCAGCGCCGCGTCGATCGCGTCCGCATCGAGCCGGCGCCGCAGGCCGACTTCGAAGGCCAGGTTCTCGCGCGCGGTGAATTCCGGCTTCAGGCCGTCGCTGTGTCCGAGGTAGCTGAAGGCCGCGGCATAGGCGGCGCGGTCGGCGCCGATCGGCTGGCCGCGCCAGGTGACGCTCCCCTGCTCCGGCGCCAGCAGTCCGGCGAGCACCCGCAGCAGTGTCGTCTTGCCGGCGCCATTCGGTCCTGCCACGTGCTTCAGCTCGCGGGCGCCCACGTCGATGGACGTGCCGCGCAACACGTGGCGCTCGCCGCGCCACACGTGCAAATCCCTGCCGGAAATTCCTGCAAAATGAAAAGCTTGCAAGCGAAACTGCCACCTGGCCGCAGGACCGGCTGCACTATATCAGACTAGCAGGTGCGCTCCAGGACGACCTTCTGGTACAGCGCGCCGAAGCGGGTTTCCTTGCGGCTGCTGAAGTGCGCTGGCTGCGACGCCAGGTCGGCGACCTGGCAGGACAGCAGGCTGCTGGCGAACGGCTCCAGCCAGCGAAAGACAGCCGACATGACGGGGCGCAGCGGATGCCATCGGGCCGGCCGGTGATAATCCACGATTACGACCTTGCCGCCGGGGCGCACGGCGCCGAGCAAGGCGTCGACGATCTGGCGCTTGGTCAAGTCGGGCACTTCGTGCAGCAGGAAGAAACAGCAGGCGCCGTCGTACCCGCCCTCGCCGGGATTTGCGGCATCCGCCACCCGGACCCGCACATTCGATCGACCCGCAAGCTTGCGCCGGCAGTGCTCGACCTGGAGCGGCGCCACGTCGATGACATCGAGAAAACCATGATTGCCGAGGCGCGCGGCAAGGCGACTCGACAGGTCGCCGTAGACGCTGGCGGCCTGCAGCACGCGTTGACCGCCGGCGAATTCACTGCACGCGGCGCGCACCAGGCCGCGGTAGTTTCCCCACAGGATGCCGTTGACGACGAGGTGCCGGTCGAGCCAGCGCAGGCTGCGCGGATGCAGGTATGCCCACGAGTAGGTGTCCACGAGATACGCGGGCAGCGGCGGAACTTCGACGGGCGTCATCCGGACCTGCATGGCTTCGTCCCCGGGTTGGGCCAGCCGAGATTACGCTCCTCGCCGGTATTGGACTTGATCCAGGTCAATTCGCTTTGAGCCCGAAGTGATAATTTGTGGTCGGAGCATCAGGAGGCGCACATGCACAGAGTGTTGCACTTGATCATGGGAATTGCCGGTGCCGCACTGATGGCGATTCCGGCCGCCGCCGCGGATGGCAAGGCGGTGTGGGACAAAGCCTGCGCCGGTTGCCACGCGATGATGGCGCCCAAGACCAGCGACAAGGCGGCGTGGGCGCCATTCGTGAAGATGGGGGTCGACGAAGTGACCGCCGTCATCATGAAGGGCAAGGGCATGATGCCGCCGAAGGGCGGCGCGGCAACGGAAGCCGATGTCAGGGCATCCGTGGAGTACATCCTCAGCGAGATGAAGTAAGCGCCCGGTGCGCGGGCCGGGAGGGGGATTGCCGATGTACATGCACACCCGTCATTTCGCGGTGGCGGCAGGCTGCCTGGCCGCACTCGCCGCGTGCGCGCCGAAAAATATCAGCTTCAGCGCCGACGTGCGGCCGATCCTCGACAAGTACTGCCTCGAGTGCCATGTCCCCGGAGGCGCCGGCTTCGACGCCAGCGGCTTCGACATGAGCAGCTACGAGTCGCTCATGAAGGGCGGCCGGTATGGCGCATTCGTCGTGCCGGGCGATCCGCTCGCTAGCAACCTGATCATCCTGGTGGAGGGTCGTGCGCATCCGTCGATCCGGATGCCCCACGGCCGCGAACAGCTCGACAAGCGGGAGATCGAGACGTTGAAGGCCTGGGTCCAGGAAGGCGCCCGGAACAACTGAGCCTGCGTGCAAGCCCGGTCATGAAGTTGCGGCTTCGGATTGCGCGCCTGGTTGCGCTCGCGCTGAGCTGTGTCCTTGGCTGCGCCGCAACGGTAGCCATCGCTGCCGACAATTCATTCTGTCTCGCCTGCCACGGCATCGAAGGCTTCGCGATGCCGGACGCGGATGGCCAGCCACGGTCGCTGCATGTGATGCCGGAGAAATTCGGCGCCAGCGCCCACGGCGGCCAGGCCTGCGTCGGCTGCCACCAGGACATTACGGGGATCCCGCACCAGAAGAGCGGCGACTTCAAGGTCGGTTGCGTGCGTTGCCACGAGCAGTTGTGGGAAGCGGCGCAGCAGGACGGCGCGACCGGCGATGCCGCCAAGCTCGGGATGGTGAAGGACCAGATCGATCGCTACATGCGGTCGATCCACGCGCGGCCCAGCATCGAGGACCAGTCGCACACCAATGCGACCTGCTACGACTGCCACGACGCGCATTACGTCTTTCCGCAGGGCAGCGCGGAGCGCCAGGCCTGGCGCCTGGAGCTGCCGAACGATTGCGGCCGATGCCATGCGCAGCAGCTCGCTGACTACGCAGATTCCGTGCACGGGATCGAGGTGCTGCAAAAGGGCAATCCGCAAGCCGCGACCTGTTCCGACTGCCACACGACCCACGACGTCGAGAACCCGGCGACCGACCCGGCGCGGCTCGCGATCACGAAGAACTGCGGCGGCTGCCACCAGGACAAGCTGAAGTCCTATTCACAAACCTACCACGGCAAGGTCACGACGCTCGGCTACGCCTACACCGCCACGTGTTTCGACTGCCACGGGAGCCACGGCATCCAGCGCGTCCGGGACCCCGCCTCCACCGTGCACGCGGACAATCGCCTCGAGACCTGCCGCAAGTGCCATGCAGGAGCGACTGCCGGCTTCGTCACTTTCGAGCCGCATGCCACGACCGACGATTTCGAGCGTTACCCGCACATGTGGATCGCCTCGAAGTTCATGGCGGGACTGATCATCGGCGTGTTCCTGTTCTTCTGGACTCACTCGGCCCTGTGGTTCTACCGCGAGTACAAGGACCGCCAGACTCGCAAGGCGCGGCCGCACGTGCAGGTGGACCAGTTGCCGCATGTGCGGGGCAGGCATGTGCGGCGATTCAGCCTGGGCTGGCGGATCGTCCACCTGCTGTTCGCAGTAGCCCTGATGGTTCTGTCGCTGACCGGCATGGCGGCGTTCTATGCGGAAACCGGCTGGGCCGCGGCAGTGATGCAGGCGCTCGGCGGGCCGAAATCGGCGGCGATCATTCACCGGGTGGCGGCGGTGATCATCCTCGCGCTGTTTGTCGGCCACATCCTCTACTTCGCCGTGCGCTTCATCCCGCGCTGGCGGACGTTCAACTGGTTCGGCCACACGTCGCTGGTGCCGAGCCTGCAGGACCTGCGCGACATCAAGGCGATGTTCCTCTGGTTCATCGGCAAGGCGCCGCGTCCGGTGTTCGGGCGCTGGACTTACTGGGAGCGGTTCGACTACTGGGCGCCGTTCTGGGGCCTGGCCATCGTCGGCGGCAGCGGCCTGATGCTGTGGTTCAAGGAACTGACTGCGTCGGTATGGCCGGGCTGGATCTTCAATGTCGCCGCGCTGGCGCACGGCGAGGAGGCTTTCCTGGCAATCCTGTTCCTGTTCACCGTGCATTTCTTCAACAACCACTTCCGGCCGGACCGGTTCCCGCCGCCGGACATCTCGATGTTCACCGGCACCGTGCCGCTCGAGGAATTCCGGCGCGAGCACACGCTCGAATACGACGAGTTGGTGGCGAACGGCCAACTCGAGCAATACCTCGTGGACGTGCCGTCGCCCGCGATGACCCTGGGATCCAGGATCCTGGGCATCGTGCTGCTCGTCTGCGGCCTGACGCTGCTGGCGCTGGTGCTGATCGGATTCTTCGGCAGCTTCTGAGGGGGGGGCGAGCCGCGCAATTGACCTGGATCAATTACCTCGCGCCATGCGTCTGATTTCATGCACTGCGTGGAACTCGCGTCGCCGGAGTTCATTCGCGCGCAGGGGAAAACATGGACGCAAAGCCGGCGAGTCGCCTGGGCATCCTCCTCCTCTCGGGCCTGCTGTTTGCGGGATGCAGCGACAGCGGCTCGGATGAGGGACCGCAGGGCCCGCCCGGGGCCGGCGGCCCGCCGGGACCTCCCGGCCCGCCCGGCGGCGGCGGCGGCGTGCCGATCGACAGCGCCGACACGATCAACATCACCGTCAACAGCGTTACCGTGCCTGCCGGCGGGGGCGCGCCGGTCGTTTCATTCCGTCTTTCGAACGAACTGAACCAGGGGCTGATCGGCCTGCCCGCCGGCGATGCCCGTTTTGCATTGGCACAGCTGGCGCCGGGCACCGGCGGCGGATCCAGCGCCTGGCAGTCGTACGTTTCTCGCCTCAATTCCGGCGCCCGGCAAGGCACGACCGAGACCGCTGCCACGGCCCGGTTCGTCGACAACAACGACGGCACGTATCGATACACGTTTGCCAGCGCGTTGACGGCCTACACCGGCGCGCCCGCCTACGACGCGACCCGGACGCACCGGCTCGGCATCGAGATCCGCAACCAGGCCCCGATCACCGGCAATGGCGTGTTCGACTTCGTGCCGGCTGGCGGCGCGCCTACTTTCACGCGCCTGGTCGTCGACAACGACACCTGCAATGCCTGCCATGACGTGCTCAATTTCCACGGCGGCCCGCGCACCGACGTCGAGTATTGCGTCACCTGCCACAACCCGTTCTCCACCGACGGTGACACCGGCAACAGCGTGGACATGAAGCGGCTGATCCACAACATCCATTCCGCCCGCGAGGGCTACGAGATCGTCGGCTTCGGCGGAGTGCTGCACGAGTGGTCGGACATCCACTTCCCGCAGGACATCCGCAATTGCCAGACC
>CAYXUJ010000015.1:0-36897 GCA_964468395.1 uncultured Steroidobacteraceae bacterium
GCCTCGACATGTCGACGCACTACAAGGAAACCTCGCAGGGCGGCCTCGCCGTCAACGTCCCTGAATGCTAAAACTGATAAATGGGACAGACACTATTTTGGCATCGCCAAAATAGTGTCTGTCCCATTTATCAGGCGAAGCGGTCGGTCGCCTGGATCAGCTCGTCGGTGATGCCCGGCTCGAGCGCGGAATGGCCGGCGTCGGCCACGACGCGCAGCTCGGCCTCGGGCCAGGCGCGGTGCAGGTCCCAGGCGGTCATCATCGGGCAGACCGCGTCGTGACGTCCTTGCACGATCACTGCCGGGATGTGGCGGATGCGGCCGACGTTGTCGAGCAGCTGGCTCTCGCGCTCGAGAAAGCCGCCATGCACGAAGTAATGGCACTCGATGCGCGCGACCGCGAGGGCGAATTCCTCCTCGCCCCATTTGCGGACGTTGTCCAGGTCCATCAGCAGGTAGCTGGTCGATCCTTCCCACACCGCCCAGGCGCGCGCCGCGGCCAGCGCGGCGGCGCGGTCGCCGCCGGTCAGCCGGCGGTGATAGGCGCGCATCATGTTGCCGCGTTCCGCCGGCGGGATCGGCGCCACGAAGTCTTCCCACAGGTCGGGGTACATGGCGCTGGCGCCGAGGCCTTCCTCGTAGAACCAGTCGAGCTCGGCCTTGCGCAGCATGAAGATGCCGCGCAGCACCAGCTCCGTGACCCGCGACGGGTGCGTCTCGGCATAGGCGAGCGCCAGCGTCGAGCCCCAGGACCCGCCGAATACCTGCCAGCGCGCGATGCCCAGCATTTCGCGCAGGCGCTCGATGTCGGCGACCAGGTCCCAGGTCGTGTTGTGCTCGAGGCTGGCGTGCGGGCGGCTGCGGCCGCAGCCGCGCTGGTCGAACAGGACGATGCGATAGCGCGCCGGGTCGAAGAAGCGGCGCGCGCGCGCGTCGCAGCCTGCGCCCGGCCCGCCGTGCAGGAACACGACCGGCTTGCCGTCCGGGTTGCCGCATTCCTCCCAGTAGACGTCGTGGCCGTCGCCGACCGCGAGCATGCCTTGGCGGCGCGGCTCGACGGGCGGGTAGAGCTCGCGTCGACTCATGATTCCCATCCTAGCGGCCCTCGCCGCCGAACGCGATCCGGACGCCGGCGCCGATCGAGCGGCCGGGCAGCGGCACGTCGTCCTTGAGCGGCGAGGTGTGCAGGCGCGCGACCTCGTCCAGCAGGTTGCTCGCCTTGAGGAACACGAGCGTGTCCAGCCCGGCCCAGGCAGGCCGCCAGCCGAGCTCGGCCGTGACCAGCGTGTAGCCGCCGGTCGTCGTCTCGAGCTCGGCGACGTCGTCCTGGTCGAATGCGTGCAGGACGTCGAGCGACGCGCTGGTGGCGGCGCCCTGCCATGCGAGCTCGACGCCGGCGCGCCACGGCGGGATGCGCGGCAGGTCGCCGCCCGAGGCGAGCCTGCCGCGCACGTAGTCGGAACGGAGCGTCAGCGTCGTCGCCTCGCCGGCGCCCAGCGCGAAGGCCAGCGAGCCCTCGAAGCCATAGAACTCGGCGTCGCGCTGCCGGTACTGGTAGACCGGCAGCCCGTCCTCGACCTCGCCGGTCGGCGCGAGATAGATGTAGCCGTCGTAGCGGCTGGCGAACGTGCGCAGCTCGGCCTGCGCCCGGCCGCCCTTGCGCCGCAGGCCGAAGTCCACGGTCCAGCCGCGCTCGATGTCGAGGGACGCGTCGCCGACCTCGAACTGCTGCGTCGCCGCATGCGGGCCGTCGGCGTAGAGCTCGGTCGCGCCGGGATGGCGCTCGCTGAGCACGACCTGGCCGAGCAACTCGACGGCATCGCCCGCCGGCAGCGTGAATCCGGCCGAGGCGTTGAGCGCCGTGCCCGTGTAATCCGGCAGCGCATCGACCTCGATCCGCTGGTGGTCGGCCCGCAGCCCGAGCTCGAGCGTGCCCGCGCCCGCCGCGCGGCGGGCGAAGCCGAACAGCCCGTATTCCTGGGTCTTCGAGTCCGGCACGAAGGCCTCTTCGCCGGCCGCCCGCAATTCGACCTGCTGCCACTGCAGGCCGGCGGTCGCCGCGAAGCCGCCGGGCAGCTCGTCGTCGAGCGTCAGGCGCAGTTCGCGGCCGTCGATGTCGAAGCGCGTGCCGACCTCGCCGCCGGGCTCGATCTCGGAGTGCCGGTAGTCGTTGGCTGCGCCGCGCAGCCGCAGGGTCGGCGCGCCCTCGCCGGGCAGGCCGATGCGCGAGGCGAAATCGACGCGGTCCTGCTGCAGGTCGATGCGCACGTCCTCGTTCGGCACGCCGTATTGCGTGTCGTAGTGGCTGTAGGCGACGCCCGCCGTGGCCGCATCGCCGATCCAGCTCGCGCCGGCGCCGAGCGACCGGGTCTCGCTCCAGCTGTTCGGCACCTTGCCGCCGGCGTCGTCCGGCACGTCGAAATCGTCCGTGTCTCGCGCCACGCCGTCCGCATGCAGGACGTGGCGCTCGCTGCCGCCGTCCACGCGGGCGGCAATGGCGCGTTCGCCCAGCGCGGTGTCGCCGCGCAATTCGGCGAGCCCGCGCAGGCCGTGCGCGCCGTGCTCATGCAGGCGATTGGTCACGACATTGACGAGGCCGCCGGCGGCACCGCTGCCGTACAGCAGTGTCGCCGGGCCGCGCAGCACCTCGATCTGGTCGGCGAGCGCCGGGTCGATCGCGACCGCATGGTCGTCGGACACGCCGGATGCGTCGAGCGTCGCCAGCCCGTCGGTCAGGATCTGCACGCGGTCGCCGCCGAGGCCGCGGATCACCGGCCGCGAAGCGGCCGGGCCGAAGAATGTCGCGGTGACGCCGGGCTCGCGCGCGACCGTGTCGCCGATCGTCGGCGCGCGTGCCAGCGCCAGCGCATCGCCCGCGAGCACGCTCGCCGGCTGCGCCATGCTCTGCGCGCCGATCGCGATCGGCGCCGCGGTGACGACGACCTCCTCGAGGTCGCGGGGATGGGGATCCGCCGCAATGGCGGCGGTGGAAAAGACGGCGCACGCAATGCCGCCAGTCAGCAACTGAGACTTCATGATTCCACTCCAATGATGTCGAACGCCGGCGCGCTGCGCCGGGGCCGGGATCAGATGGAATGGACGAGAGGCGGGGCGCGGCTGCGGTGTGCTGCCGCGGCGCGGGCCGGGGGCGCGGGTTGCGCGGCAGGAATGGCGGGGGAGATGACGACCGCGACGTGGCGTGCGGCGGCGACGGGATCGGGCGCGGGGGCGCCGGCCTGGAAGGCAGTGCACAGTTCGCAGACCTGCGCCTGCTGGCCGGCAGGGCGTGCGTCATCGGCGTGCTCGTGCGCCAGGCGCGCGGACTGGGCCGCGAGCAGCAGCACCGCGAACAGCAATGCGATCGAGCGCCTCACGGCATCATTATCCTACGGGCCGCTGCCGCCCGGGAAGGGCGGCCTTGATCCAGGTCAATTCGCGGGCCCGAGCGCTGGTTTAAAACGCCACATGCCCGTCCGCTTCTCCATCGCCTCCCTGTACCGGGTGCTGTTCCGCCCGCAGGCCGTGTTCGCGGCCCTCGCCGCCGCGGAGCCGTCGGCGCCGCGGGTATTCTTCGGCTTCGCACTGTGGCTCGGCCTGCTGCCGCCGCTGTTCGCCTACGTCGGCACATTGCGCTTCGGCTGGCGTCTCGGCGTCGAGCCGGTGTTCCTGCCGCAGGCCACCGTGCTCGCCATCTGTGCCGCGTACTTCGTGGCGCTGCTGTTCGGCTTCCTGAGCGGAGCGGTCGTCGCCCGCTGGATGGCGGTCACCTACGACGCCAGCCGGTCGTTCGGCCGTTGCCTGGCGCTGATGGCGATCGTCGGCGCGCCGCTCGCGGTCGGCAGCGTCGTGCATCTCTATCCGCACGCGTTCTTCAACGTCCTGGTGCTGGTGCCGGTGCTGATCTGGTGCATGTACCTGCTGTACCGCGGCCTGCCGGTCGTGCTCGGCACCGGGCCGAACCGCGGCATGCTGATGGCCTCGGCGCTGATCGCCTACCTGTTCGTGGCCTTCGTCAGCCTGCTCGGCATCACGGTCGCCCTGTGGGGCAGCGGCATCGGCCCGCTGATCGGCGCATGACGGCGGCGCACTACGAGGACCGCGTCGTCACCGCGTTCCTGTACTGCGCCGTGTTCTGGGCGCTTGCCGGCATGGCGGCCGGCGTCTACGTCGCGGCCGAGCTGGTCTGGCCGACGATCGACTTCGGCTTCGCGGAGCTGTCGTTCGGCCGCCTGCGCACCGCGCACACCAACCTCGTGCTGTTCGGGTTCGGCGTCTCGGCGCTGATCGCGACCGCGTTCTACAGCGTGCAGCGCACCTCGCACGTGCGCCTGTTCGCGCCCTGGCTCGCGTGGGTCCTGTTCTGGGCCTGGCAGCTGGCGATCGTCCTGGGCGCGGCCTCGATCCTCGCCGGCTGGACTTCGGGCAAGGAATACGCCGAGCTGGAGTGGCCGTTCGACATCGCCATCACGGTCGCCTGGGTCGCCTTCGCGGTGGTGTTCTTCGGCACGATCGCGCGCCGCCGGGTCGAGTCGATCTACATCTCCAACTGGTTCTACGGCGCGCTGATCATCGTCGTCGCGATGCTGCACGTGGTGAACAGCCTGGCGCTGCCGGCGACGCTCGGGAAATCCTATTCGCTGTTCGCCGGCGCGCAGGATGCCGTCGTGCAGTGGTGGTACGGGCACAATGCGGTCGGCTTCCTGCTGACCGGCGGCTTCCTCGGCATGCTGTACTACTTCCTGCCGAAGCACGCCGAGCAGCCGATCTGGAGCTACCGGCTGTCGATCGTCGCGTTCTGGGCCTTCGTCTACACCTACATCTGGGCCGGGCCGCACCACCTGCACTACCACGCCGTGCCGGAATGGGTGCAGTCGCTCGGCATGGTGATGAGCCTGATCCTGCTGGCGCCGTCCTGGGCGACGATGGTCAACGGCATCATGACGGTCGCGGGCGCCGCGCAGAAGCTCAGGACCGACCCGGCGCTCAAGTTCATCGTGCTGTCGCTCGCCTTCTACGGCCTCGCGACCTTCGAGGGGCCGATGCTGGCGATCAAGAGCGTCAACGTGTTCAGCCACTTCACCGAGTGGACCATCGGCCACGTGCACTCCGGCGCGCTCGGCTGGAACGCGCTGATCACCTTCGGCACCTTCTATTTCCTGGTGCCGCGCCTCGCCGGCGCGCCGCTGTGGAGCACGCGGCTCGCCAACGCGCATTTCTGGCTGGCGCTCGCCGGCACCATGCTGTACGTGCTGGCGATGTGGGGCGCGGGCGTGTCGCAGGGCGTGCTGTGGCTGTCGCTCGACGAGCTCGGCGAGGTGCGCTTCAGCTTCAACGACGTGATGGCGGCGATGAATCCCTATTACCTGCTGCGCTTCTTCGCCGGGCTCCTGTTCCTGGCCGGCGCGGTGCTGATGGCCTGGAACCTGGCGAAGACCTTCGCCGGCCGGGCGACGGTCGTGGCGAGGCCGCCGGCATGAGCTGGATGTCGCTGCACCGACGGCTCGAGCGCAATTCCGGGCTGCTGATCTTCGGCATCCTGCTGGTGTCGTCGATCGGCGGCATGGTGCAGCTGCTGCCGATCGTGACCGGCGACGGCCATGCGCACCCCGCGCCCGGGCTGGTGCCGTACACGGCGCTCGAGCTCGAGGGGCGCGACGTCTACATCCGCGAGTCCTGCGGGACCTGCCACACGCAGCAGGTGCGACCGCTGCTGGCGGAGGTCAAGCGCTATGGGCCGTACTCGCGCGCCGGCGAGTTCGCCTACGACCGGCCGTTCCTGTGGGGTTCGAAGCGCACCGGCCCCGACCTGGCGCGCGTGGGCGGCCGCTACAGCGATGCCTGGCACCGCCTGCACCTGCTCGACCCGCGCGCAGTCGTGCCGTCGTCGATCATGCCGGCCTATCCCTGGCTCGCGCGCAACCCCGCCGACCGCGGTGGCAGCATCCAGGCGCGAATGCGCGCGCTGGCCGGGCTCGGCCACCCGTACGCTGCCGCGGAGATCGAGGCGGCGCCGGACGCGCTCGCCGGGCGAACCGAGCTCGACGCGGTCATTGCCTACCTGCAGTCGCTCGGCCGCAGCCTGGAAGGAGCGCCGCCGCCATGACCTGGTACATCTTCGTCGGCGACATGCTGGTCACGGCCTTCATGATCGCCGTCATCGTCTGGGTTTCGCTGCGCGGCAGCCGCGCCTATCTCGACGCGGCGTCGCGCATCCCGCTCGAAGACGAGGAACGCCGTGGCTGACATGCCCACCGAATTCTGGGGCGGATGGATCGTCGCGATCACGGTCACGACGTTCATCGCGCTGCTGTGGTTCGTCATCGACGTGTACCGCGGCGGCGACGACGCCGGCGAGCACGAAGTCTGGGACGAGACGCTGCGCGAGGGCGCCCGGCCGGCACCGATCTGGTGGTTCTGGTTCATCCTGGCGCTGATGACCGTGTCCGTGATCTACGTGATGCTGTACCCGGGGCTCGGCACCTGGCGCGGCGCACTCGAATGGTCCCAGGGCAGCCACATTGCCGGGCGCTTCGACGACTACGAGGCGACCTTCGGCGCCGAGCGCCGCCGCCTGCTCGGCGAGCCGCTGGCGGCAATCGCCGCGGAACCGGCGGCGATGCGCTCGGCCGCGCGCATCTTCAACAACCATTGCAGTTCCTGCCATGGCGGGGACGCCGCCGGACAGGCGCGGCAGTTCCCCGACCTGACCGATGCCGCCTGGCAGTGGGGCGGCGAGGAGTCGCAGATCGTCGCGTCCATCCATGCGGGGCGGCAGGCGGTGATGCCCGCCTGGCTGGCCGTCGCGGGCGAGCAGGGCGTGGCGGAACTGGCCGACTACGTGCTCGCCCTTGCGCGCGGCGAGGCGGGCGCGGAAGCCGTCGCCGCGGGCGCGGCGCGGTTTCAGCAGCTGTGCATGGCCTGCCACGGCGCCGACGGCAGCGGCAACGCGCTGCTCGGCGCGCCGGCGCTCAATGACTCAGCCTGGACCTACGGCGGCGACCGCGCGGCGGTGATCGAGTCGATCGCGGCTGGCCGCAACGGCGTGATGCCGGCATTCGGCGGACGCCTCGACGACACGCAGATCCGGCTGCTCGCGGCCTGGCTGCAGGCCGGCGCACCGCCGCCCTAGAAGCGGAACGCGATCCCGGCGAGGGCCTCGACCTGGCCGAGCGTCGAGCCGCTCGCCACCACGCGGCAGAAGCCGGTGCCATTGTCCGAGCGACAGAAGATGGCGCTGTCGGTATCCACCGCCGTCAGGTAACCGCGCGCCTCGAAGCGCAGCGCCGCGTGCTCCGACAGCGGCACGGCGACGCCGAAGGCGAGCGAACCCGAGAATCGCGTCTCGTCGTTGGCGCCCGGCTCCGACGACGAGAACCTCGTCGCGCCCAGCCCGGCGGAAAAATAAGGCTGCGCGCGCTCGTACTCGCCGATCGGGATCGTGCCGCCGAGGTGCAGGTACTCGATGTCCACGTCGTAGCGGCCGAGCGCGTCTTCCACGGCCGATTCCTGGCGGGAATACCAGAGCTGGTAGAAGCGGTCGTCGCCGGGCCGGTAGCGCAGCTCGAGCGCCAGCGCGAAGCTGCCGCCCTCGTCGAGGTCGCGGTCCTCGCCGGTCAGCTCGTCCTCGAGGCTGCCGCCGGCCCGGTAGCCGGCATGCGCGGCGACCTGGAAGGCGGGCCGCTCCGCCGCCAGCGCCGTCGATGCGGCGAGCAGCAGCGCGGGAATCGATGCAAAAGCGCGCAGGCGCGGGGTGTTCATGGCGGCGGATCTTAGCATTGTGGACCGTTATCCCGCGCATTAGGATCGCCCCATGCGCATCAATACCGAGCAGTTGCCGCGCGCGCTCGAACAGCCGCTCGCGGCGGCCTGGCTGATCGCCGGCGACGAGCCGCTGCTGGTCGGCGAGGCGGCCGATGCCGTGCGCGCCTGCGCGCGCGCCGCGGGCTTCACCGGCCGCGAGCTGTTCGTCGCCGAGCGCGGTTTCGACTGGGGGGAACTGCAGGCGGCGAGCCGCGCGCTGTCGCTGTTCGCCGAGCGCCGCATCATCGAGCTGCGCCTGCCGAGCCCGCGGCCCGGCAAGGAGGGCGGCGCGGTGCTGGCGGCGCTGGCGACGGACCCGGTGCCGGACACGCTGCTGCTGGTCGTGACGTCGCGGCCAGAGCGCGACACCTGGAGCACGGCCTGGTTCAAGGCGTTCGAGCAGCACGGCGTCGTCGTGCAGTCCTGGCCGGTCGAGATCGGGCGGCTGCCGCAATGGATCGCCGGCCGCGCCGCGCGCCTCGGGCTCGCGATCGACGCTGCGGGCGCGGAGCTGCTCGCCGAGCGGGTGGAAGGCAACCTGCTCGCCGCGCACCAGGAGATCGAGAAGCTGGCATTGCTGCATGCCGGCGGCGGCAGCGTCGGCATCGAGGCAGTCCGGTCGGCGGTCGCGAACAGCGCGCGCTACGACGTGTTCCAGCTCGGCGAGGCGGCGCTTGCCGGCGATGCCGCGCGCGGCCTGCGCATCCTGGACGGGCTGCGGGCGGAGGGCACCGAGCCGCCGCTCGTGTTGTGGGCGCTGTGCCGGGAGCTGCGGGCGCTGGCCGACGCGCGCGGCCCGCGCGGCGTGCCCGGCGGCTACGGACGGCAGGCGGAACAGCGCGCGGCGCTGCTGCGCCGCGCCGCCGCGCGCACGGCCGGCCAGCCGCTGGCGCCGCTGTTCCAGCTGGCTGCGCGCGCGGACCGCCAGATCAAGGGCCTCGCACGCGGCGATCCCTGGACCACGCTGACCGGCCTGGTCGGCGCGCTGGCGGGCGTGCGCGTCCCCGTCGCACCCGCCGCCTGAGCCGGCATGCGCCCGTTCGGCGTATTCGGCGGGATGTTCGACCCGATCCACTACGGGCACCTGCGCACGGCCCATGAACTGCACGAGCTGCTGGGCCTGGAGCGCCTTGCCTTCCTGCCGGCCGGGGATCCGCCGCACCGGGCGGCGCCGCTGGCGGATGCGGCCACGCGGCTGGCGATGGTGCGGGCTGCCGTCCAGGACGACGAGCGGTTCCTCGTGGACGATCGCGAGCTGCGGCGCGCCGGCCCGTCCTACACGGTGCTGACGCTCGAGGAGCTGCGCGCCGAGCGCGGTTCGCAACCGATTGCGCTGATCATGGGCATGGACGCATTCGCCGGCCTCGACCGCTGGCACCGCGCGGCCGAGCTCATCGCGCTGGCGCACCTGGTGATCGCAATCCGGCCCAAGGCCGCGGCGCCGGCGCAGGGCCTGGCCGCCGCGCTGCTGCGGGAGCGGCGCTGCGACGACCCGGCGGCGCTGGCGGCGAGCCCGGCCGGCCGTATTTATGTCAGCCAGGGCACCCAGCTCGACCTGTCGTCGAGTGCCGTGCGCAGGGTGGTCGCGGCCGGCCGCGATCCGCGCTACTTGATGCCCGAGGCGGCGCGTAGGATCATCCTCGCCAGGGGCAGCTACGCCCGGCCAGGTGAAACGAAGGAATGACCGCCACGCGCACGACGAGAAAACGACCCGCCAGCCGCCCGAAAAAGACCAGGAAATCACCTGGCGCCCTGACCGACATCGCCATTGCCGCCCTCGCCGACATGAAGGCCGTCAACGTCAAGGTCCTCGACGTCCGCAAGCTCACCGACGTGACCGACACGATGATCGTCGCGACCGGCACTTCCGACCGGCACGTCAAGTCGATTGCCGACCGCCTGGTCGAGCGCTGCCGCCAGGCCGGCCACCGCGCCCACGGCATCGAGGGCGAGCGCGAGGGCGAGTGGGTGCTGGTGGACCTGCAGGACCTGATCGTGCACGTGATGCTGCCTCGCATCCGTGAGTTCTACGGCCTCGAAAAGCTGTGGGACCTGCGTCCCGCATGCGCATCCGGCTGATAGCGGCCGGCACCCGCCTGCCGGACTGGACCAACGCAGGCGTCGCCGAATACGCGAAGCGCTTCGGGCGCACGCTCCGGTTCGAGCTCGTCGAGATCCCGCTGGCCCGGCAGGCCGCGCGCATGAAGGCCGCGATCGGCGCGCGCGACTACGTCGTCGCGCTCGAGGTGGGCGGCCGCAGCATGACCACCCCCGAACTGGCGCGCTGGCTGGCCGCGCGCATGGCCGACGGGCGCGACCTCGCGCTCCTGGTCGGCGGCCCGGACGGTCTGGATGCGGAGCTGTCGCAGGCCGCGGACTTCCACTGGTCCCTGTCGCCGCTGACCTGGCCGCACGCCCTGGTGCGGGTCATGGTCGCGGAGCAGATCTACCGCGCCCACAGCCTGTTGCAGGGCCACCCATACCATCGCGCCTGATTCGGGCTATCCTTGCGGTTCAATGGGTTACGAGTCCATCTTCCTGGCGTCGGCGTCGCTGCGGCGCAGCCAGTTGCTGACGCAGATCGGCGTGCGCCACGAAACCTGGGCCGCCGAGCTCGACGAACGACCGGGCGCAAACGAGGAGCCGGCCGACTACGTGCAAAGGCTCGCGCGCGAGAAGGCGCTGGCCGCGCGCCAGGCGCTCGCCGGCCGCGCCGACCGGCCGGTGCTGGCCGCGGACACGACGGTCGTGCTGGACGGCCGGATCTTCGGCAAGCCGGCCGGCGAGGACGACTGTGTCGCGATGCTGGCGGCGCTGTCCGGCCGCCGCCACGACGTGCTGACGGCAGTCGCGCTGCACGACGGCGGCGACCTGCACGGCGCGCTGAATGTCAGCCGCGTGACGTTCCGTGCACTGGCCGCGGATGAATGCCGCCGCTACTGGGCGACCGGCGAGCCGGCCGGCAAGGCCGGCGCCTATGCGATCCAGGGCTACGGCGCCGTGTTCGTGGCGCGGATCGAGGGCAGTTTCTCCGGCGTCATGGGCCTGCCCCTGTTCGAGACCGCGGCGCTGCTCGACGCCGCCGGCGTGCGGCGTTGGCGGCCCGCTGCATGAGCGTCGAGATCCTGGTCAACGTCACGCCGCGCGAGAGCCGCGCCGCCGTTGTCCGCGACGGCGTCGCACAGGAGCTGTTCATCGAGCGCGCGGGCCGGCGCGGCATCGCCGGCAACATCTACAAGGGGCGCGTGACGCGCGTGCTGCCCGGCATGCAGGCTGCATTCGTCGACGTCGGGCTCGAGCGTTCCGCCTTCCTGCACGCCGCCGAGATCGACCCCGCCGGCGGCGACGTCCGCGCGCTGGTCAACGAGGGCGACGAGCTGCTGGTCCAGGTCCAGAAGGACCCGATCGGCAGCAAGGGCGCGCGGCTGACCATGGAGATGACGCTGCCGTCGCGCTTCCTGGTGCACCTGCCGCGCGGCGACGGCATCGGCGTATCGGCGCGCATCGCCGACGAGGGCGAGCGGCTGCGGCTGCGGGAAGCCGTGCAGCAGGCCGACGGGGACGGCGGCGGCTGGATCGTCCGCACCGCCGCCGAAGGCGCGGATGCCGCCGCGCTGCGCGCGGACAGGCTGTTCCTGCGCCGCCTGTGGGAGCTGGTCCGCGAGGGCGGCGCGCGGGCTGCGGCGCCGGCGCTGGTGCACGAGGACCTGGCGCTGCCGATGCGCGTGCTGCGCGACCTGCTGGGCGAGCAGGTCGATCGCGTGCTGGTGGACGCGCCGGCGGCGCATGCCGGCATGATCGCCTTCACCCGCGCCTTCATGCCGGCGCTGGCCGGGCGCATCCTGTTGTTCGAGGGCCCGCGCCCGATCTTCGACCTGTACGGCGTCGAGGACGAGATCGAGCGCGCGCTGGAGCGCAAGGTGCCGCTGAAGTCCGGCGGCTACCTGATGTTCGACCAGACCGAGGCGCTGACGACGATCGACGTCAATACCGGCGCCTTCGTCGGCCATCGCACGCTCGAGGACACGATCTACCGCACCAACCTGGAAGCCGCCGCGGCGATCGCCCGCCAGCTCCGCCTGCGCAACCTCGGCGGCATCATCATCGTCGACTTCATCGACATGCAGGAACCGGGGCACCGGCAGGCCGTCCTGCAGGCGCTCGAGGCGGCGCTCGCCGGCGACCATGTCCGCACGCGCCTGTCCGGGGTGTCGGCGCTCGGCCTCGTCGAGATGACGCGCCAGCGGACCCGCGAAAGCCTGGAACACCAGCTCTGCCGGCCTTGTCCAAGCTGTGATTCCCGCGGATTCGTCAAGACGCCCGAGTCGGTCGCCTGCCAGATCTTCCGGGAAGTGCTGCGTCGGGCGCGGCAACTGGAGTCGTCGGAGCTGGTCGTGCTGGCGCATCAGGACGTGATCGAATGGCTGCTCGATGGCGAGCCGGCGGCGCTGGCCGAGCTCGAGCATGCCGCCGGCCGGCCGGTCCGGCTGCAGGCCGAGGCCCGCTACGGGGACGAGCAGTTCGACGTGGTGCCGGTATGAAGCCGCTGTCCCGCTGGGCCCGCCGGCTGGGCCGCTGGTCGGCGGCGCTGGCCGGGCTGGTCGCGCTGCTGTTCGCGCTCGGCATCGGCGCATTCCGGCTGGCGATCGACCTGCTGCCCGGCTACCAGCAGCGCATCGTCGAGCGCGTGCGCGAGACCACCGGGCTGACGATCGAGTTCGACTCGATTCATGCGCGCATCGGCCGCTACGGCCCGGAACTGGTGTTCCGCGGCGCCCGCGTGCTGCCGGCCTCCGGCGATGCGCCGCTGGTCAGCGCCGAGTCGGGCCGCGCCAGCCTGTCGGTGCTGCGCACGATCTGGTTCCGGCGCGTCGAGATCGGCCGCGTGTCGCTGGTGCGGCCGCGCCTCAACTTCGTGATCCACACCGACGGCAGCGTGCAGCTGGTCGGGCAGGCGGCGCTGCAGACCGAGCCGCAGGCCGAGCGGCCGCCGCTGACGCTCGATCGCCTGCCGCGCGGGCTGTTCGCGGTCCGGGACGCGACGCTCGACGTGCTGGACCTGCGCGCCCGCCAGGGGCGCTTCGAGCTGAAAGGAGCGGATGTCGAGCTCGAGCGCCGGGGCGGCCACGTGACCGTCCGGGGCCAGGTCGAGCTGCCGGAGCATCTCGGATCGGCGCTGGAGTTCGATGCGGACGTGGAGGGCGACCTGGCCGACGCGTCGACCCTCGAATGGCGCGCGCGCATCGACGCGCTCGGCCTCGATTTCGAGCAATGGGCCGCGCTGCTGCCCGACAGTTTCGTGCTGCCGGCGGCGGGCCACGGCTCGTTCCGAATCTCCGCGCGCGGCAGCGGCCGCGAGCTGGGGTCGCTGCGGGTCCGCCCGCAACTCGAGGACCTGCGGCTGGCGGGCGCCGACGGCGAGTTCACCCGCATCGCCGGCGACATCCGCCTGCAGCGCGATGCGGATTCGCTGCGCGTCCAGGCCGTGGGCCTGGAACTGTCGCGCGCCGGCGCGCCCTGGCGGCCGACCAGCGTCACGGCCCGGCTCACTCGCGAGGACGGCCGCATCAGCGCCGTCGCGCTGCGCGCCGATTACCTGCGCATCGAGAACCTCGCGGCACTGGCCGCGCTGCTGCCGGCGGGGACCGCGCGCGAGCGCATCGAGGCGCTGGCGCCGCGCGGCGAGTTGTTCGGGCTCGACGTCGCGGTCGGTCGCATCGCTGCCGGCCGGCTGCCCGACGTCAGCGGCCGGCTGCGCTTTGCCGAACTCGGCTTCGAGCCGATCGGCCGGGCCGCGGGAATCAGCGGGCTCGACGGCTCGATCGAGGGCCGGGGCGAGGGCGGCCTGGTGCATGTCGCGACCCGCAACGCCGTGATCAAGTGGCCGCTGCAGTGGCGTTCGCTGGTCGAAATGCCGGTTGCCGACGGGCGCATCGAATGGAGCCGCTTTGGCGACGGCGTTCGGCTGTGGCTGGACGATGCGGCGGTGGAGACCGGCCATGGCCGGGCCAGCGGCAAGCTGCGCCTGCTGCTGCGGCCCGGCGAGTTGCCGCTGATGGACCTCGACGCCACGGCGTCCGGCTTCGACCTGACGCAGACCTGGCGTTACCTGCAGATCGAGCGCCTGACGCCGCGCACCGTCGGCTGGCTCGACGCCGCGTTCCGCGCGGGCCGCGTGATCGAGGCGCGCGTGCAGATCACCGGGCCCACGCGCGGTTTCCCGTACCGCGAAGGCCAGGGCCGCTTCCATGCCGCCGGTCGCGCGGCCGGCGTCAACCTGTTCTATGCGCCAGGCTGGCCGGAGATCCGCGGCGTGGACGCGACCTTCACGTTCGAGGGTCCGGCGATGCATGCGCTGGCCGATCGCGGCAGCATCGGCGGCGTGGCGCTGGACCAGGGCGAGATCAACAGCGCGGACCTGCGCGACGCGACTTTCGCGGTGCGCGCATCGGCGCGCGCCGACGCCGGCCGCGCGATCCGGATGCTGCAGGCGAGCCCGCTGGCGCCGTCATTCGGCTCCGCGTTCGGCGATCTCGCCGGCAGCGGGCCGGTCACCGGCGAGCTGGCGATGTTCCTGCCGGTCAAGGATTTCGACAACCGTGTCGTGACCGTCATGGCGACGCTCGACGGCGTCACGCTGCGGCACAAGGAGCAGCCGTTCGTCGCGACCGACGTCAACGGCCAGCTCTGGGTGCGCAACCGCGAGATCCAGGCGCCGTCGCTGACCGGCACCCTGCTGGGCGGCCCGGTGCAGGCGGCCATTTCCACGACCGTGCGGCCGAATGGCAACCTCGACACGCAGCTGACGGCGCAGGGGACGGTCCACGGCGAACCGCTGCAGCCGGTCGCGCGCCTGCCGGTCAATGCCGGGCTGACCGGCGCCGCGGACTGGCGCGGCTTCCTGACCGTCGAGCGCAATGCCGACCCGGCGGTGCCGGCGCGCGGCACGCTGCGCCTCAGCAGCGACCTGCGCGGCCTGGCATCGAAGCTGCCGGAACCGTTCGCCAAGACCGCGGAGGCCACTCGCCCGCTGACGATCACCGCGAGCTTCGACGGCACGCAGGGGCCGCGCGTCCAGGCGCAGTACGGGCGCGACGTGCACGCGCTGCTGCGGCTGCGCAGCAGGCCGGAGGATCCGCCGGTCGAGCGCGGCATGGTCGCATTCGGGCCGACTGCGCCCGACGCGTTGCCGCCGGCCGCCGGGCTGTGGCTCACGGGCCGGCTGGCTGCCGCCAGCCTCACCGACCTGCTCGCGCTGCGCTGGGACGAGCCGCGCGGCCGGCCCCTGCACGAGTGGCTCGGCGGCGCGGACCTCGCGATCGGCGAACTGGAAGTGCTCGGCTACGGCTTCGCCGGCGTCGACGGCCGCCTGCGGCCCGGCAATCGCGCCTGGGAAGTGGATGTCGCCAGCGAGTCTGCGAGCGGCCACCTGACCGTGCCCTACACGTTCCCGGGCGAGGTGCCGATGACGCTCGACCTCGAGCGCCTGCGGTTCGGCGATCCCGTGCGCGCGGACGAGGGCGGCCCGGATCCCGATCCGCGCGAGCTGCCGGCGATCCGCGTGAACATCCGCGACTTCGTGTTCGACGACATGCGGTTCGGCCACGTGCAGGCCGAGTTCGCGCGCGGCACGGCGGGCATCACCCTCAACCAGTTCACGATGCAGCACGCGGCGTTCGTCGCCAGGGGCAGCGGCAGCTGGCTGGTGCGCGAGCGCGGCCCGGAGTGCCGTCTCGAGTTCGTGGTCGAGAGCGGCGACGTACTCGGGTTCATGACAGCGATGCAGCTCGGCTCGCTGATCGACGGCAAGCACGGCCGCATCGCCGCGAACCTGAGCTGGCCCGGCGCGCCGGACACGCGTGCAATCGGCCGGCTGTCCGGCCGCATGGAAATCGCGGCCGAGAACGGCCGCCTGACCGAGGTCGAGCCCGGCGCCGGCCGCGTGCTCGGGCTGATGAGCCTCGGCCACCTGCCGCGGCGGCTGGCGCTCGACTTCAAGGACCTGACCGGCGAGGGGCTCGCCTACGACACGCTGCGCGGCACCTTCCAGCTGACCGACGGCGACGCCTACACGGACAACCTGACGCTGCGCGGCTCGGCGGCCGAGATCGGCATCGCCGGCCGCACCAGCCTGCGCAACCGCACCTACGACCAGACCGCGATCGTGACCGGCCAGCTGGGCGCCTCGCTCGGCGTCGCCGGCGCGCTGGCGGGCGGGCCGGTGGTCGGCGCGGCGCTGCTGCTGTTCTCGCAGGTGTTCAAGGAGCCGCTCAAGGGTGCGACGCGCGGCTACTACCGGATTACCGGCTCGTGGGATGATCCGCAGGTGAAGAGCATCGAGGCCCGCGAATTGAAGGACGACCGCCAGGCCGGGTCGCAGCCCGCCGCACAGCCCGCCGCGCAGCCGGCCGGGCAGGAAGGCTCATGAGCGCGCCGGTGGTCGCCGCCGTGCAGATGACGTCGGTGGCCGACGTCGCGCGCAACCTCGAGACTGCGCAGCGGCTGGTCGCCCAGGCGCGGGCGGGCGGCGCCTGCCTCGCCGTGCTGCCCGAGAACTTCTGCTTCATGGGCCGCAACGAGGCCGAGCGCCGCGCGATCGTCGAGACGGAGGGCGAGGGACCGATCCAGCGCGCGGTCGCGGCGATGGCGCGCGACAACGGCATCTGGATCGTCGCCGGCACGCAGCCGCTCGCCGTGCCCGGCGATCCGCGGCCCGCGAATGCCTGCGTGGTCTACGATGCCGCCGGCCGCCGCGCCGCGCGCTACGACAAGATCCACCTGTTCGACGTGGACCTGCCGGGCGGGCGCGAGGGTTACCGCGAATCCGCGAATGCGGCGCCGGGCGCGGATGCAGTCACGATCGACACCCCTGCCGGCAGGGTCGGCCTGACCGTGTGCTACGATCTTCGCTTCCCCGAGCTGTTCCGCCGGCTGGTTGCCGAGGGAGCCGAAATCTTCACCGTGCCGTCCGCATTCACCGGCCCGACCGGGCGCGCGCACTGGGAAGTCCTGCTGCGCGCCCGGGCGGTCGAGAACCTGGCCTTCGTGGTCGCCGCCGCGCAGAGCGGCGTGCACGACAGCAATCGCGAAACCTACGGCGACAGCCTGGTCGTGGACCACTGGGGCCGCGTGCTCGCGCGCCGGCCGCGCGGCAGCGGCGTGGTGCTCGCGGCGCTCGACCGCGACGGGCAGCAGTCGACCCGCGCCGGATTCCCGGCGCTGAGCCACCGGGTGCTCGGGTGAGCGCGGACGCCCTGCAGCGGGCGCGCGAGCGCATCCTCACGCCGTCGGGACTCGACGAGAGCCGCCTGGAGCAGGCGCTGGGCTCGGTGCTCGGCGCCGCCGTCGACGCCGGCGACCTCTACTTCCAGCTGGCGCGCGAAGAGCACTGGGCGCTCGAGGACGGCATCGTCAAGGAAGGCAGCCACGGCATCGAGCAGGGCGTCGGCGTGCGGGCGATGGCGGGCGAGCGCACCGGCTTCGCCTATTCGGACGAGGTCGTGCCGGCGGCGCTGCTCGAGGCGGCGCGCGCCGCGCGCGCGATCGCGCGCGAGGGCGGCAACGGCCAGGTCCAGGCCTGGCGCGCCACCGCGGCACACCGCCTCTACCTGCCCGACGACCCGATCGCGTCGCTGGCCGACAAGGACAAGGTCGCGCTGCTCTCCGAGCTCGACCGCAGCGCCCGCGCGCTCGATCCGCGCGTGCGGCAGGTGGTCGCGACGCTCGCCGCCGTGCACGAGATCGTGCTGGTGGCCGCGAGCGACGGCACGCTGGCGGCCGACGTGCGGCCGTTGGTGCGGATGAACGTCTCGGTGATCGTCGAGCAGGACGGGCGCCGTGAGCAGGGCTATGCCGGCACCGGCGGCCGCCATTCGCTGGAGGAATTCGTCGCCGGCGAGCGGCCCATGCGGCTCGCGCGCGAGGCCGTGCGGCAGGCGACGGTCAATCTCGAATCGGTGCCGGCGCCGGCCGGGACCATGCCGGTAGTGCTCGGTCCGGGCTGGCCGGGCGTGCTGCTGCATGAGGCCGTCGGCCACGGCCTTGAGGGCGACTTCAACCGCCGCGGCACGTCCGCGTTTTCGGGCCGGATCGGCCAGCGCGTCGCCTCGTCGCTGTGCACGGTGGTGGACGACGGCACGCTCGCGGGGCGGCGCGGCTCGCTGAACGTGGACGACGAGGGCACGCCGACCGCCTGCACGACGCTGATCGAGAACGGCGTGCTGAAGGGCTACCTGCAGGACAAGCTGAACGCGCGGCTGATGGGCATGAAGCCGACCGGCAATGGCCGCCGCGAATCCTTCGCCCACACGACCATGCCGCGCATGACCAACACCTACATGCTGCCCGGCCCGCACGAGCCGGAGGAAATCATCCGCTCGGTGAAGCGTGGGCTCTATGCGGTCAATTTCGGCGGCGGCCAGGTGGACATCACCTCCGGCAAGTTCGTGTTCTCGGCGAGCGAGGCCTACCTGATCGAGGACGGCCGGATCACTGCGCCGGTCAAGGGCGCGACCCTGGTCGGCAACGGGCCGGACGTGCTGACTCGCGTCAGCATGGTCGGCAACGACCTGATGCTGGACGACGGCATCGGCAGCTGCGGCAAGGACGGCCAGACCGTGCCGGTCGGCGTCGGCCAGCCGACGCTGAAGATCGATGCGCTGACGGTCGGCGGCACCGCCTGAGGACCGGGGCGATGCGCATCTCACGCCCGCTTTACGAGCTGTTGCCCTACGCCTACATGCTGATCGGCGCCGCCGCGGTCGGCACCTCGTTCCTGTGGCGGGTGCCGCGCTGGTCGGACCTGATGGGCGTGCTGGGGCTCGTCGCGATCGTCGCGGGGCTGGTGCTGGCGCTGCGCCGGCGCGACTACCGGATCCAGCAGCGCCGCTACGGCGCCGAGTTCGACGAAGACGAGTGAGCCGGGCGCTGGCCTAGCGGCCGGCGGCGGCCGACGGTTCCTCGTCGTCGTCCTCCGCATCCTCGCGATCCTCGCGGTCCGCCAGCACGCGGTGATCGCCGGTCGCCTCCAGCTGCTGCTGCGCCCGCGCCCGCGCCGAGCGCTCGTCGAGGTACATGATCTCGTGCTTGCCGAGCACGATCACGTCGCCGTCGTTCAGATGATGCTTGCGGACCCGCTTCGACTTCACGTAGACGCCATTGGTGCTGTTGAGGTCCTCGAGCACGCTGCCGTCGGAAGTCGTGATGATCTGGCAGTGATGGCGGCTGATGAACTTGCTGTCGACCTGCAGGTCGTTGTCCACCGTGCGGCCGATGATGAGCCGGCCGAGGCGCAGAGGGCGCTCCTCGACGTGCTCGCCGGCGTGCGCGACGATGATGCGCGCCAGCACCGTGTCGGGCCCGGGCGCCGGCGCCGGCGCCGCCGGCGGCGCGACCGCGGCGCGCATGCGGTTGGTGCGCGCCGCGAACTCGACCCACTGCAGCTCGTCGATCGCGGCCTTCAGCTCGGCGGTGCCGATCTTCTTGCGTTCCAGCGCATAGGCGCCCATCAGCGCCGTGTCGCAGATCGTGTTGATCAGGCGCGGCACGCCGCCGGTGTAGCGGAAAATGACCGGGTAGGTGTCCTCGTCGAATATCTGGCGGCCGTGCGAGCCCGCGACCTCGAGGCGGTGCAATACGTACGCCTGCGTATCTTCAGGCGTGAGCGCGGTCAGGTGGAACCGCAGCCGCACGCGCTGCACCAGCTGGATCAGCTCGGCGGAATCGAGCTTCTCGTTCAGCTCCGGCTGGCCGCACAGGATGATGCGCAGCACCTTTTCCTTGGTGGTCTCGACGCCGGACAGCAGGCGGATCTCCTCGAGCACGCGGTTGCTGAGGTTCTGCGCCTCGTCGACGATCAGCAGCACCTTGCGTCCCGCCGCGTACTGCTCGACCAGGAACTGGTTCAGCGTCGCCAGCAGCTCGGCCTTGCGCATCTTGAACGGCGAGAACCCGAACTGCACCAGCACCGCCTGCAGGAACTCGATCGGCGAGACCTGGGTCTGCGCCACCTGCGCCACGACGACGTCCTTCTCCAGCTCGCGCAGGAAGGTCTCGATCAGCGTGGTCTTGCCGGAGCCGATCTCGCCGGTGATGACGACGAAGCCGTCGGTGAACCAGATGGTCGATTCCATGTACGCCTTGGCGCGCGCATGGTGCTTCGACAGGTACAGGAATGCCGGGTCCGGGCTCAGCCGGAACGGCAGTTCCGTCAGCTGGAAATGGTCCAGGTACATGGAATCCGGAAGGCTAGCACATGGGCCGGATGGACTCGATCTAACGCCCGGAAACGCGCAATAAGCGCACGGCGGCGCGATCGCGGGCTCGCGCCGACCCGGTCACCGCGGTCACGTGCCCGAGCTTGCGGCCCGGCCGCGGCGCCTTGCCGTAGTCGTGCCAGTGCACGCCGGGCATCGCCAGGACCGGCGCCGCGCCCGGCATGCGCCCGATCAGGTTGACCATCACCGCATGCCCGCGCGCGCGGATGCTGCCGAGCGGCAGGCCGGCAACGGCGCGGACATGGTTCTCGAACTGGCTGGTTTCCGCGCCCTCGATGGTCCAGTGGCCCGAGTTGTGCACCCGCGGCGCCATCTCGTTCGCGACCAATCTGCCGCGTTCGACGAAATATTCGACGCACAGGATGCCGACGTAGCCGAGCGCCTCCATCACCCGGCGGTGCTGGCGCTCGGCGCTCCGTTGCAGGCCCGCATGGCGATACGGGGCGCGCGTCTCGGCCAGGATGCCGTCCCGGTGCACGTTGGCGGCGAGCGGATAGAAGGCGCAGCGCCCGTCGCGACCACGCACGCCGACCAGCGAGACCTCACGGGAGAAGCGCACGAAGCGCTCGTACACGAGGGCGTGGCCGCCAAGCCGCTGCCAGGCGGCATCGGCGTCGCCGGCCCGCGCGAGCAACGCCTGGCCCTTGCCGTCGTAGCCGAGCCGCCGCGTCTTCAGGACGCCGGGCAGGCCGAGCGTCGCGATCGCGCGGTCGAGGCCGGCGCGCGTCGATACGGCGGCATAGGGCGCGACCGGGATGCCAAGCCGGGTGAACAGGCGCTTCTCGGACAGGCGGTCCTGGGCGGCGGCGAGCGCCCGCGGCGGCGGCCACACCGGCACGATGCGGGCGACCGCCCGCACCGAATCGGCCGGCACGTTCTCCCAGTCGAAAGTGACGACGTCGACGCCCTGCGCAAAGCGCGCGAGCCTGCGCCGGTCGTCGAATGCCCCGGTCACGACCGGCGCGACCGCCGCGCCTGGCACGTCGGCCGTGCGGTCGTACATCGTGAACCGCAGGCCGAGCGGGATGCCGGAAAGGGCCAACATCCGGCCGAGCTGGCCGGCGCCGATGATGCCGATGTGCATCGTTCAGTCCCGGGCGGGATCGGGTCTCGCCAGCACCTCGGCGGTCTGGCGTTCACGGAAGGCGGCCAGCGCGTCGGCGAACGGCGGGTGCCGCCCGGCAAGGATCGCGGCGGCGAGCAAGGCTGCATTCCTGGCGCCGGGTTCGCCGATGGCGACCGTCGCGACCGGCACGCCGGCGGGCATCTGCACGATCGACAGCAGCGAATCGAGGCCGTTGAGCGCCTTCGACTGGATCGGCACGCCGATGACCGGCAGCAGGGTCTTGGACGCGGTCATGCCCGGCAAGTGCGCGGCGCCGCCGGCGCCGGCGATCAGCACCTCGATGCCGCGCCCGGCCGCGCAGCCCGCGTACTCGAACAACAGGTCAGGCGTGCGGTGCGCGGAGACGACGCGGGTCTCGAAGGGGACGGACAGCGCCGTGAGCACGTCCGCCGCGTGGCGCATCGTCTCCCAGTCCGACGACGAGCCCATGATGATGCCGACCAGCGGTTTCATCGCGGAATTCTAGCATGCGATGCACGGCGGCCGGCCTAAGTGCTTGTTTCCGGAGAAATTCCCCCGCGCCGACCGGGAGTAGCGCGGCGCGGGGGGATGCCCGAAGATCAGGGGATGCTTGATACGCAGGGCAACGCGATCAGGCTAACGCGGCAGGGAAGGCATGCCATCATGGCCCTGTCGCCGGAGGGAGACAGGGACGTGAACTTCAGCCCATGAGTTGGCGGCTGACCCAGCGGAACAATTCGCGACCGGCGCCGGCCGCCTTGCCGCCGGCGCGTTCCGCGGCCGCGGCAGCAGCCAGCCGTCCCAGCTCGGCACGGTCCACCGCCGGAAATTCCTCGAGGAACAATTGCTGCTCGGCGGCGTCGCCCGTCGCCAGGCGGTCGCGCCAGCGCTCGGCACGCTTGAATTGCGCGGCTTCCTGGCGCGCGGCATTCGCGTCCGCGTCGAGTGCCGCGGAGATCGGCTCCGGGTCCACGCCGCGCAGCAGCTTGGCGACGAACTGGCGCTGCCGCAGCAGGGCGCCGTGGCTGGTGATGCGCCGCGCGAGCGCGATGGCGTCGGCGAGCTTCTCGGGCAGGCCGAGGCCGGCGACCAGCGGTGCCGGCGCCTCGATCAGGCGATCGGCGAGCGCCTGCACGGCGTGGGCCTGGCGCTTCAGCTCGGTCTTGGTGGGTGGCGGGGGTTCGCCGGGCAGCTGGCGGCGGCGCATCGGCGGAATGCTAGCATGCACGCCAGGCAATGACTGAGCCCCCCCATCCCGATCAGGCGTCGCTCGAGCGGGTCGTCGCGCAAGCCCTGTCGCTGGCGCGCGAGCGCGGCGCCACCGCCGCCGAGGCCGGCGTCGGCGTCTCGACCGGCCTGTCGGTCACCGTGCGGCTCGGCGAGGTCGAGACGCTCGAGTACCAGCGCGACCGCAGCCTCGGCGTCACCGTCTATGCCGGCCATCGCAAGGGCTCGGCGAGCACCGCCCGGCTGACGCCGGGCGCGGTCGAGGAAACGGTCGCCAAGGCGCTGTCGATCGCGACCTTCACGGCCGCCGACGAGTATTCCGGCCTGCCGGATGCCGCGCTGATGGCGGCCGAGCTGCCGGACCTCGACCTGTTTCACCCCTGGGAGATCGACGCGCCGGCGGCAATCGAGCTGGCGCAGCGCTGCGAGGCTGCCGGCCTCGCCTCCGACCCGCGCATCCGCAATTCCGAGGGCGCCTCGGTCTCGACGCACCGCAAGCTGCGCGTGTTCGGCAACAGCCACGGCTTCGTCGGCGGCTATCCGTCCACTTCGCACAGCGTCAGCTGCGTGGTGCTCGGGCAGTCGAACGGCGACATGCAGCGCGACTACTGGTACACGGCGGCGCGCGACTGGCGCGCGCTGGAGGATGCGGAGGAGGTCGGCCGCAAGGCGGCGCGCAAGGCAGTCGAGCGGCTCGGCGCCGGCAAGCTGTCGACGCGCAAGGCGCCGGTGCTGTTCGCGCCCGACCTGGCGCGCGGCCTGATCGGCCATTTCGTCGGCGCCATCGGCGGCGCTGCGCAGTACCGGCGCAGCAGCTTCCTGCTCGACGCCCGCGGCCAGCAGGTTTTCCCGGAGGCGATCTCGCTGGTCGAGCGGCCGCACCTGCGCGGCGCGCTCGGCTCCGCACCCTTCGACAGCGAGGGCGTGGCGACGCGCGAGCGCGAGCTGGTGGTGGACGGCGTGCTCGACGGCTACCTGCTGGATGCGTACTCGGCGCGCAAGCTCGGCCTGGTGACGACCGGCAATGCGGGCGGCGTGCACAACCTGGTCGTGCAGGGCCACATGCTCGATCCGAAGACCCTGCTGCGGAAGCTCGGCACCGGCCTGCTGGTGACCGAGATGATGGGCCAGGGCGTCAACCCGGTGACCGGCGATTATTCGCGCGGCGCCGCCGGCTTCTGGGTCGAGAACGGCGAGATCGCGCGGCCGGTGCACGAGATCACCGTGGCCGGCAACCTGCGCGACATGTACCGCGCCATCGTCGCCCTCGGCGACGACGTCGATTGCCGCGGCGCGATCCACTGCGGCTCGCTGCTGATCGGCGAGATGACGATCGCCGGGGACTAGGCGGACTCGCGGGCAGCGAGCTCGCGCAGCGTCAGGCCCGCGACCCGCTCGCGGATCGCCGACTCCACCGTGTCGGCCACCGCGTCCGCCGCCGGCTCGGTGCGCGCCCGCCACAGCAGCCAGGTCTCGTACTGGCGCTCGTCGCGCACGGCGTTCAGGATGTCGGCGAGCGCGATGCCATCGAGGTCGCGCGCCGGCAGCACGTCTTCCTCCTCGGTCAGCGTCACCAGGCCCGCTTTCTCCAGCGAGTCCATGACGCTCGCAAGCGCCGACCCGGGGATCTCGAGATCCTCGGCGAGCGCGCGCTGGCGCCACGGCGCCTCGCCGGCCAGGAAGCGCCGCGCGATCAGCAGCATGATCGTGAAGGCGAGCCGCTCGCGCAACGAGCTGGTCAGGCGCACCGGCGCCTGGCCGGCGCGCAGGTAGCGCGGATTCTGCACATAGAACGACAGCTGCGCGCCGATCAGCAGGATCAGCCAGCTGAGGTAGATCCAGATCAGCGCCGCCAGGAAGATTGCGAAGCCGGCGTAGATCGCGACCATCTGGGTCGAGGCGGCGACGATCTTCGCGAACACGGCGCCGCTCGCGGCCCACAGCACGCCGGCGGCCAGGCCGCCGGCCAGCGCCGGGCGCAGGCGCACGCGCGTGTTCGGCACGAACACGTACAGGAACGTGAACACGCCGGTGACGAACAGGTAGGGCCCCAGCATGCCGAGGCCGCGTACGATCGTGCCGAACGGCTCCTGCTGCGTCAGCCAGCGCATCGACTCGTGGCTCGCGACCGCGCCGAACAGGCCGAAGACGATGACCAGGAACACCGGGCCGATGACCATCAGGCTCATGTACTCGCTGACGCGCCGCATCAGCGACCGCGGCCGCTCGACGTGCCAGGCGAAGTTGAATGCGCCCTCGAGCTTCTGGATGGTCGCGACCACCGTGTACAGCAGGAACGCCAGGCCGACCGAGCCCAGCACGCCGCCGCGCACGTTCTCGACGAACGACATCATCTGCACGGTCAGTTCGCTGGCGCGCTCCCCGATCGGGCGCAGGAACTCGTAGATCAGCGGCTCGAGGTCGCGGTGCACGCCGAGGCCCTTCAGCACGGCGAATGCGAATGCCGCCAGCGGCACCAGCGACAGCAGCGTGGTGTAGACGAGGCCCATCGCCCGCAGGTTGAGTTCGCCGGTCAGCAGGTCGCGGCCCAGCGCGTATGGATAGCGCAGCAAGTCGAGCACCCAGTTGGCGGGCTTCACCGGCAGGTCGTGGCGGTCGAACAGCAGCTGCTCGATGCGGCGCCGCAGGTCGAGGTGCACGGTCATCACGGCAGCGTGGCACAGGCCCGCTGCGCCCGCAATCGGCGCCCTGCTACAGTGGCGCGATGCCGCACGATTATCCGCAACGCATCGTCTGCCTGACGGAGGAGACGACGGAGACGCTCTACCTGCTGGGCGAGGACGCGCGCATCGTCGGCATCTCCGGCTTCACCGTGCGCCCGCCGCGGGCGCGGCGCGAGAAGCCGCGGGTCTCGGCATTCACCAACGCGAAGCACGATCGCATCCTGGCGCTGAAGCCGGACCTCGTGCTCGGCTTCTCGGACCTGCAGGCGGACATCGGCGCGGCGCTGGCGCGCGCCGGCCTCGAGGTGCACCTGTTCAACCACCGCAGCGTGGCCGGCATCCTGCGCATGATCCGCATGCTGGGCGGCATGATCGGCTGCGAGCAGAAGGCGGCGGCGCTGGCGGATCGCCTGGCGGCGGGCGTCGAGGAAGTGCGCGCGGCCGCGGCCCTGCTGCCGCGCTGGCCGCGGGTGTATTTCGAGGAATGGGACGAGCCGCCGATCGCCGGCATCCGCTGGGTCGGCGAGCTGATCGAGATCGCCGGCGGCGTGAACTGCTTCGCCGACCTGTCGGCACAGCCGCTCGGGCGCGACCGCATCATCGCCGACCCGGCGGAAGTGATCCGCCGCGCGCCGGACATGATCCTCGGCTCCTGGTGCGGCAAGAAGTTCCGGCCCGAGGCGGTGGCCGCACGGCCGGGCTGGCAGGCGATCCCGGCGGTGCGCGACGGCGAGCTGCACGAGATCAAGTCCGCGATCATCCTGCAGCCGGGGCCGGCGGCGCTGACCGACGGCCTGGCGGCGATCCACGCGCACGTCCGGCGCTGGGCCGGGCGCGGCTGAGTCAGCCGGTCAGGCGCCGCTCCGCTTCCCGGTATTTTTCCACGGTCCTGGCGATCACCCCGGCGGGCAGCCGCGGCCCGGGCGGGCGCTTGTCCCAGTCCAGCGTTTCCAGGTAGTCGCGCACGTACTGCTTGTCGAATGACGGCGGGCTGACGCCCTCGCGGTAGCTGTCGGCCGGCCAGAAGCGCGACGAGTCGGGAGTCAGTGCCTCGTCCATCAGCACGACCTCGCCGGATGCGTCGAGCCCGAACTCGAATTTGGTGTCGGCGATCAGGATGCCGCGTGTCTCGGCGTGGGCCGTGGCATGGGCGTAGAGCGCCAGCGCGAGCTCGCGGATGCGCTCGGCGTGGCGCGCTCCGATGGTGTCCGCGACCTGCTCGAAGGAGACGTTCTCGTCGTGCTCGCCGGCGGCGGCCTTGGTGGCCGGCGTGAACACCGGCGCCGGCAGGCGCGCGGCGAGCGCGAGCCCGGCCGGCAGCGCGATGCCGCAGACGCGGCCCGTCGCCCGGTAGTCCTTCCAGCCCGAGCCGATCAGGTAGCCGCGCACGACCGCCTCGACCGGCAGCGGTTGCAGGCGCCGGACCACGACCGCGCGTTCCTCGAGTTCCGCGCACTCGCGCGGGTCGGCGAGGTGGCGCGACAGCGGCTCGCCGGTCAGGTGGTTGGCGACGATCGCGCGCGTGCGCGCGAACCAGAAATTCGAGATCGAGGTCAGCACGCGGCCCTTGCCGGGAATCGGGTCCGGCAGCACGACGTCGAAGGCCGACAGCCGGTCGGTCGCGACGATCAGCAGCCGGTCGTCGCCGATCGCGTAGTTGTCGCGGACCTTGCCGCGATGGACCAGCGGCAGGCCGGACAGCCGCGACTCGAACAGCGTGCCCGGACTCATGCGGAACTTGCTCTTGCTAACATGGCCACCGGGGATGGTAAAGGAAAGTCGGATGAACTGGATCGGCAAGCTTATCGGCGCGTTGCTGGGCTTCGTGCTGACCCGCCGGCCCACCGGCGTGCTGCTCGGGCTCATCCTCGGCCACCTGTACGACCAGTACGTGGCGCGCGGGCGCGCCGGCCCGCGCGTCGACCTCGCGACCGTGCGCGCGATCTTCTTCCGGACCACGTTCAGCGTGATGGGCCACGTCGCCAAGGCCGACGGCCGCGTCTCCGAGCAGGACATCGCCGCCGCGCGCCGGATCTTCCGCCAGTTCAACCTCGGCGAGGACGACACCCGCGCGGCTATGGAGTTCTACACGACCGGCAAGGATGCGGGCTTCGACGCCGACGCCGCGCTCGCCGAGCTCGCGGGCGCCTGCCGCGGCCGCGAGGAAGTGCTGCGCATGTTCCTCGAGATCCAGATGCGCGCCGCCATGCTGGGCGACGGGCTGCACGGCGCGTCGCGGTCGGCGCTGCTGCGCGTCGCGTCCGCGCTCGGCATCGGCCAGCTCGAGTTCGCGCACCTGGAGACGCTGCTGCGGCTGCAGGCCCATGCCGGGGCCTACGGGCCTGCCGGCGGGCCGCGCCCCGGGCCGGCGGGCGGCGCGGCCGCGGCCGACGCACTGGCCGAGGCCTACGAGATCCTGGGCGTCGCGCGCACCGCGACCGATGCCGAGGTCAAGCGCGCCTACCGCAAGCTGATGAGCGAGAACCACCCGGACAAGCTGGTCGCCCGCGGCCTGCCGGAATCCATGCTCGAGGTCGCCAAGCAGAAGACCCAGGCGATCCAGGCGGCCTGGGAGCGGGTCCGCGAAGCGCGCGGCATGCGCTAGAGTAGGCGCATGCAGCCGGCCGTCATCGCCCCCTCGATCCTGTCCGCTGATTTCGCGCGCCTCGGCGCTGAGGTGGAAGCGGTGCTCGCGGCCGGGGCCGACTGGGTCCATTTCGACGTGATGGACAACCACTTCGTGCCGAATCTCACGATCGGGCCGCTGGTGTGCAAGGCGCTGCGCAAGCACGGCATCCGGGCGCCGATCGACGTGCACCTGATGGTGGAGCCAGTGGACCGGCTGGTGCCGGAATTCGCGGAGGCGGGCGCGACCTGGATCAGCTTCCACCCGGAGGCGAGCCGCCACGTGGACCGCACGATCCAGCTGATCCGCGATGCCGGCTGCCGGCCGGGCATCGTGCTCAATCCGGCGACGCCGCTCTCCTGGCTCGACCACACGCTCGGGTCCGTGGACCTGGTGCTGCTGATGTCGGTGAATCCCGGCTTCGCCGGCCAGCAGTTCATCGAGCCGGTGCTGGCCAAGCTGGCCGAGGCGCGGCGGCGCATCGACGCCAGCGGGCGCGAGGTCCGGCTCGAGATCGACGGTGGGGTGAAGCAGGACAACATCGGCGCCATCGCGCGCGCCGGTGCCGACACTTTCGTGGCCGGCAGCGCGATCTTCGGGGCGAAGGATTACGGGGCGGCGATCCGCGGCATGCGCGGCGAGATAACATAAAAAAAGGGGACAGACACTTTTAGCGACCGCCGTGCCGATCGCCGGCACGGGCATTGCCGCTAAAAGTGTCTGTCCCCTTTTCTTACTTCGTCGCCGAGACCGCGGCTTTCGCGAACTCCGGCGACGGGCGTGCCTTGACCTTGGGCCGCGCGCCGAACACGACGATGGTCTTGCCGCGGGCGGTCAGCAGGCCCTGTTCCTCGAGGACCTTCAGCACCCGGCCCGCCATCTCGCGCGAGCAGCCGACCAGGCGCGACAGCTCCTGCCGGCTCACCTTGATCTGCATGCCCTGCGGATGGGTCATCGCGTCCGGCTCGCCGCACAGGTCCATGATCGCGTGGGCGATGCGCCCGGTGACGTCCACGAAGGCGAGGTCGCCGAGCTTGCGGTTGGTGCGGTCGAGGCGGGTCGCGAGCTGGGTCGCGAGCTCGAACACCAGGCCCGGGCTCTCCGACGCCACCTGGCGGAAGCGCGGATAGGTCATCTCGGCGAGCTCGCACTGCGTGCGCGTGCGCACCCAGGCGCTGCGCTGCTGGCTGTCCGAGAACAGGCCCATCTCGCCGAAGAACTGGCCCTTGTTCAGGTAGGCCAGCACCATCTCGTTGCCTTCCTCGTCCTCGATCATGACCTCGACCGAGCCGCGGATGATGTAGTAGAGGACGTCCGGCAGGTCGCCGGCGTGGATCAGCGCGGTCTTCGACGGCACCGTGCGCACGCGGCAGTAGCTCAGAAAGCGATTGATCGCCGGGATGTCGGTCAGTTGCTTGACGGCTTCTTCCATGTTTCTCCCCTGAGGCGATTGCCGTTGTATTACAGGGCCGCGCCCACCGCAAGACATAATCGGATCACGGTCATATCCAGTACGCCGTGCGGGTCATGATCCGGGCGGTCAGGCGCATCAGCCGCGGCACGGGTTCCGGCAGCGGCGTGCCGCCGGCGGCCAGCGCGGCCTGGCCGTGATTCACTTCGTCCGCCTGCATCTGTTCGATGATGGCGCGGCTGCGCCGGTCGTCCGCCGGCAGCCGCGACAGGTGTTCCTCCAGGTGACCCTCGACCTGGCGCTCCGTTTCCGCCATGAAACCGAGGCTCGTGCGGTCGCCGGCGAGGCCGGCGATGGCGCCGATCGCGACCGACCCTGCGTACCACAGCGGATTCAGCAGGCTCGGCCGCGAACCCAGCTCGTCGAGCCGGTCGCGGCACCAGGCCAGGTGATCGCCTTCTTCCGCCGCGGCGCGCTGCAGGGCGGCGCGGGTCGTGGGCGACCGGGCCGTCAGGGCCTGGCCGTGATAAAGCCCCTGGGCGGCGATTTCGCCCGCATGATTCACGCGCATCAGCCCGGCCACGTGGCGGCGGCGGCCGTCGTCGGCGGGTGCGGGCGCCGGGTTTCCGGGCGTCGGGCGGCTGCTCGGCGGGCGGGCGAAGCTGGCGCGGAGGCCCGTATCAGCCAGTTCCAGCAGCCGATCCAGCGGCGTAAGGGCCCGGTGGTCCATGGGACGCATATTATATAGCCTTGGCGGGGCGGCTTCCCCAATGGCGACAATGACTTGCGTCAGGGGGCTCCCGGCTTTGCATTGGCCGGTCATCTTATTTAAACTTGCCGGCCTTTCACGAACCCGACCCTTTTCAGGGGCCCAAGATGAAGACGGTTTTCGCGAAGCCAGAGCGCGTGCGCCGCGACTGGTATGTGGTGGATGCGTCCGGAAAGACGCTGGGACGCCTGGCGTCCGCGGTGGCCTTCCGCCTGCGCGGCAAGCACAAGCCCGAGTACACCCCGCACGTGGACTGCGGCGATCACATCATCGTCGTCAACGCGGAAAAAGTGGCGGTCACCGGCAACAAGCTGCGCGACAAGGTCTACCAGCAGCACACGGGCTATCTCGGCAACCTGAAGACCATCGCGCTCGGCAAGATGCTGGCCGAGCACCCGGAGCGGGCAATCGAGTACGCCGTCAAGGGCATGCTGCCGAAGACGATCCTCGGCCGCCAGATGTTCCGCAAGCTGCACGTGTTCGCGGGGCAGGCACATCCGCATACGGCTCAGCAGCCGAAGAACCTCGACATTTAAGGACCCGTCCATGGCCTCGAACGAAAATCTCGCCACCGGCCGCCGCAAGTCGTCTTCGGCGCGCGTGTTCCTGAAGCCCGGCAAGGGCTCGATCACGGTCAATGGCCGGCCGCTGGACGAGTTCTTCGGGCGCAAGACCGGCGTCATGATCGTGCGCCAGCCGCTCGAACTGGTGCAGATGACGCAGCGTTTCGACATCAACGTGCTGGTCGAGGGCGGCGGCATCACCGGCCAGGCCGGCGCGATCCGCCACGGCATCACGCGCGCGCTGATCCAGTACGATGAGACGCTGCGCAAGCCGCTGCGCGCCGCCGGCTTCGTGACGCGCGACGCGCGCGAAGTGGAGCGCAAGAAGGTCGGCCGGCGCAAGGCACGCCGCGGGACGCAGTTCAGCAAGCGCTGATCGCCCGTCCTGCCGGCGAACCGCATTTGGGGGATCGTCTAGCGGTAGGACTGCGGACTCTGACTCCGCCAACCTAGGTTCGAATCCTAGTCCCCCAGCCAACAAAATCAGGAGGCCGGCCCGCAGGGGCCGGCCTTCTGCTTGAGAGGGGTCGCATCCCTTGCCGAAAGGGATGCGACCCCTTTGGAGACTGGAGCGCGATTCAGCGCTTCAGCGTCTGGACGCCAGCACTGCCGGCGACCAGCAGGATGTCTGCGCCCCGACGGGCGAATAATCCGACCTCGACCACGCCGACGATCAGCCCGATCTGCGCCTCGAGGGCCGCCGGGTCGCCGATCTTGAGGTTGTGGACGTCGAGGATCTCGTTGCCGTTGTCGGTCCTGAAGCCCTGGCGCAGGACCGGCTGGCCGCCCAGCGCCACGAGCCGGCGGGCGACCAGGGAACGGGCCATGGGGATGACCTCGACCGGCAGCGGGAAGCGGCCGAGCACGTCCACCAGCTTGGAATCGTCGACGATGCAGACGAACCGGCGGCTGGCCGCGGCGACGATCTTTTCCCGCGTCAGCGCGCCGCCGCCGCCCTTGATCAGCGCCAGGTGGCGGGTCGCCTCGTCGGCGCCGTCCACGTACAGCGACAGGTCGCCGGTGTCGTTGAGCGAGCGGACCTCGATGCCGGCGTCCTGCAGCAGGCGGGTGCTGGCTTCCGAGGAGGACACGGCGCCGGCGACCCGGTGGCGGCGGTCGCGCAGCGCGGCAATGAAGTGATTGACGGTGGACCCGGTGCCGACGCCGACGGTCATGCCGTCTTCGACGTACTCCAGCGCCGCGAGCGCGGCGGCTTTCTTCTTCCCATCGGCGTCCATGTTCCGGCTCCGGAAAAAACTGTGCCCGCTTGCGCGGGCACAGTCTTGTCTCTTGGTGAACCGGCGGTTGGTGGTCTTGCGATCAGCCAACCACCGATCCATCAGGCAAAGGGCTTACTTCTTCTTCGAAGCCTTTTTCTTTGCCTTCTTCTTGGTCGCCATGTTGGATCTCCATGTCGGGTTAATCCGGGGTCCGAGTATATACACGGTTGACGGGATTGCAAGCAAGGGGTATGGAGTTCGCGCACGTCGTCGGCGCGTGCGAGCGATCGTGCGGAACATTTTCCGCGCCGACGGCATCGCGATGCGCGCACTCGGCGTGCATCGCGACGCGCGCAGCGGAAAAAAATCCAGACGGCGTGGAGTGGCTTGTTTTACGGCACCGCATGCACGTCACGCGGACGGTTCGCGCGCGAGCCGGTGGATGAATTTCCATTCGGCGGCGCTCACCGGCATGACCGACAGGCGGTTGCCACGGCGCAACAGGAGCAGATCCCGCAAGGGGCCGGTCGCATGCTCGCGCAGCGTCCCGAGCGTGACCGGTTGCGCAAATTTGCGCAGCAGGCGGACTTCCACCTGGTACCAGCGCGGATTCCCGGGATCGCTGCCGACGTCGAAGCCGGCGTGCGCGCGATCGAAGGCGGTCGGGTCCGGGTGGCCGGCGCGCACGACCTCGATCGTGCCGGCGATGCCGGGCTCCGCGCAGCTCGAGTGATGGAAGAAGGCGCGGTCGCCGACGCGGAAATCGTCGCGCAGCATGTTGCGCGCCTGGTAATTGCGCACGCCGTCCCAGGCCGCGGTCCCGCCGGGTGCGCGCGCGAGATGGTCGATGCCGAAGACGGACGGTTCCGACTTCATCAGCCAGTAATTCACGGCCGGCCGCCCTCAGCCAGGGCCGCAGGGAGGAGGCGCCACCCGCATGTGCCGTCCGGGACCGCTGCTCTCGAACCGGAGCAACAAGTGGAGCAGGCCGTGGCACTTAAGGCTTTCCGCTACGAGGCGGACTTGCACAATACTGCCGCTGAGCCAGGCTCCTGGGTTTTTCACATTAGGGTCGAGAGGTACCCAGGCCCCTGTCGAACACCGCAGGCGGCGCCAAACCGTCGGCGCCCGCGCATCCCGCGCGAGCCGCCATTCATTCAGTTCCCCAGCTGCTGGCCGCGGACCAGCGCCGACTCGACCCGCTCGCGCATGGCCTTGAGCCGCGCGGCCAGGTCGGACTCCATGCCCTCGTCATGGCCGCGGGACTGCAGCAGCTCATTGACGATGTTGAGGGCCGCCATCACGGCGATGCGGTCGAGCCCGACGACCTTGCCGCTGTCGCGGATCTCGCGCATCTTGCGATTGAGGTACTCGGCGGAATCGAGCAGCGCGGCGCGCTCCTCGAGCGGGCAGGCGACGTGGTAGTCCTTCTCGAGGATGCGGACGCTGACCCGGCTGAGATCGGCGGTCATGCGCCGCTCTCCATCGCCTTCAGCCGGCCGATCATCGCCTCGACGCGCGCCCGCACCTGCTCGTTCTTCTGCATCAGCGTCGCCCGTTCGGCGGAGAGGGTGTCCTGCCGCTGGCGCAGCGCGCGGTTCTCCTCCTTGAGCTGCGACACCACGCCGACCAGCTCGTCGAGCCGGCGCTCGAGCCGCTTGAACTCGCGCTCGAGGCCGGGCTTGCTGGAATCGTCCATGAAGCCATTATGGAACCGCGTTGCGAAGCCGGTCAACGCGCCGGCGTCCTGGCCCGGCCGCTGCCACCCGCAGTCATTTGCTGCTACCGTTTGACAAATGACCTATCCGGAGCTGCAGGCCGCCCTGGCGGGACTGGACAGCGCGGTCGGCGCCGCCGAGGCGCACGGCTGGCTTTGCGGCGCGCTGTGTGCGCGTGCGGACTACGGCGCCCGGGACTGGTTCCGCGACCTGACCGACGGGGTGGCGGCGGCCGGCGCCGCGCCTAGCGCGACCCTGGAAGCGGTGCATGCGCGCACGCTGGCGGCGCTGCGCTCGCCGGACTTCACCTTCGAGCCCCTGCTCCCCGGCGACGAGACCGCGCTGGCCGAGCGGGTCGCGGCGCTGGCGGCCTGGTGCGGCGGCTTCCTCTATGGCATCGGCACCGGCATGGCCGGCGGGACGGCCGCCGGCCTGGGTGACGTCGGCGAATTCCTGGAGGACCTGGCGGCCATCACGCGCGCGGAGCTCGGGCCGGGACGCCGCGGCGACAGCGACGAAGGCGACTTTGCCGAGCTGGTCGAGTTCGTGCGCGCCGGCTCGCAGCTCGCCTGGGACGAGATGGCGGGGCTGCGCGGCGCGTCGCCGCGGGCGGGAGCGGCCATCCATTGAGCCCGGCTGCGCGGAAAAAACTGGACGAGTTCGGCCGCCGCCGGCGCCAGCTGATGCGGATCATGGGCCGGGACGCTATCGCGATCCTGCCGGCGGCGCCGGTGCGCACCCGCAACAACGACGTCGAGTACCCCTACCGGCCGGACAGCGATTTCTACTACCTGACGGGATTCGCCGAGCCCGAGGCGGTCGCCGTGCTGCTGCCGGGCCGGCCGCAGGGCGAGTACGTGCTGTTCGTGCGCGACCGCGATCCGGCGCGCGAGGCCTGGGACGGCGCCCGCGCCGGCCCCGACGGCGCGGTCAGCGACCATGGCGCGGACGACGCCTTCCCGGTCGGCGACATCGACGAGATCCTGCCGGGCCTGCTGGAGCGCTGCTCGCGCGTCTATTACACGATGGGCGCGCACCCGGAGTTCGACAAGCGCGTGATCGGCTGGGTCAACCGCCTGCGCTCCCAGGGCAAGCAGGGGACGCACACGCCGCACGAGTTCGTGGCGCTCGACCACCCGCTGCACGAGATGCGCCTGTTCAAGAGCCGCGCCGAGCTGGCGTCCATGCGCCGGTCGGCGGCCATCGCCTGCGCCGCCCATCGCCGCGCGCTCGCCGCGACCGCGCCCGGCCGGATGGAATACGAGGTGATGGCCGAGATCCTGCACGAGTTCCACCGGCGCCGGGCGGACATCTCCTATCACCCGATCGTCGGCAGCGGCCCCAATTCCTGCGTCCTGCACTACCGCGAAAACAGCCGCCAGATGAAGGACGGCGAACTGCTGCTGATCGACGCCGGCTGCGAGTACGACTACTACGCCTCCGACGTCACCCGCACGCTGCCGGTCGGCGGCCGCTACGGCAAGCGTCAGCGCGCCGTCTACGAGGTCGTGCTGGAGGCGCAGAAAGCGGCGATCGACAAGGCCCGCGCCGGCGGCCACTGGAACGACCCGCACGAGGCTGCCGTGCGCGCGATCACCCAGGGCCTGGTGCGCATCGGCCTGCTGAAGGGCCGCGTGCCCAAGCTGATCAAGGACGGCGCCTACCGCCGGTTCTTCATGCATCGCACCGGCCACTGGCTCGGGATGGACGTGCACGATGTCGGCGAGTACAAGGTCGGCGAGCAGTGGCGGCTGCTCGAGCCGGGCATGGTCATGACCATCGAGCCCGGCATCTACATCGCGCCGGGCAGCAAGGGCGTGCGCAAGGAATGGTGGGGCATCGGCGTGCGCATCGAGGACGACGTCGCGGTGACGGCCGGCGAACCCGAGGTGCTGACCGCGGCCATGCCGACCGATCCCGACGAGATCGAGCGCCTGATGGCGGCGGCATGACACGGCAGTCGCCCGTGCGTTGCGACGTCGCCATCGCCGGCGGCGGCATGGTCGGCCTGTCGCTGGCCGCGGCGCTCGCGGAGCTGCCGCTCGACGTCATCGTGATCGAGCCGGTGACGGCGGCCGCCGACCAGCAGCCCAGCTTCGACGCGCGCACGACGGCGCTGTCTGCCGGCAGCCGGCGCGTGCTGGAGGGCATCGGCGTCTGGGCCGCGGTCGCGGGCCAGGCGACGCCGATCCGGCGCATCCACGTCTCCGAGCGCGGCGCCTTTGGCACGGCGCGGCTGACCGCCGAGGAGCAGGGCGTGGCGGCGCTCGGTTACACGATCGAGAACCGCCTGCTCGGACGGGCCTTGCGCGAACGCGCGGCGGCGATCCCGCGGCTGTCGCTGTGCGAGGCGAGCGTGCGCGCGCTGGAGGCCGGCGCGGACACGGTCCGGCTCGGCACGGACCGCGGCGGGACGATCGATGCGCGCCTGGTGGTCGCGGCCGACGGCGCCGGTTCGGCCGTCCGTGCCGCGCTCGGCATCGATGCCAGCGTGTCGGATTACGGCCAGCATGCGGTGATCGCGCACGTGGACACCGGCCGGTTCCACGACTACACGGCCTACGAGCGCTTCACGCCGTCCGGCCCGATCGCCGTGCTGCCGATCTCGGAGGGCCGCTCGGCCGTGGTCTGGACGCTGGCGCCCGGGGCCGCGGAGCGTGCGCTGGCGCTGGACGACGCTGCTTTCCTGGCAGAACTTCAGGACGCGTTCGGCCTGCGGCTCGGGCGTTTCACCCGTGTCGGGCGCCGCCAGGCCTACCCACTGGCGCTGACGCAGTCCACGCAGCTGACCGGCCCGCGCGCCGTGATCCTCGGCAATGCCGCCCAGGGCCTGCACCCGGTCGCGGGGCAGGGCTTCAACCTCGGCCTGCGCGACGTCGCTGCGCTGGCGGAACTCCTCGCCGACGAAACCGCCGCGCACGGCGATGAGGCCGACCCGGGCGCGGCGCCGTTGCTGGACCGGTACGCCGAGTGGCGCCGGCCCGACCGCGAGGCGGTGATCCGTTTCACCGATTCGCTGGTGCGCGGCTTCGGCCTGCCGCTCGCCCCGGTCCGCGGCGCGCGCACCGCCGGCCTGCTGCTGTTCGACCTGCTGCGGCCGGTCAAGCATGCCTTCGCGCGCCGCACCATGGGCCTGGCCGGCCGGCAGCCGCGGCTGGTGCGCGGGCTGCGGCTGCGGCCCGGGCTGCGGCCATGAGGCGCGACTTCGACGTCGTCGTGGTCGGCGGCGCGATGGCCGGCGCCGGCGCCGCGGCGCTGCTGGCCTGCGATCCGGCGACGTCCTCGCTGCGCATTGCGCTGGTCGAACCGCGGCCGGCGTCGCCGCCCGCAGCCGACGAGTCGCTCGACCTGCGCGTGTCGGCTTTGTCGCGGGCCTCGCAACGGCTGCTGGAGCGCACCGGCGCCTGGCCGGCGGTCGTCGCACGCGGTGCCGCTGCCTACCAGCGCATGGTGATCTGGGAGGAGCGCATGGACCCGTCAGGGTCCGGCGCACTGGTGTTCGACGCGGCCGAGCTCGG
>CAYXUJ010000016.1:0-27819 GCA_964468395.1 uncultured Steroidobacteraceae bacterium
AGCTTCCGGTCTGTCGGCCTGCGGGCCCACGATAGCGGGGTTGCCACTTGAGCAAGCCAGAGCCTTTCTTGTCTGCCGCGCGCGCCTGCGCCACGGCCGTTTTCCTCGTCACGATCCTCGGCATGCCCGACACGGCCGAGGCCGGCAAGCAGAACTGCAAGGCGCGGCGCTGGCGCAATGACTGCCCGGTCGTCGCGCCGGCGCCGGCGCCGTCGAACGGCACCCCCACGATTTCCGGCACGCCGCCGGCATCCGTCTTCACCGGCCAGTCGTATGCCTTCACGCCGGCGGCGGCCGACCCGGAAGGCGCGCCGCTCAGTTTCGCGATCGCGAACCGCCCGGCCTGGGCATCCTTCAGCGCCTCGACCGGGCGGCTGGCCGGGACGCCGTCATCGTCCGCGGTCGGCGAGTACCAGGACGTCCGCATCACCGTCAGCGACGGCGTCAACCAGGCCTCGCTCGCGCCCTTCAGCGTGACCGTGCTGCAGTCGAACCGCGCACCCGTCATTGCCGGATCGCCGCCGGCTTCGGTGCTCGAAGGCCAGGCCTATGCATTCCGGCCGGCGGCATCGGATGCCGACGGCGATGCGCTGTCGTTCTCGATCAGCAACCGTCCAGGCTGGGCGTCGTTCAATTCCGCCACCGGCGCCTTGAGCGGCACGCCCGGGCCGGGCACGGCTGGCAGCTATGCCGGGATCACCATTCGCGTCAGCGACGGCGTGGCGACGGCCACGCTGCCGTCGTTCTCCATCGGCGTGCTGCAGGTCGCGAACGGCAGCGCGACGCTGACCTGGCAGCCGCCGACGACCCGCACCGACGGTTCGCCTTTGACCAATCTCGCAGGCTTCCGCATCCGCTATGGCACGACCATCGGCAGCTATCCGAACCTGATCGACATCCCGAACGGGGGGCTCACCAGCGCGATGATCGAGAACCTCCCGCCGGCAACCTGGTATTTCGTGATCAGCGCCTACGATGCCGCCGGCAGCGAGAGCGTGAACTCGAGCCCGGTGTCGAAGACCATTACGTGACGGCGCCGGACTGATTACCATCATGGCCGATACCGGCCATGACCCCCGCCACGCACGACTGGAAGCTGTCCGTCGCCCCGATGATGGACTGGACCGACCGGCACTGCCGGTACTTCCTGCGCCTGTTCTCGCCGCGGGTGCGCCTCTACACGGAAATGATCGTGGCGCAGGCGATCCTGCGCGGCGATCGCCGGCGGCTGCTGGCGTTCGACCCGGCCGAGCATCCGGTGGCGCTGCAGCTGGGCGGCTCCGATCCGGCGCTTCTGGCCGAGGCCGCAGCGATCGGGGAGGAGTCCGGCTACGACGAAATCAACCTCAACGTCGGCTGCCCCAGCGATCGTGTGCAGAGCGCGACTTTCGGGGCCTGCCTGATGGCAAGGCCGCGGCTGGTCGGCGACTGCGTGCGGGCGATGCGCGCAGCGGTCAGCGTGCCGGTGACGGTCAAGTGCCGGATCGGCATCGATGACCGCGACGACTGGGCGTTCCTGCAGGAATTCGTCGCTGCCGTGACCGAGGGCGGCTGCCGGACGCTCATCGTGCACGCGCGCAAGGCGATCCTGAAGGGCCTGAGCCCGAAGCAGAACCGCGAAGTGCCGCCGCTCGATTACGCGCGTGCCTGGCGCGTCAAGCGCGAGTTCCCGGCGCTCACGGTGATCGTGAATGGCGGCCTGCGCACGATCCCGCAGGTCGCGGAACAGCTGGCCGAGGCCGACGGCGTGATGCTGGGGCGCGAGGCCTACCACAACCCGTACCTGCTGCCGGCGCTGCATCGCGCTGTGTATGGCGACGACGCGGCGACTCCCGACGCCGCCTGGATCGTCGAGCGCATGGACCAGTACGCCCGCCGGCAGGTCGCCGACGGCGTGCCCCTGCGCGCCATCACGCGCCACATGCTGGGCCTGTTCAACGGCCGGGCCGGTGCGCGCGCGTGGCGGCGGGCGCTGTCGGAAGGCGTGAGCCGCGCGGGTGCCACGCCGGCGCTGATAGGCGCAGCGCTGCGCGCCGCTAGCACGTCTCCATGAAGCGCCGCATCCGCCCGGTGCCGTGGCCATCGTGGCGACCGAGCAGTTCGTGCAATGGCGCCAGGTCGAGCCACGACGGCGCGGGCCGCAGTCCCAGCGTTTCGCGCGCGCTCGAGAACGGCCAGTCTGCAGCCCGCCGGCACAGCCCGGCGCGCACCGGCGCCAGCAGCGCATGGCGCGCGACCTCGAGCAGGTAGATGTCCGGGTTGACCGCGGTGGACAGCCAGTAGCCCTGGCGCAGCCGGGAGCCGACCAGCTCCTGGGTCGCGAGCGTCAGCGCCGGCGGCGCGCCGTGCAGCACCAGGTGCAGGCAACGGTCGGTCACGCACCACACCAGGCAGCGCAGCCGATGGCGCAGGCAGCTGTCCGCAAGCTGCCGGGCCGCGCGGGCACGCGCCGGCGGGTCCACGTACAGCGGCTGCCGGCCGCGCGCCTGCGCGACGACATGATGGAAGATCTCCTCTCTCGAGGTCTCGACGCTGAGCGCCATCGTCCGCCTCCCTGCGGAGTTGGCGCCCAGCTTGTCCCGGCGCGCATTGCGCCGCCCGGCCTGTTTCCTGCCTATAATCGGAATTATGTAACCCGCGGCGGCGGGTAAAGGCAGCGATGGGCCAGGAACAGGAACTCGCCATTCTTTTCGCCGACGTGGTCGGCAGCACCCGCCTGTTCGAAGTCCTCGGCGACATCGCGGCGCGCGACAAGGTGTCGGTCTGCATCGACATCATGCGGCGCGCGACCGAGCAGCACGGCGGCACGGTCGTGAAGACGATGGGCGACGAGATCCTGGCGACTTTCGCCGACTGCGACGCGGCGATGGACGCCGCCGTCGAGATGCAGGCGGCGATTTCCGGCCACCCGGACCTGGAAGTCGAGGGGCAGCACATCGCGATCCGCATCGGCTGCCATTTCGGGCCGGTCGTGCTGGAGACGCGCGACGTGTTCGGCGCCGCCGTGCACACCGCCAACCGGATGACCAGCCAGGCCAAGGCGGGCCAGATCATCATCACCGACTCGATCTTCGGCCGGCTGGCGGAAGAATGGCGGGCCATCGCCCGCCAGGTCGATGTCGCGGTGCCGCGCGGCCAGCACGGCGAGGTCACGATCTACGAGGTGCTGTGGCAGCACGGCGAGACCACCAGCATGCTGCCGGCGATCGCGACCATCACCGACCTCAAGAAGGAGTTCCGTATCCGGCTGCGCTATCTCGGCGCGGAACTGGTCCTCGACCATCGTGACCGCACTTCGGCGACGCTGGGCCGCGGCCAGGAAAACGACCTGGTGATCAAGGGCAACCTGGTGTCACGCCTGCACGCGCGCATCGAGGCCGGCAAGAACCGCTTCATGCTGGTGGACCAGAGCACCAACGGCTCGTTCGTGCAGGGCCAGAACGGCGACGACGCCTTCGTGCGCCGCGACGCGATCCCGCTGAAGGGCAGCGGCGTGATCGGGCTCGGGCGCGTGCCGGAGCCGCAGTCGTATCACACGGTGGAATTCATCTGCGAGGAAGGGCCAGTGGAATAGGGGACTGTCCCCTTTGAGTGGGCGCTTCGCGCCCACTCAAAGGCGGACTGTCCCCTCTTCAGGTCGGCGGCCGCTGCTCAAGAGGGGACAGTCCACCTTTTCCTTCGGAAAAGGGGACTGTCCCCTATTTCAGCCGCGCGTTCAGCAGTTCCAGCTGGTGGCGCAGGCGTTCCGGCAGGCGCGACCCGTAAGTATCGAAATAGCGGCCGATCTCGGCCGCTTCCTGGCGCCAGGCCGCGGCGTCCACGGACAGCAGTTCACCCATCGTCGCCTCGTCGATGGCGAGCCCCGACAGGTCGAGGGCGTCGCGCGCCGGCACCGCGCCGATCGCGGTGTCCTGGGCCGCGCCCTGGCCGCGGCTGCGCTCGATGATCCAGGCCAGCACCCGCAGGTTTTCGCCGTAGCCGGGCCACAGGAAGCCGCCACCGGCGTCGCGGCGGAACCAGTTCACCTGAAAGACGCTGGGCAACTGCGGCACGCGCTCGCCAAGCGACAGCCAATGCCCCCAGTAGTCGGCAAAGTTGTAGCCGGCGAACGGCTTCATCGCCATCGGGTCGCGGCGCACGACGCCGACGTTGCCGGTGGCCGCCGCGGTCGTTTCCGAGGCCATGCCGGCGCCGATCAGGACGCCATGCGCCCAGTCGCGGGCCTGAAACACCAGAGGCGCGAGAGTTCTCCGCCGGCCGCCGAAAACGATGGCGGAGATCGGCACGCCTGCGGGCGCATCGGCCATGGGCGAGTAGCTCGGATTCTGGCGGGCCGACACCGTGAACCGCGAGTTCGGGTGCGCCGCCGGGCCGCGGGCCGGGTCGTAGGGCCGGCCCTGCCAGTCCGTCACCGGGACGCCGTCTTCGAGGCCCTCCCACCAGGGCTGCCGGTCCGCCGTCAGCGCGACATTCGTGAAGATGGTGTCGCGGCGGATCATTTCGTAGGCGTGGCGATTGGTCCTGGCGTTCGTGCCCGGCACGACGCCGAAATAACCGGCCTCGGGATTGATGGCCCACAGGCGCCCGTCCGGTCCCGGGTGCAGCCAGGCGATGTCGTCGCCGATCGTCCAGACTTTCCAGCCGGGCATCGAAGCCGGCGGCACCAGCATCGCCAAGTTGGTCTTGCCGCAGGCGGACGGGAATGCGCAGGCGAGGTAATGGGTCTCGCCCGCGGGATTCTCGATGCCGACGATCAGCATGTGCTCGGCCAGCCAGCCTTCCTCGCGCGCCTGCCAGCTGGCAATGCGCAGCGCATGGCATTTCTTGCCGAGCAGCGCGTTGCCGCCATAGCCGGAGCCGTAGCTCTGGATCTCGAGCGTTTCCGGGAAGTGCATGATGTAGCGGCGCTCGGGATCGAGCTCGCCGATCGAGTGCAGCCCCTTGACGAACGATCCTTCGCCGGCAATGCGCGCCAGCGCCGCCTCGCCCATGCGCGTCATCAGCCGCATGTTGGCCGCGACATAGGCGCTGTCGGTGATCTCGACGCCGCAGCGCGCATACGGGGAGTCGATCGGGCCCATGCAGTAGGGCACCACGTACATCGTGCGCCCCCGCATGCAGCCGTCGAACAACGCGTCCATCTTGCGGCGCGCATCGGCCGGGGCCATCCAGTGATTGTTCGGGCCGGCATCCGCCTGCTGGTTCGTGCAGACGAAGGTCAGGTGCTCGACCCGGGCCACGTCGGATGGATGGGAGCGGTGCAGGAAACAGCCCGGGAAGGCGTCGGCGTTGAGCGGGATCAGGTCGCCGGCGTCCTGCATGCTCGCGAGCAGGCTGGCGTACTCCTCGTCCGACCCGTCGCACCAGTGCACGCGCTCGGGCCGCGTTCGCGCCGCCACCTGTTCGACCCAGCGGCGCAGTTCGCCCGGGGCAGCGGTGGGGGATCCAAGATGGTCGGGTGCTGTCGCCATGCCGGTCTCGCGTGAAGGAGGGCGGATTATAAGCAGCCGGCCGCGGATGTGGCCGAAACTGCGCAACACCGCGCCCGAAAGCCGTTGATCTCCCACGGGATTGCCCGGAGACTGCCCGGATGAGCGCCGGCGGCCATTTTGCGAAATTGCTGGGTCCCCAGGGGCCGCTGGCGCGCGTGATCGAGGGTTTCGAGTCGCGCCGCGAGCAGCAGGTCATGGCCGACTGGGTGGGCGAGGCGCTCGATTCGCGCGGCATGCTGGCGGTCGAGGCAGGCACCGGCACCGGCAAGACTTTCGCCTACCTGGTGCCGGCGCTGCTCTCGGGCCGCCAGGTGATCATCTCGACCGGCACGCGCACGCTGCAGGACCAGCTGTTCCACCGCGACCTGCCGACGGTGTCGAAGGCGCTCGGCCGGCCGGCGCGGGTCGCGTTGCTGAAAGGCCGCGCCAACTACCTCTGCCGCCACCGGCTCGCGCTCGCCGAGTCCATGCCGGCCCTGCCCGGATTCGAGCCGTCGGACACCCGTACGATCGCGCGCCTGCGGCGCTGGTCGCGGCAGACTGCGACCGGCGACCTGTCGGAGGTGAAGAGCCTGCGCGACACGGACCCGGCCTGGGCCACGGTCACTTCCACGCGCGAGAACTGCCTCGGCGCCGAGTGCCCGGAATTCTCCCGCTGTCACGTGGTCGCGGCGCGGCGCGAGGCGCAGGCGGCCGACATCGTCGTGGTCAATCACCACCTGCTGCTCGCGGACCTGGCGCTGAAGGACGAAGGCTTCGGCGAGCTGCTGCCGGGCGCCGAGGCGGTGATCCTGGACGAGGCGCACCAGGTGCCCGAGACCGCCGCGCAATTTTTCGGGCGATCGCTGACGGCGCGCCAGGTGGGCGCGTTTGCACGCGATGCGCTGGCCGAGCTGGCGCGCGTGGGCCTGGCGCAGGCGGCGGCGCGCGAGCGCCTGGCCGCGATCGAGTCCGCGATCGCCGCCGCCGCGACGTCGATCGCGGGTCTCGGCGAGCGCATCGAATGGGCGGGCCTGCCGGAGGGTTTCGTCGCCGCGCTGGAGCAGCTGCGGGAATCGCTCGCAGAACTGGGCCCGGATTTTGCCGCGGCCGACCCGGACGACGCGGGCCTGCGGCAATGCAGCCGCCGCGCCGCCAAGCTGGTCGAGACGGCGGCGGCACTGCTGGAGGAGGGCGAAGAGAGCGGCCTGCGCTGGGTGGACAATCCCAGCCGCGGCTTTTCCGTGTCGTACACGCCTTTCGAAGTCGCCACGCGCCTCGGCGAGTTGATGCGGGCGCAGGGCGGGGCGTGGATCTTCACCTCGGCGACGCTGGCGGTCGGCGACGATTTCTCGCATTTCCTCGGCCGCATCGGCGCGCCGGCGGCGAAGTCCGTGCGCATCGACAGTCCGTTCGACTTCGAGCGGCAGGCGCGCCTGTACCTGCCGGCCGGCATGCCGGACCCCGCCAGCCGCGAGCACACCGGACGGGTGCTCGCCGAGGTGCTGCCGCTGGTCGAGGCGGCGGGCGGGCGCAGCTTCCTGCTGTTCACCAGCCACCGCGCGCTGCGCGAGGCCGCGCGCGCCCTCGCGGCGCGGCCGGAATTCGTGCAGCGCTACCCGCTGCTGGTGCAGGGCGAGGCGCCGCGCGAATCGCTGCTGCAGCGTTTCCGCGAGCTCGGCAACGCCGTGCTGCTGGGCACGGCCAGCTTCTGGGAGGGCGTGGACGTGCGCGGCCACGCGCTGGTGCTGGTGGTGATCGACAAGCTGCCGTTCGCGGCGCCGGAAGACCCGTTGCTGAAGGCGCGGCTGGAGGGCATTCGCCGCCAGGGCGGCAATCCATTCCGCGATTTCCAGCTGCCGCAGGCCGTGCTGGCGTTGAAGCAGGGTTTCGGCCGGCTGATCCGCGATCGCGAGGACTTCGGCGTGGTGGCGATCTGCGATCCGCGGCTGCGCAGCCGCGGCTACGGGGCGATGTTCCTCGCGTCGCTGCCGCCGGCGCCGGTCGTGACCGACGCGGCGGAGGCGGCGGAGTTCCTGCGCCGGCGCCTCGCCGGCGCGGGACTGGCGCGGGCGGAGGCCTGCGAGGCATGAAACTCCTCGCGCTGGACACGGCGACCGAGGCCTGCTCGGCGGCGCTGTTCGCCGACGGGGCGGTCACCGAGCAATACGAGGTCATTGGCCGCGGCCATGCCGATCGCCTGCTGCCGATGGCGGATGCCTTGCTCGCGGCCGCAGGGCTGACCCCGGGCGGACTCGATGCCATCGCTTTCGGCCGCGGTCCGGGCGGTTTCACCGGCCTGCGTATCGCTGCGGGCGTAGCCCAGGGTCTGGCGGCGGGCGCCGGCCGGCCGGTCCTGCCGGTCAGCGACCTCGCGGCGCTGGCGCTCGCAGGGGCGCGGCACTCGCAGCACGATCGCGTCATCGCCTGTCTCGACGCGCGCATGGGCCAGGTGTACTGGGCCGCTTTCGATTGCAGCAGCGGCCTGCCGGCCGCGCTGACGGACGAGAAGCTGTCGGATCCCGACGCGCTGGCGCCGCCGGCTGCGGGGCCATGGTTCGGGGCCGGGCCAGGATTTGCAGCGTATCCGGAAATATCCGGCCGCTTGCAGTCGTCGCTCGCCGGCGTGGGGGCGGACCTGCTGCCGCGGGCCGCGGAAATCGCGCGCATTGGCGCCGCGGATTTCGCCGCCGGCAAGGGCCTGCCGGCCACGCGTGCCTGGCCCGTGTACCTGCGCGACGAGGTCGTGCACAGGCGCTGAGGCCGCGGATGTCATAATTCCGCAACGATGAACCGGCAACCTGCCCGACCACGCATGGCGGAAACCCGGATCCTGGTCGTTGAGGACGAGCAGCCGATCCGCGACCTGATCGCATTCGGGTTGCGGCGGGCCGGCTTTCAGGTGGCGATGGCCGGGCACAGCCAGGCAGCGCTGGCCAGCATCGGCGACCAGCGGCCGGACCTGATCCTGGTGGACTGGATGCTGCCCGACACGAGCGGCCTGGAGCTGACCCGGCAGCTGCGGCGCGACGCCAACACGCGCGATATCCCGATCATGATGCTGACCGCGCGCGCCGACGAGGCCGACAAGGTCGCCGGGCTCGAGGGCGGCGCCGACGATTACGTCACCAAGCCCTTTTCCGCACGCGAGCTCGTGGCGCGCATCCTGGCGGTGCTGAGGCGCAGCGCGCCTGCCGGCGTCGAGGAGCGCATCGCCGTGGATGGCCTGACGCTCGACCAGGCCGGACACCGAGTGCTGGCCGGCGAGCGGACGGTCAGCCTCGGCCCGACCGAATACCGCCTGCTGGCATTCCTGATGAGCCATCCCGACCGCGTCTACTCGCGCAGCCAGCTGCTGGACCGGGTCTGGGGCGGCAACGTCTACGTCGAGGAGCGCACGGTGGACGTCCACATCCGCCGGCTGCGCAAGGCGCTGGAGCCGGGCGGCCATGACCGGCTGGTGCAGACCGTGCGCGGCGCGGGCTACCGCTTCTCGGCGCGGAAGGACTGAGCCATGTCGCCCGCCTGGACTTTCGCGCTGGCGCGGCTTGCAGCGGCGATCGCCGTCGCCGTCGTGCTCGGGCTCATCTTCGGGCGCGTGACGCTATGGCTCACCGCCGTGCTGGGCGGCATGCTGGCCTGGCAGTTCGCCAACCTGTACCGGCTGCAGCGCTGGCTGCGCCATCGTTCGCATGAAGAGCCGCCGGACATGGGCGGCGTCTGGGGCGACCTGATCGCGCTGATCGGGCGCATCTACCGGCGCAAGCAGTTTCACAAGCGGCGCGTGACGCAGCTGTTCCGCGAGTTCCGGCGCCTGTCGGCGGCGCTGCCGGACGGCGTCGTGCTGCTGTCGCCAGGCCGCGAGATCCTGTGGTTCAACCGCACGGCAGCGCGTCTCCTCGGCCTGCAGCGCAAGGCCGACCTCGGCATGCCGATCGAAAACCTGGTGCGCCAGCCGGAGTTTTCGCGCTACCTCCATGGGCCGGGCGGCGGCACCGGCGTCGTCGTGCGGCTGCAGGATGCCGACCGCTGGCTGGCGCTGATCGCCATTCCTGCGGGCGGGCAGTTCCTGCTGCTGGCGCGCGACGTGACGCGCGAGGCGCGCCTGGAATCCATGCGCAAGGACTTCGTCGCCAACGCCTCGCACGAGCTGCGTTCGCCGCTGACCGTCGTGTCGGGCTATCTCGAGCAGCTTGCCGACGATCCCGAGCTCGCGCCCGGCTGGCGCGAGCCGGTTGCCGACATGCGCCGCCAGGCAGAACGCATGCGCCAGATCGTCGAAGACCTGATCGAATTGTCGCGGCTGGAATCGGGCCCGGAAGAAGCGCCGATGGCACCCGTGGACCTGGGCGCAATGCTCGCGGACCTCGTGGAAGAGGCCGGCCAGGCCGCGCCCGCCGGGCCGCGTTTCGCCCTGCAGATCGAGACCGAGCGCTGGCTGCTCGGCAGCGAGCGCGAGCTGCGTTCGATTGCGTCGAACCTCGTCACCAATGCCGGCAAGTACACGCCGCCCGGCGGCAGCGTGTCGGTGCGCTGGTGGTCCGATGCGGCGGGCGCCCACCTGGCCGTCGCCGACACCGGCATCGGCATCGCTGCGGAGCACCTGCCGCGGCTGACCGAGCGCTTCTACCGTGTCGATCGGGCGCGGGCGCGGGCGAGCGGCGGGTCGGGGCTCGGGCTGTCGATCGTCAAGCATGGCCTGCAGCGGCATGGCGGGCGGCTCGAGATCGCGAGTACCGAGGGCAGAGGCTCGACGTTCACGGCTCACTTCCCCCCGCGGCGGGTCGTGGCAGCGCCGGCGGGCGTCGCCGGACGTGCCGGCGACCGCAATATTTCCGTAACAAACTGACTCTAAGGTGGGCGCGCGCTGGGGCGGTGCTGCCGCCGGGCGCCGAAACCCACTCCTCACCATGGAGACGTCAGTGCTTAAATTTCTCGTTGCATCAATTGGTTGCGTACTGCTCGCGCCGATGGCCTCGGCCCAGTCCGCGCGCGATTACATCAGCATCGTCGGTTCCTCGACGGTGTTTCCGTTCACCTCGACGGTCGCCGAGCAGTTCGGCCGCGGTACCCAGTTCAAGACCCCCAAGGTCGAGAGCACCGGCACCGGCGGCGGCATGAAGCTGTTCTGCGCCGGCGTCGGCGTGTCGCATCCGGACCTGACCAATGCCTCGCGCCGGATCAAGGCTTCCGAGCTGGCGGACTGCAAGAAGAACGGCGTCGCCGACGTCATCGAGATCAAGATCGGCTTCGACGGGATCGTGCTGGCGAATGCCAAGGCTTCGCCCGTCTACAAGCTCACGCGCAAGGACATCTACCTGGCGCTTGCCAAGCAGGTGCCGGACCCGGCCGCGCCCAGCAAGCTGGTGGCGAATCCGTACCGGACCTGGAAGGACGTCAACCCGGCGCTGCCGGCCGTGCGCATCGAGGTGCTCGGGCCGCCGCCGACCTCCGGCACGCGCGACTCCTTCGTCGAGCAGGTGCTGGAGCCGGGCTGCAACAGCTTCGCCTGGCTGAAGTCGCTGAAGGACGTCGACGAAAAGCGCCACAAGCAGGTCTGCACGACGATCCGCGAGGATGGCGCATTCATCGAAGCCGGCGAAAATGACAACCTGATCGTGCAGAAGCTGGCCGCCAACCCGAGTGCGCTTGGCGTGTTCGGCTACAGCTTCCTCGAGGAGAACACCAACGTGCTGCACGGCTCGCTGATCGAAGGCGTGGCGCCGGATTTCGAGACCATCGCCTCCGGCGAGTATCCGGTGTCGCGCGCGATGTACGTCTATGCCAAGAAGGCGCACGTCGGCGTGATCCCGGGCATCAAGGAGTTCATCGCCGAGTACACGAGCGAAAAGGCCATCGGCGACGACGGCTACCTGACCGACAAGGGCCTGGTGCCGGCGCCGAAGGCCGAGCGCGCGAAAGTGCGGCGCGACGCGACCGCACTCGTGGCGATGAAAGGCGTCTGAGTTCGTCCACGTCCGCTGATGAAGCGGCATCGGAAGGATCTAGCAATGAACAACCGGATTGCAGCGGCAACGCTGGCTATGGTTCTGTCCGCCCCGCTCGTGGGGCATGCGGAGACCACCGGCGCGAGCCAGTCGGAAGTCGAGCAGTTGAAGGCGCAGGTGGCGCTGCTGCTGCAGCGCGTGGAGCAGCTCGAGCGGGCGCAGATGACGTCGGTGCCGGCGCCGGCTGCGCCGCCGGCTTCGGCTGCGGCCTCGCCGCAGGTCGAGGAGCGCCTGGCGGCGGTCGAGGAGACCAACGACCGCCAGACGGACCAGATCGCCCAGGGGCTGGCGTCAGCCAGCGCCATGGACTGGGCGCGCAACATCAAGTGGAAGGGCGATTTTCGCTACCGTCACGAGCAATTCAACGTCGAGGGCACGACCTCGGACCGCGTCCGCCACCGCATCCGGGCGCGGCTCGGCATGGAGGCGAAGCTCAGCAGCACGCTGCTGGCCGGGTTCCAGATCGCGACCGGCGAGGACCGCGACGCGCGCTCGAACAACACCACGCTCGACACGGCGAACGAGAACAAGGAGATTTCGCTGAGCCGCGCTTACGTGGACTGGATGCCGCGTCCCGACATGCTGGTGACGATCGGCAAGCAGCGGCAGCCGTGGTTCAAGGCCGGCAACAGCCTGTTCTTCGACGGCGACGTCGAGCCGGAGGGCGTGGCGTTCCTGTACGGCGGGTCTACCGGTCCGTTCGCCAGGGCCTGGGGCTACTGGCTCGAGGAGCAGTCGTCGGCTGCCGACTCGAATCTGTTCGGCGCGCAGCTCGGCTACGCCTTCGACAATGGCCTGGTGCTGGCCGCCGGCTACTGGGATTACGGCGCCATCAAGGACCAGCCGATCCTGAGTTTCTCCGGTTCGCCGGCCGGCAACAGCCGCTATTCGTCGGATTCCAGCTGCAATCCGAGCCCGACCGGGCTCAGCAGCTGCTACACCTACGACTACGACATCGTGATCGCCGACGCCCAGTGGACCGGCCGCGCAGGCAGGCTGCCGTTGATGCTGTTCGGCGGCTACATGGAAAACCTCGACCCTGAGCGGTTGAACACGGGGTACAACCTCGGCTTCCTGCTGGGCAAGGCATCCGACGCCGGCAGCTGGGAGTTCGGCGCTCTGTACCAGGAGGTCGAGCAGGACGCGCAACTGAGTGCGCTGTACGACTCCGATTTCGCCGGCGGGCTGACGCAGGGCCGGGGCGTGCAGCTGCACGGCGCCTGGGCGCCGGTCCGCAACATGAACATCAAGGCGACTTACTACATCAATGACCGGAGCTACGACACGGCGAGCGAAGCCGACTACGAGCGGCTGCAGCTCGACCTGAACTACAAGTTCTGAACCCCTCAGGGCTGGGCTATGATGGATCAGTACCGGCTTGACCGGACGGGAGCATGACGCATGGAGCCGGCGGATCTCGGCCAGCACATCTCGCGGCGCTTCAACGAGGACATGGAGCGCGTGCGCACGCGCGTGCTGCAGATGGGCGGCTTCGTCGAGCAGCAGCTGCAGCAGGCGGTCCGGGCGCTGGTCGAGGGCGACAGCGAGCTCGGCGAGCAGGTCGCGCGCGATGACTACAAGGTCAACCGCATGGAAGTCGAGATCGACGAGGAGTGCGGGCGCATCATCGCCACGCGCCAGCCGACTGCGTCGGACCTGCGGGTCATGGTCGCCATCATCAAGACCATCACCGACCTCGAGCGCATCGGCGACGAGGTCGAAAAGGTGGGCTTCATCGCCGCCAAGCTCGCATCGATGGAGAAGCCGGCGGACCATTACCGGGAGATCCGCCACCTCGGGCGGCTGGTGACCGGCATGGTCCACGACGCGCTGCATGCCTTCGCGCGGCTCGACGCGGACGAGGCCTTCGAGGTCGCGCGCAGCGACCGCAAGGTGGACGAGGAGTACGAGGCGATCCAGCGCCAGAACATCACTTTCATGATGGAGGATCCGCGCTCGATCCGGCGCGCGCTCGAGGTGATGTGGGTGGTGCGGGCGCTCGAGCGCATCGGCGACCACGCCAAGAACATCTGCGAGTACACCGTGTACATGGTGCACGGCAAGGACATCCGCCACCTGTCGCTCGACGACGCCGAGCGCCAGATCCGGGATTCGGCGCTGGAACGACAGGGTTCCTGATGCTTGCGCGACGTGGCGCCAGCTGGATCGGCTTCGGCGCCTGTGCGGCTGCGCTCGCTTTTGCCTTCTATGCGCAGTATGGGCTCGGGCTCGTGCCCTGCCACCTGTGCATCTTCCAGCGCGTGACGCTGGCGGCGATGGGTGCCGCCTTCCTGGTCGCAGCGCTGCTGCCCGATGGCCGCCGGCTGCAGGCTGCGGCGGCGGCGCTGATCGGCCTCACCGGCCTGGCGACGATCGCGACCGCGGGCCGGCACGTCTGGATCCAGATGCAGCCGGCGGGCAGCGTCGCGCCCTGCGGCGCCGACCTGGATTTCATGCTCGACATCTTTCCGCTGACCGAAGTCGTCCTGAAGGTCTTCAAGGCCGGCGGCGAGTGCGCCAAGGTCGACTGGACGCTGCTGGGCCTGTCAATGCCGGCCTGGGTCCTGCTGTTCGCCGTGGCCGTCACGGCGGCCGGCATCCGGGCCAACCTGCGGCGGGCCTGAGCCGTTGCGGGCCGGATCAGGCTTTGCCGGAACCGCCCAGCAGCCGCTCGAGCAGCGCGAGATACACGCGATGCAGCGATTCGATGTCCGCGACCCGGCAGCACTCGTCGATCATGTGGATGGTCTCGTTGCCGACGCCGAGCTCGATCACTTCGGTACCTTCCGCGGCAATGAACCGGCCGTCGGAGGTGCCGCCGCCGGTGGAGAACTCCGCCTGCGTGCCCGCGACCTCGCGCACGACGGCGGCCGCTGCGTGCGCGAGCGCGGCGGGCGGCGAGTAGTAGGGCAGGGCCGACACGAACCAGTCGAGCGTGTAGCGCAGGCCATGCCGGTCGAGGATCGACGTGACCGCGACCTTGAGGCTGTCCACGGTCTGCGCCGGCGACCAGCGCAGGTTGAAGCGTGCCTTCAGTTCGCCCGGGATCACGTTCGGCGCGCCGGTGCCGGCGTTCAGGTTGCTGACCTGGAAGGTGGTCGGCTGGAAATGCTCGCTGCCGGCGTCCCAGCGACGGCTCGCGAGTTCCACCAGCGCGGGCGCGATGCGGTGGATCGGGTTGTCGGCGCGGTCCGGGTAGGCGACGTGGCCCTGGATGCCGTGCACGGTCAGTCGCCCGGACAGGGAGCCGCGCCGGCCGACGCGGATCGTGTCGCCGAACCTGGCCTGGCTCGACGGCTCGCCGACCACGCAATAATCGATGCGCTCGCCACGGGCGCGCAGCGCTTCCACCACCCGGCGCGTGCCGTCCACCGACGGACCTTCCTCGTCGCTGGTGACCAGCAGGGCGATCGCCCCGGCGAAGCTGCGGCGCCCGGCGAGGAACGCCTCGGTCGCCGTGACCATCGCCGCGAGCCCGCTCTTCATGTCGGCCGCGCCGCGACCGTACAGCATGCCGTCGCGCACCACCGGCGCGAACGGGTCGGAATGCCAGTGCTCGAGCGGGCCGGTCGGCACGACGTCGGTGTGGCCGGCGAAGCACAGGAGCGGCCCGTCGCCGCCGCGGCGCACTGCCCAGAAGTTGTCCACGTCGCCGAAGCGCATGCGCTCGACCGCGAAACCGAGCGGCTCGAGCCGCGCGATCAGCAGCTCCTGGCAGCCGCCGTCGGCGGGGCTGACGGTCGGGCGGGAGACGAGTTCTCGCGTCAGGTCCAGGGTCGGCGACATCGTGAGGCTTTATACGGGCGCGGCCGGGTGCCAGCAAGCCTGTCGCTGCAACAAATCGGCAATATTCGGGGTGTAGAAAGGGCGGTCCACCGTCGCCCGGATCGGGGAAGCGGATGCAATCGTCCACGTTGATCCTGGTGCTGCTCGTGCTGACCGTGGTCGCCTACCGGTTCGGGCGGGCGCGCGCACTGCAGCTTGCCGGCGGCGCCCGGCAGGCCCGCAAGCTGCATTCGCTGCCCTCGCATTACGGCCTGCTCACCGCCATCTGGTGTGCGCTGCCGGCGCTCGCGGTCGTCGTGGGCTGGCAGCTGTTCGACCAGCGGATCATCGCCGACCAGGTGATCGCGGCGATGCCGGCCGAGGTGCAGGAGCTGTCGCCCGGCGAGCTGTCGCTGGTGCTGAACGACGTGCACAACCTGATCGCGGGCAACGTGCCGCCCGAGTCGGTCACGCCGGCGGTCGCGGCCGCCGCCGAGCGCTGGCAGCGCCTCGACGGGCTAAGCCGCAACTCGCTGGCGGTGCTCGCCTTCTGCGTGGCCATCGCCGGCGGCTGGCTGACGCTCGCGCGCATCACGCCAGCGACGCGCGCACGGAACCGCGTCGAGGCAGTCGCGCGTTGGGCGCTGCTCGGCTGTTCCCTGATCGCGATCCTGACCACCGTCGGCATCGTCCTGTCGGTGCTGTACGAGTCGCTGCAGTTCTTCCGGCTGGTGCCGGTGACGGAATTCGTCTTCGGCAGCCAGTGGAGCCCGCAGATGGCGATCCGCGCCGACCAGGCGGGCTCCTCGGGCGCATTCGGCGCCTTGCCGCTGTTTGCCGGCACGGCCTTGATCGCCTTCATCGCCATGGCCATCGCCGTCCCGGTCGGCCTGTTCTCGGCGATCTACCTGGCGGAGTACGCCGGCCGCCGGTTCCGCGCGATCACCAAGCCGGTGCTCGAAGTGCTGGCCGGCATCCCGACGGTCGTCTACGGCTTCTTCGCCGCGCTGACGGTCGCTCCGATCCTGCGTGAACTGGGCGAGGGCCTCGGCCTCGAGGTCGCGTCGGAGAGCGCGCTGGCCGCGGGCCTGGTCATGGGCATCATGATCATCCCGTTCGTGTCGTCGCTCGCCGACGACATGATCACGGCGGTCCCGAACGCGCTGCGCGACGGTTCGTACGGCCTCGGCGCTACGCGTTCCGAGACGATCCGCAAGGTCGTGCTGCCGGCGGCGCTGCCCGGGATCGTGGGCGGCGTGCTGCTGGCGGTGTCGCGCGCCATCGGCGAGACCATGATCGTCGTCATGGCGGCCGGCCTGTCCGCAAACCTCACGGCCAACCCGCTCGAGGCGGTGACCACCGTGACCGTCCAGATCGTGACCCTGCTGGTCGGCGACCAGGAATTCGACAGCCCGAAGACGCTCGCCGCATTTGCCCTCGGCCTGGTGCTGTTCATCGTGACGCTGACCCTGAACGTCATCGCGCTGCACGTCGTGCGCCGCTACCGGGAACAGTATGAATAGCCCGGCACCCGCCACGCTGCCCGAGCAGCAGCGTCGCATCCGCGAGCGGGTCGAGCGCGGCCTGCGCCGGCGCTACCGGGCGGAGCGGCGCTTCCGCGCCTATGGCCTGGCCGCGGCGCTTTCGGGCCTGGTCTTCGTCGGCTTCCTGTTCCTGTCCATCATCAGCACCGGCTACACGGCGTTCGTGCAGACCTATGTGAGGATCGACATCCACTTCGATCCGGAACTCATTGATCCGGAAGGGGAAAGAGATGAGGGCGCGCTGCGCGCCGGCGACTACACGGGCGTGCTGCGCCAGGCGATCCGCGACCGCTTCCCGGCGGTCGAGGGGCGCCGCAACCTGCGCGAGCTCTACGGGCTCGTCAGCGACGGCGCGTCGTTCGACCTGCGCGACAAGGTGCTCGCCGAGCCGCGCCTGGTCGGGCAGACGCGCGAATTCTGGCTGCTGGCTTCGGACGACATCGACCAGCTGGTGAAGGGCAAGATCGACCGCAGCCTGCCCGAAGCGCAGCGCGTCGTGTCGGACCAGCAGCTCGGCTGGCTGGATGCGCTGATCGCGGAAGATCGCATCGAGCGCCGGTTCAACCGCGTGTTCTTCACCGCCGGCGATTCGCGCGAGCCCGAGCAGGCCGGCGTGCTCGGCGCCGTGACCGGCTCGTTCCTGACGCTGCTGGTGACGCTGCTGCTGTCGTTCCCGATCGGCGTCGCCGCCGCGATCTACCTCGAGGAGTTCGCGCCGGCCAACCGCTTCACCGACCTGATCGAGGTCAACATCAACAATCTCGCCGCGGTGCCGTCGATCGTGTTCGGCCTGCTCGGGCTCGCGGTCTTCATCCAGTTCTTCGGCGTGCCGCGCTCGGCGCCGCTGGTCGGCGGCCTGGTGCTGACGCTGATGACGCTGCCGACGATCATCATCGCAAGCCGCGCCGCGATCAAGGCGGTGCCGCCGTCGATCCGCGAAGCGGCGCTCGGCATGGGCGCGTCGCAGGTGCAGGTGGTCGCGCACCACGTGCTGCCGCTGGCGATGCCCGGCATGCTGACCGGCGCGATCATCGGCATGGCGCGCGCGCTCGGCGAGTCGGCGCCGCTGCTGATGATCGGCATGGTGGCGTTCATTGCCGACATCCCGGGCAGCCTGACCGACCCGGCAACGGTCCTGCCGGTGCAGGTCTACCTGTGGGCGGACAGCCCGGAACGCGCGTTCCTCGAGCGGACCTCGGGCGCTATCATCGTGCTGCTGGCCTTCCTGCTGGTCATGAATGCCGCAGCCGTGATCCTGCGGCAGAAATTCGAGCGGCGCTGGTGAGCGTCGTGGATTCGGGAGCATCCGGCATGGCAGTAGAGACGCAGACGCAGAGCCGCAGCGCGGCGCTCGAGACCGCGACCGCGGCGGCGGGCGGCAGCGAGCCGGCGGCGCGCCGCACGGTCGGCGACGTGACCGCGCCGAACCCGGTGATGAGCTGCCGCAAGGTCAACGTCCATTACGGCGACAAGCACGCGATCCGCGAGGTCAATCTCGACATCGCCCACAACGAGGTGATCGCGATGATCGGCCCGTCGGGCTGCGGCAAGAGCACCTTCCTGCGCTGCCTGAACCGGCTGAACGACACGATCCCGACCGCGGTCGTGACCGGCACCATCACGCTCGACGGCCAGGACATCTACGACAAGCGCCAGGACGTCGTGCAGCTGCGGGCGCGGGTCGGCATGGTGTTCCAGAAGCCGAACCCGTTCCCGAAGTCGGTTTACGAGAATGTCGCCTATGGCCCGCGCATCCACGGCCTCGCCGCGGACCGCACCGAGCTCGACGAAATCGTGCAGACCAGCCTGCAGCGCGCGGGACTCTGGGAGGAAGTGAAGGACCGCCTGCTGGATGCCGGCACTTCACTGTCGGGCGGCCAGCAGCAGCGGCTGTGCATCGCGCGCACCATCGCCGTCGGGCCGGAGGTCATCCTGATGGACGAGCCCTGCTCGGCGCTCGACCCGATCGCGACCGCGCGCATCGAGGACCTGATCGACGAGCTGCGGCAGAACTACGCGATCTGCATCGTTACGCACTCGATGCAGCAGGCCGCGCGCGTGTCGCAGCGCACGGCGTACTTCCACCTGGGCGACCTGATCGAGGTCGGGCCGACGGACCTGATCTTCACGAATCCGCGGCACCGGTTGACCGAAGACTACATTACGGGGCGTTTCGGCTGACCCCGCATCCGGCGCGTTGCTTCGACGCCCGGGACCCTTGCTCGCTCGCTCCGCCGGAACTTTAGTCGCTCGCTCGCAAGGTCCCGGTCGCCACGCAACGCGCCGGGCAGCGCGCCAGGTGACGCAGGCGACCTAGTCGCGTTCACGCGAGCGGATTCGTGGGTTCCGGCGGTATCCACGGGCGAGCAGGGGTCCCGGCCGCAATACGCCGCGCGGGCGTCGGCTGGCGCTAGGTCCGCAGGAGCTCGTTGATGGAGGTCTTGGCCCGGGTCTGGGCGTCGACTTTCTTGACGATCACCGCGCAGTAGAGCGAGTGGGAGCCGTCGGCCGCGGGCAGGTTGCCCGGCACGACGACCGAGCCGGGCGGCACGCGCCCGTAGGTGACGGTCCGCGATTCGCGGTCGTAGATGCGGGTGCTGGCGCCAAGAAACACCCCCATCGACAGGACCGAGCCGCGGCCGACGATGACGCCCTCGACGACCTCGGAGCGCGCGCCGATGAAGCAGTCGTCCTCGATGATCGTGGGCGCCGCCTGCAGCGGCTCGAGCACGCCGCCGATGCCGACGCCGCCGGACAGGTGCACGTTGCGCCCGATCTGCGCGCAGGAGCCGACCGTCGCCCAAGTGTCGACCATCGTGCCCGGGCCGATCCAGGCGCCGACATTCACGAAGCAGGGCATCAGCACCGCGTCGCGGGCCACGTGCGCGCCCTCGCGCACGATCGCGCCCGGGACGATGCGCGCGCCGTCGGCCTGGAACCGCACGGCGTCGTATTCCGAGTACTTGAGCGGCAGCTTGTCGAAGAAGCGCAGCGCGCCCGCCTGCTGCACGACGTTGTCGTGGGTGCGGAAGTACAGCAGCACGGCTTTCTTGAGCCATTCGTTGACGCGCCAGCCGCCGTCGCCGGGCTCGGCGACGCGCGCCCGGCCGCTCGCGAGCAGCGCCAGGCACTGGTCGATCGCGTCCAGCAGCCCGCGCGGCGCGCTGGCGGACGTGAGGCCGGCCCGCTGGTCGAAGGATTGCTCGATGCGTTCGCGCAGCGCGTCCATGCGCGATTGTCAGGCGGCGGCGACGCGCGCGTCCAGCGCGAGCTGCAGGGCGTCCGCCAGCGCCCGGCAGCGGGTTTCCTCGAGCGGGCGGCCGGTCTCGTCGCTGACCGTGAAGACGTCCTCGGCGCGTTCGCCGACGGTCATGATCTTGGCGCCGTGCAGTTCGACCCGCTGGTCCCACAGGACCTTGCCGATTTCGGACAGCAGCCCGGGACGGTCGCCGGCGACGACCTCGAGGATGGTGCGCCCGTTCTCAGGATCGGCGCTGAAGCTGACCTGGGTCGCGGTCGTGAACATGCGCACCTGCCGCGGCACGCGGCGCGTGACCGCCGGCGCCACGGCGTTGCGCTCGGCCAGTGCGCGCGCCAGGTTGCGCTCGATCGCCGTCATGCGCTGGGAATCCGTGATCGGCTGGCCGGTGTCCTCCAGCACCAGGTAGGTGTCGAGGCTGCCGCCGTCCGCGGTCGGGGTGATGCGCGCGTCCTGGATGCTGAGCCCGGTCTGGTCGAGCGCGGCGGTGGCGCGGGCAAAGCTGTGGCGGCGGCCGCGGGTGAACACCAGCACGACGGTCGCGCCGCCGCGTCCCGGGTGCTCGGCGACCGCGACCAGCGGGCCCGCGTCGGCCGCATCGCGCGCCGCCAGCAGGCCGGTGTGCCAGGCGACCTCGGCGGCCCCGTGCCTCAGGAAGTAGGCATCGGTCAGCGTCGACCACACGCGCTCGACGGCGGGGCCGGCGACGCCGGCTGCGGCCAGCTGCTCGCGCGCCTGCGCCTGGGTCTCGGCGATCAGCTGCTCGCGGTCGAGCGGGCTCTCGAGGCCGCGGCGCAGCGCGCGCTTGACCCGCTCGTAGAACTCGTCGAACAGCGACGCTTTCCAGGAATTCCACAGCTTCGGGTTGGTGCCGCGCACGTCGGCGACGGTCAGCACGTACAGGTAATCGAGCCTCACCTGGTCGCCGACCTCGCGCGCGAAGCCGTTGACCACCTGCGGGTCGGCGATGTCCTGCTTCTGCGAGGTGACCGACAGGCGCAGGTGATGGCGGACCAGCCAGGCGACCAGGCGCGCGTCGTAGCGCGACAGGCCCTGCTCGAGGCAGAACGCCTCGGCATCCACGGCGCCGAGCTCGGAATGGTCGCCGCCGCGGCCCTTGGCGATGTCGTGGAAGATGGCGGCGAGATAGGCGAGCTCCGGCTTGGGCAGGGCGCGGAAGATCTGCGCCAGCTTCGGGAATTCGTGGTCGTAGCGCTCGAGGGCGAAGCGCCGCAGGTTGCTGACGACGAACAGCGTGTGGGCATCGACGGTCCAGGCGTGGAACAGGTCGTACTGCATGCGCCCGACGATGCGGCCGAAGGCCGGGATGTAGCGGCCGAGCACGCCGTAGAGATTCATGCGCCTGAGCTCGTGCGTGACGCCCGCGGGCGCGCGCAGGATCTCGAGGAACAGGCGGTGATGCCGCGGGTTCTGGCGGAATTCCTCGTCGATCAGCCACAGGTGGTCGGTGACGAGCCGGATCGTATTGGCGCGCACGCCGCGCAGCCGCGGGTTCTGCTGCAGCACGAGGAACAGCTCGAGCAGCGCCGCGGGCTGGCGCGTGAACACGTCGGGGCCCGTCACCTCCAGGTACTCGTCGCGTTCCTGGAACTGGCGCGACAGCGCCACGGCCGGCGCGTCGCGGTCGGCGAGGATCTCCTCGCGGAAGTGCTGCAGCAGCAGCTCGTTCAGCCAGCTGACGAACATCGCCGTGCGGTAGTAGCGCTGCATGAACTGCTCGACCGCCAGCGTGTAGGTCGCGTCCTCGTAGCCGAACAGGCGCGCGAGCCGGATCTGGTGGTCGAACAGCAGCCGGTCCTCGCGGCGGCCGGTGACCAGGTGCAGCGCGAAGCGGATGCGCCACAGCCAGGACTGCGCTGCCTGCAGCTGCGCCAGCTCGCGCGCGGTCAGGAAGCCGTGGCCGGCGAGTTCCTCGAGCGTCTCGGCGCCGAAATGGCGCTTGGCGACCCAGCCGATGGTCTGCAGGTCGCGCAGGCCGCCGGGGCTCTGCTTGACGTTGGGCTCGAGGTTGTAGGCGGTGTCGTGGAAGCGGTGGTGCCGCTCGGCCTGCTCGCGCAGCTTGGCGTCGAAGAAATCGCGCGACGACCACAGCCGGTCGGGCGCGAGCGCGCGGCGCATGGCGGCGAACAGCGCCTCCGGCCCGGCCAGCAGCCGCGCCTCGATCAGCGCGGTCGCGACGCCGATGTCCGCCTGCGCCTCGCGCTGGCAGTCGTCGATCGTGCGCACGCTGTGGCCGGTCTCGAGGCCGATGTCCCAGAGGAAGGTCAGGAAACGCTCGAGCGCCGCGGTCCAGCCCGGCTGCTCGCCCTGCGGCAGCAGCACCATGACGTCCACGTCGGAGCAGGGCAGCAGCTCGCCGCGCCCGTAGCCGCCGACTGCAACCAGCGCCAGCCCGGTCGCAACCCCGGCGGCATGCCGCTGCCAGGCCTGCAGGACCAGCGCGTCGACCAGGCGGGCGCGGTCGCGCACCAGGATCTCGACCGGCTCGCCCGACTCGAAGCGCCGCGCGAGTTCGCGGTCGCCGTCGGCGAGCGCCGCGCGAAAATCCAGGGCGCCGCAACCGGAGGCTGCGAGCCGGGACTGCAGGGTCGCGAGGTACGGCCAGGCGGTTACGGCGGCCGTGGGCGGCGGAGCCTCGTTCGCGCCTGCCGGGCCGCCGCGCACCGGTCAGGCCGGGGCGCGTTCCGCCGCGCCGAGTGTCAGCACTTCGAAGCCGTCGGCGGTCACGAGCACGGTGTGCTCCCACTGCGCCGACAGCGAGTGATCCTTGGTGACGACCGTCCAGCCGTCGCCCAGCAGCTTCACGTGGCGCCGCCCGGCGTTGACCATGGGCTCGACGGTGAAGGTCATTCCCGCTTCCAGCGCCATGCCGGTGCCGGGCTCGCCGTAGTGCAGGACCTGGGGGTCCTCGTGGAACACCCGGCCGATGCCATGGCCGCAGTATTCGCGCACGACCGAGTAGCCCTGGGATTCCACATATTGCTGGATCGTATGGCCGAGGTCGCCGAGCCGGCGGCCGGGCGCCACGCTGCGGATGCCGCGCCACATGGCCTCGAAGCCCACCGCGCACAGGCGGCGCGCCTGGACCGACGGCTCCCCGACCATGAACATCCGGCTGGTGTCGCCGTGGAAGCCGTCCTTGATGACGGTCACGTCCACGTTGACGATGTCGCCGGCCCGCAGCACGCGGTCCCCGGGAATGCCGTGGCAGACGACGTGGTTCACCGAGGTGCAGATGGACTTGGGAAAACCCTTGTAATTCAAGGGGGCGGGGACGGCCTGCTGCTCGTTGACGATGAAATCGTGGCAGATGCGGTCCAGTTCGCCGGTCGTCACGCCGGCGACCACGTGGGGTGCGATCATGTCCAGCACGTCGGCCGCCAGGCGCCCGGCAACACGCATCGCCTGCTGTTCCGCAGGGGACTTGATCGAGACCTGGCGGTTGCTGGACATCAACATCGGGGTGGTGCTATCCCGTTGTTTCGACGGGACAAAGATGGTATAAAGCGCGGCGTTTTTTCTCAACCAAATCCACACGCGTATCGTCACGTGCGGCTGGGTGCCGGGCAGAAAAGCCTGGTTGCCGCATGCGGATCCGCGGAGGGCTAACCCGAAAAGGAGTGATCATGGCCAGCATGTCCATGAGGCAGATGCTTGAGGCGGGGGTTCATTTCGGCCATCAGACCCGCTTCTGGAACCCGAAGATGGCGCCGTTCATCTTCGGCGAACGCAACAAGATCCACATCATCAATCTCGAGCGCACGCTGCCGCTCTACAACGACGCGGCCGCCTTCGTGAAGGGCGTGGTCGGCGACGGCGGCAAGCTGCTGTTCGTCGGCACCAAGCGCAGCGCCCGCGACGCGATCCAGGCCGAAGCCACGCGCTGCGGCATGCCCTACGTCAACCAGCGCTGGCTGGGCGGCATGCTCACCAACTTCAAGACCATCCGGCAGTCGATCAAGCGCCTGCAGGAACTCGAGGAGCTGCGCGACTCCGGCGCGCTGGAGCGGCGCAACAAGAAAGAGGCGCAGATGCTGCGCCGCGAGATGGACAAGCTGATGCGCAGCCTGGGCGGCATCAAGGACATGAACTCGCTGCCGGACGCCCTGTTCGTCGTCGACGTCGGCCATGAGGAGATCGCCGTCCACGAGGCGCAAAAGCTCGGCATCCCGGTCGTCGCGGTGGTGGACAGCAACTGCTCGCCCGACGGCATCGACTACGTGATTCCCGGCAACGACGACGCGATGAAGGCGATCCAGCTCTATGCAGCGGGTATCGCCGACGCCGTGCTCGACGGCAAGGCGGCGGTGCCGGCCGTGCCGGCGGGCGAGGACGAATTCGTCGAGCTCGACGAGGAAGGCCAGCCGCGGCGCAAGTCGGCGTCCCGTGCCCCGCGCAAGGCGGCCAACGTCCGGCGCAAGGCGCCGGCGCGCGCGCGCCAGTCGGCCGAGACCTCCTCGGCCGCGACCATGCCGCCGGTCGGCGCGCCCGAAGTCGTCGCCGACGTTGCCGACGACGAGGTGGTCGTGGATGAGGTCGTGGCCGATGCCGCGCGCGCGAAGCCCGCGGCCCGCCGCCGGCCGGCGGCGCGCAAGCCCGACAAGAACGGGGAATGACCATGACGATCACCGCTGAAACCGTCAAGACGCTGCGCGAGCGCACCGGCGCCGGCATGATGGAATGCAAGAAGGCGCTGGTGGAAACCGGCGGCGACCTGGACGCCGCGGCCGAGATCATGCGCAAGGCGGGGCTCGCCAAGGCCGACAAGAAAGCCGCGCGCATCGCCGCCGAGGGCACGCTGGTCGTGGCGACCGCCGCGAACGGGCGTGACGCGGCGCTGGTCGAGGTCAATTGCGAGACCGACTTCGTCGCGCGCCAGGAGGAGTTCCAGTCGTTCGCGCAGCAGGTGGCGACGGCCGCGCTCGCCGTTCCGGAGGCGGATGCCGAAGCCGTGGCCGGGCTCGCGCTCGCCGACGGCAGGAGCGTCGAGCAGACCCGCCGCGAGCTGATCGCGCGCATCGGCGAGAACATCACCGTGCGCCGCGTCGGCCGGCTGTCGGCGCCGACCCGGATCGGCAGCTACGTGCACGGCATCCGCATCGGCACGCTGGTCGGCATGCAGGGCGGCGACGAGACGCTGGCGCGCGACCTGGCGATGCACGTGGCTGCGGCCAATCCGCAGTACGTGGCGCCGGAGGACGTGCCGCAGGCGACGCTCGCCAAGGAGCGCGAGATCCTGGCTGCGCAGGCGGCGACCGAGGGCAAGCCCGCGGCGATCGTCGACAAGATGGTCGAAGGCCGCCTGCGCAAGTACCTGGCCGAGATCTGCCTGACCGGCCAGCCCTTCGTCAAGGACCCGGACACGACCGTGTCGAAGCTGCTGGCATCCGCCGGCGCGCGGGTCACCGGCTTCCTGCGTTACGAGGTCGGCGAAGGCATCGAGAAGAAGCAGGAAGACTTCGCCGCCGAGGTCATGGCGCAGGTCAAGGCGGCCGAAGGCCGGCGTTGACCGGTGCCGGGTCGCAGGTTTCGCGGTCTGGCTGACGCGGGTACCACGACGCGGCATCATTGGGACGGCGAGAGCAGGCGAACTACGAAACCTAAGACCCGGCACCGTTGAGGGGGAAGGCATGGCGGACAGGCAGCCCCGGCAACCGCTCAGGCGGATCCTGCTGAAGATCAGCGGCGAGGCATTGCTGGGCGCCGGCGACTACGGCATCGACCCGGCGATCCTGAAGCGGGTGGCGGGCGAGATCCGCGACGTCCTGGGGCGCGGGATCCAGGTTGCGGTCGTCATCGGCGGCGGCAACATCTTCCGCGGCGCCGGCCTGGCGCGGGCCGGCATGGACCGGGTCACCGCCGACCACATGGGCATGCTGGCGACCGTCATGAACGCGCTGGCGCTGCAGGACGCGCTCGAGTCGCTCGGCAGCTACGCGCGCGTGCAATCCGCCCTGCGGGTCCAGGAAGTGTGCGAGGACTACATCCGGCGGCGCGCGGTCCGGCACCTCGAAAAGGGCCGCTGCGTGATCTTCGCCGCCGGCACCGGCAACCCGTTCTTCACCACCGATACGGCGGCCGCGCTGCGCGCCATCGAGATCGGCGCCGACCTGCTGCTGAAGGCGACCAAGGTCAACGGCATCTACGACGACGACCCGGTGCGCAACCCGAAGGCGCAGCGCTACCGGACGCTGACGTTCGACAAGGTGCTGGACGACCGGCTCGGCGTGATGGACGCCACGGCGGTCGTCATGTGCCGCGACAACGACGTGCCGCTGCGCGTCTTCAACCTGATGAACGAGGGCGACCTGATGCGGATCGTCGCCGGCGAGGACGTCGGCACGCTGGTCGCCAACGGGCTGTAACCGGCCGCCAGCGAGGACCCTGCCATGCAAGAGGAAATGAGCCGCGACGCGACCCAGCGCATGTCCCGGTGCGTCGCGATGCTGAAGGACCATTACCGCAAGATGCGCACCGGCCGCGCCAATACGGGGCTGCTGGAGGGCCTCAAGGTCGAGTACTACGGCAGCGAGGTGCCGATCAACCAGGTGGCGAGCGTCAATGTCGAGGACGCCCGGACGCTGGTCGTGTCGCCCTGGGACAAGTCCGCGGTCAGCGCCGTGGAGAAGGCGATCCTGAAGTCGGATCTCGGCCTGACGCCCAATACCGCCGGCCAGGTCATCCGCCTGCCGCTGCCGCCGATGACCGAGGAACGCCGCAAGGAGCTGACCAAGGTCGCGCGTCACGAGGCCGAGAACGCGCGCGTCGCGGTGCGGGCCGTGCGGCGCGACCTGATGAACGAGCTCAAGGAGATGCTGAAGGAGAAGCTGATCTCCGAGGACGACGACCGGCGTGCGCAGGAGGAGATCCAGAAGCTGACGGACCGGCACGTGCACGAGATCGACGCCGTGCTCGCGGAAAAAGAAAAAGAGCTGCTGCAGGTCTGAGATGCCGACGCCAGCCATCGCCGCAACCGGCGCCGGCCCGGTTCCGCGCCATGTCGCCGTCATCATGGACGGCAATGGCCGCTGGGCCGAGCAGCGCGCGCTGCCGCGGGCGGCGGGCCATCGCGCCGGCGCCAGGGCCGTGCGCGCGACCATCGAGCAGTCGGTCCGGCACGGCGTCGCGGCGCTGACGCTGTTCGCTTTCTCGAGCGAGAACTGGCGGCGGCCGCAGGAGGAGGTCGGCGTGCTGATGCAGCTGTTCCTCGACGCGCTCGATCGCGAGGTCGCCGAGCTGGAAACCAATGGGGTGCGCCTGCGGTTCATCGGCGACCGGGCGCGGCTCGGGCCCGACCTCGGCGAGCGCATGGCGGCGGCGGAGGCGCGCACGGCTGCCGGCGGCCGGCTCGACCTGGTGGTCGCGATCGCCTACGGCGGGCGCTGGGACCTCGCCGGCGCAGCGCGGCGCCTGGCCGCGGAGTGCGTCGCCGGCCGGATGCAGCCTGCCGCGATCGACGAAGCCGCCGTCGGCGCGCAGCTGGCGAACGCCGGCCGTCCGGAGCCGGACCTCTTCATCCGCACCGGCGGCGAGCGCCGGATCAGCAATTTCCTGCTGTGGGACCTCGCCTACACCGAGCTCTGGTTCACCGACACGCTGTGGCCCGATTTCGACGCCGCGGCATTCGACGCCGCGCTCGCCGATTTCGCCGGCCGGCAGCGGCGCTTCGGCTGCACCGCGGCCCAGGTGGGCGGCGGCTGATGCTCGGGCAGCGCATCGTCACCGCCGTCGGCATCGGCGCCGTGCTGGCG
>CAYXUJ010000016.1:27919-32807 GCA_964468395.1 uncultured Steroidobacteraceae bacterium
GCTGATGCTCGGGCAGCGCATCGTCACCGCCGTCGGCATCGGCGCCGTGCTGGCGCTGTTGCTGCTGGTGCTGCCGCCTGCTTTCGCGCTCGCCGGGCTGGCGATCCTGATCCTCGCGGGCGCCTGGGAGTGGGCCGCGCTCGCCGGGCTCGAGCGGCCCGCCGCCCGCATCGCCTATCTCGCGGCCTGTCTGGCGGCGATGGCAGGGTTGTGGCAGCTCACGGCCGAGGCTGCGAATTTCGAACGCGCGATGCTGGTCACGATGCTCGGCTGGGCGGCGCTGTTCGGCTGGATCGTGCTCGCGCCCCGGCGCGGCAGCCGCTGGCTCGCAGCGGCCGCCGGCATCTGGGCGCTGGCGCCGACCTGGGTTGCGCTGGCGCGCCTCTACCTGCAGGCGGGATTGGGCCATGAACTGGTGATCTTCGTCCTGCTGCTGGCCTGGGCCGCCGACATCGGCGCCTATTTCGCCGGCCGGACGTTCGGGCGGCTGCGGCTGGCGCCGACGGTCAGCCCGAACAAGACCTGGGAGGGCGTGATCGGCGGGCTGGCCGCGGGGTTGCTGGTCGCGCTGGCCGCCCGCGCCTGGTTCGACCTGCCCGCACTCGCCTTCCTGTCGCTGTGCAGCGCCGCCGTGCTCGTGTCGATCGTCGGCGACTTGCTGGAGAGCATGTTCAAGCGCCAGCGCGGGCTCAAGGACAGCGGCAGCCTGCTGCCGGGGCACGGCGGCGTGCTCGACCGCATCGACAGCCTGACGTCGTCCGTGCCGCTGCTGGCGCTCGGGCTCGGCTGGCTGGGGCTGGTCGCATGAAGGGGCTGGTCGTCCTCGGCTCCACCGGCAGCATCGGCGAGAACACGCTCGACGTCGCCGCACGCCATCCGGACCGCTTCCGCATCGTCGCGCTGGCGGCGCGCGCCAATCACGACGCCCTGTTCGCGCAGTGCCAGCGCTGCCGGCCCGATTACGCTGCGCTGCTGGATCGGGCCGCGGCAGCCAGGCTCACGGCGCGGCTCGCCGCTGCCGGGCTGCCGACCCGCGTGCTGGCGGGGCCCGAGGCGCTGACCACGGTCGCGACGCTGCCGGAGGCGGAACTGGTGATGGCGGCGATCGTCGGCGCCGCCGGGCTGGCGCCGACCCTGGCCGCTGCCGCAGCCGGCAAGCAGCTGCTGCTGGCCAACAAGGAAGCGCTGGTGCTGGCGGGTTCGCTGCTGATCGACGCGGCGCGGGCCTCCGGCGCGCGCATCCTGCCGATCGACAGCGAGCACAACGCGATCTTCCAGTGCCTGCCGCCGGCGCCGGCCGCTGGTCATGCCGCGCCAGGCGTCGCCCGCATCCACCTGACCGCTTCCGGCGGGCCGTTCCTGCAGACGCGGCGCGAGGATCTCGCGAACGTGACGCCGGAACAGGCGATCGCGCACCCGAACTGGCGCATGGGCCCGAAGATCTCGGTCGATTCGGCGACGCTGATGAACAAGGGGCTGGAGCTGATCGAGGCCTGTCACCTGTTCGCCGTCGGGCCGGACCGCGTGCGCGTGATGATCCACCCGCAGAGCATCGTCCACTCGCTGGTCGAGTTCGACGACGGCTCGGTGCTCGCCCAGATGAGCCAGCCGGACATGCGGGTGCCGATCGCCCACGCGCTCGGCTGGCCCGAGCGGATTGCCTCGGGCGTGCCCTCGCTGGACCTCGTCCGGGTTGGCAGGTTATCGTTCGAAATGCCTGATCTTGAAAGATTTCCATGCCTTGGCCTGGCAGAACAGGCGGCCCGTGCCGGCGGCACGGCGCCGGCCGTTCTCAATGCCGCGAACGAGGTCGCGGTGGCGGCCTTCCTCGGCCGGCGGCTGAACTTTGGCGGCATCGCGGGGGTCATTGAAAGCGTGTTGCAGCAGCACCAGACGGGGTCGGTGGCGAGCCTGGACGACGCGCTGGCCGCGGACGCCTGGGCGCGCGAGCGCGCGACCGCGCTGCTGACGGCGCGCCAGGCGGCAGGCGCATGACGCTCGGCATCGTCACCTCCATCGCCGCTTTCGTGGTCGCGATCGGCGTCCTCGTGTCGGTGCACGAGTACGGCCACTTCTGGGTGGCCCGGCGGCTGGGCTTCAAGGTCCTGCGCTTCTCGATCGGCTTCGGCAAGCCGCTGTGGCTGCGTCACGGGCGCGATCCCGACCGCATCGAGTACGCGATCGGCGCCATACCACTCGGCGGCTACGTGCGCCTGCTCGACGAGCGCGACGGGCCGGTGGCGCCGGAGGACCTGCCGCGCGCCTTCAATCGCCGCCCGCCGCTGGCCCGGATCGTCGTGCTGCTGGCCGGGCCCGGCGCCAATTTCCTGTTCGCCGTGTTTGCCTACTGGCTGCTGTTCATGCACGGCATGCCCGGGCTCAAGCCGGTGATCGGCGACGTCGCACCGGAGTCGCATGCGGCGCAGGCCGACCTGCGCGCCGGCGACGTAGTGCTGCGCGTCGGCGAGGCCGCGACCGGCACGCGCCAGGCCGCGGTGCTGGCGATCCTCGAGCAGGTCGTCGAATCCGGCCGCGTGCCGCTGCAGGTGCGTGGCGGCGACGGCCGCGAGCGCAGCCTCGAGATCACGGTGCCGGATGCCGAGCGCCGGGCGCTGACCGAGCCGGGCATCCTGCTGCGCGGACTCGGATTCTCCTTCTGGTACCCGCCGCAGCCGGTGATCGTCGCCGAGCTGGTCGCGGGCGAGCCGGCGATGCGCGCGGGCTTGGCGCCGGGCGACCGCGTCGTGGACGTGGACGGGATCGCCGTGCCCGATTACCCGGCCTTCGTCGCGATGATCCGCGAGCGCGCGGGCGTGCCGACGCGCATCGGCGCGCTGCGCGACGGCGAGCGGCGCGAATTCGAACTGGTGCCGAAAGCCGTGATCGAAGAGGGCCGTACGGTCGGCAAGATCGGGCTCGGCGCGGCGCTCGGCGACGGCGGCGGGTTCCCGGAGTCGATGCTCGCGGTGGAGCGCCACGGGCCGCTCGGCGCCGTCCTGCCGGCGGCGCGCGAGACCTGGCAGAAGTCGGCGCTGACGGTGCGCTTCCTGTGGCGCATGGTGACCGGCCACGTCTCGACCAAGAACATCTCGGGGCCGATCAACATCGCCCAGTACGCCGGGCTGACGGCCAGCGAGGGGTTCATTTACTATCTCGGTTTCCTGGCGCTGGTATCGATCTCGCTCGGCGTGCTGAACCTGCTGCCGGTGCCGGTGCTCGACGGCGGGCAGATCGTGTTCCAGCTGGCCGAGATGGCGAAGGGTTCGCCGCTGTCCATGCAGGCGCAGGTGCTCGGCCAGAAGCTGGGCATCGCGATGCTCGTCGCGCTGATGGGCTTTGCGTTCTACAACGATTTCACGCGGCTCTTCGGCTGAAGGCGCAGGGGACTCACGGTCAACATGCTTCGACGACTCATCGGCGGCATCCTGCTGGCGCACGCCGGCGTCGCGCTCGGGCAGGGCGCGAGCGACTTCGTGGTCGGCGACATCCGGGTCGAGGGCCTGCAGCGCATCTCCGAGGGCACGGTCTACAACTACCTGCCGGTCAACATCGGCGACCGCATGGACGGCCGCCGCATCCAGGAGGCGATCCGGGCGCTGTTCGGCACCGGCTTCTTCAGCGACATCGAGGTCCGCCGCGACGGCGGCACGCTGGTCGTGGTGGTGCTCGAGCGGCCGTCGATCGAGAGCTTCGAGATCACCGGCAACAAGGACATCAAGACCGAGGACCTCGAGAAATCGCTGCGCTCGGTCGGGCTGGCGCCCGGCAAGACCTTCGACCGCTCGGTGCTCGAGGAGGTGCAGAGCTACCTGACCGACCAGTACTTCAGCCGCGGCAAGTACGCGGTCCGCATCGACCCGCGCGTCGAGGAAGTGCCGGGCAACAAGGTCCGCATCCGCATCGAGGTGGTCGAGGGCAAGCGCGCCCGCATCCGCCAGATCAACCTGGTGGGCAACACGGCCTACGACGACAAGGAGCTGCTCGACCAGTTCGAGCTGCGCACCCCGCACTGGATGGCCTGGTACAAGCAGGACGACCGCTATTCGCGCGAGTCGCTGCAGGGCGACATCGAGAAGCTGCAGTCGTACTACCAGGACCGCGGCTACGCCAACTTCGAGGTCGAGTCGACCCAAGTGGCGATCACGCCGGAGAAGGACGACATCTTCATCACGATCAACCTCAACGAGGGCGACGTCTACAAGATCGGCGAGGTGAAGCTGGCCGGGACGATGAAGGTGCCGGAGTCGGAGCTGCAGAAGCTGCTGATGGTCAAGACCGGCCAGACCTATTCCCGCAAGGTCATCACGCAGACGCAGGAACTGCTCGCATTCCGGCTCGGCGTCGAGGGCTACGCCTTCGCCAAGATCGACCCGGTGCCGCGCGCCAACGACGGCGACAAGACCGTCGACCTGACGTTCTTCGTGGATCCCGGCAACCGGGCCTACGTGCGGCGCATCAACTTCATCAACACCAGCGCCATCGACGACGAGGTGCTGCGCCGCGAGATGCGGCAGATGGAGGGCTCGTACCTGTCGAATGCGCTGCTCGAGCGCTCCAAGGAGCGCGTGCAGCGCCTGCCCTACATCGAAAAGGTCGAGTTCGAGACCACGCCGGTGCCCGGCACGCCGGACCTGGTGGACGTGGATTTCGACGTCAAGGAGGGCCTGCCGGGCCAGTTCAGCGGCGGCATCGGCTATTCCGAGTCGCAGTCGTTCATCCTGAACGGCAGCTTCGTGCACTCGAACTTCATGGGCTCGGGCGAGCGCCTCGCGCTCGAGGCGCTGGCCGGCAAGTACTCGCAGTCCTACGCGCTCTCGCACACCGACCCGTACACCAACGTGGACGGCGTGTCGCGGACCATGGGCCTGCAGTACCGCGACATCACGCA
>CAYXUJ010000016.1:32907-36596 GCA_964468395.1 uncultured Steroidobacteraceae bacterium
CAGCTCTTGCCGATCTGGCGGCAGTGGACGGTCGCGCTGTCGGCCGAGCTTGCGTTCGGCGACGCGCTCGGCAACAAGACCACGGCGCTGCCGCCGTACCGGCAGTTCTTCGCCGGCGGGCCGAACTCGATCCGCGGCTACACCGAGAGCCGGCTCGGCCCGAAGGACGGGTTCGGCAACCCCTACGGCGGCAACATGAAGGTCATCGGCCGCGCGGAACTGCTGTTCCCGGTGCCGCAGAAATGGCGGGCCAGCACGCGCATGAGCGCATTCTTCGACATCGGCAACGTGTTCTCGCAGGGTGCCGGCGTCGATTTCGTCGGGCAGGACGGCCGCACGCCGGTGGACTACGAGTTCGATTACAATGAACTGAAGCAATCCGTCGGTCTGTCCGTGCAGTGGCTGGCGCCACTCGGGATATTCCGGTTCAGCTACGGCGTCCCGCTGAACGAATTCAAGGGCGACGGCATCCGCTACAAGGATGAGGTCGAGAAGTTCCAGTTCACGGTCGGCGGCGCCTTCTGACAGTCGAGGCAAGATGAGCATCATGACCAGGCAATTCCTTTCCTGCGCGATCGTGGTGGCGGCGCTGGCCGCCGCGCCGGCCGCGCTCGGCGCCGAGCTGAAGATCGGCTACATCAATTTCGGGCGACTGCTCGAGGAGTCGCCGCAGGCGCGGGCCGCGCAGCAGGCGCTCGAGGGCGAGTTCCTGCCGCGCCAGCGCGAGGTGGCCGCGCAGCAGAAGTCGCTCGAGGAGAAGCGCGACCGCCTGAAGCGCGACGCGGCCGTCATGTCGGAGGCGGACCGGATCAAGGCCGAGCGCGAGATCCGCGACCTCGAGCTGAACGTCACCCGGCGCTTCAATGAGCTGCAGGAGGACCTGAACCTGCGCCGCAACGAGGAAGTGGGCCGCATGCAGCGTGCCCTGCTGCAGGAAGTGCAGTCCTACGCCCGTGCCAACGGCTATCAGCTGGTCGTCAGCGAGGGCGTGCTGTTCGCGGCGGAGGCGGTGGACATCACGCCGCAGGTAATCGCCGCGATCAAGGCCAAGTCCCCGACGTCCGCTGCAGCACCCGCCGCGCCGCCGCGGCCCTGAACCGCCATCCAGCGCCGGGGAGCGCCGCGATGGCGATGACGCTTGGCGAGATCGCAGTCCGGTACGGGCTGGAGCTGGCCGGCGATCCGCAGCAGGTCGTCACCGGCGTGGCCGCGCTCGCGGCCGCGACGCCCGGCACCCTGACGTTCTGCACCGGCGCGAAATACCGCCGGCAGCTGGCGCAGACCCGCGCCACCGCCGTGGTGCTGCCGCGCGAGATGGTCGCCGAGTGCCCGGTCGCGGCGCTGGTCAGCCCGCGCCCCTATGCCAATTACGCCCGCATCGCCGCCGGGCTGCATCCGGAGGCGGCGGTCGTGCCCGGCGTCGCTCCGGGCGCCCAGGTGGACCCGTCCGCCACGGTGGCCGCCAGCGCCTGGATCGGCCCGAATGCCGTGATCGGCGCCGGCGCCGTCCTGGGCGAACGCTGCTCGATCGGGCCGAACTGCGTGGTCGAAGCCGGCGCCCGGCTCGGCGACGACTGCCGCCTGCAGGCCGGGGTGACGATCTGCCACGGCGTCGTCGCCGGCGCGCGCTGCACGTTCAAGGCGGGCGCGGTGGTCGGCAGCGACGGCTTCGGCTTCGCGCCCGACGCGGACGGCTACGTCAAGGTCCCGCATCTCGGCGGCGTGCGTCTCGGCAACGACGTCGAGATCGGCGCCAACACGACGATCGACCGCGGCACGATCGAGGACACCGTCATCGAGGACGGGGCCAAGCTGGACAACCAGGTGCAGGTCGGCCATAACTGCCGCATCGGCGCGCACACGGTCATTGCCGGCTGCGTGGGGATCTCCGGCAGCAGCCTGATCGGCCGCCGCTGCATGATCGGCGGCGCGGTCGGCATCGCCGGGCACCTCGAAATCGGCGACGATGTCATCGTGACCGGGTACTCGCTGGTCACGCACTCGCTGCCGGGGCCGGGCACCTATTCGTCGGGACTGCCGGCGATCCCGGCCGTGCAGTGGCGCCGCGCCGTTGCGCGGCTGCACCGGCTCGACGAGCGCGCGCGCCGCGGCGCGCGCGGCGGCAGCGACACGGGCGGAACAGGAGCCGGCTCATGACCGACGGCGGCTTTCCGATGGACATCCAGGAGGTGCGGGCGCAGCTGCCGCACCGCTACCCGTTCCTGCTGGTGGACCGCGTGATCGAGTGCGTGCCCGGCAAGCGCATCCATGCGATCAAGAACGTGACGGTGAACGAGCCGTTCTTTCCCGGGCATTTCCCGCACCGGCCGGTGATGCCGGGAGTGATGATCCTCGAGGCGCTGGCGCAGGCCGCCGGCATCCTGGCGTTCAAGACCGCCGGCGTCGTACCCGACGAGAACTCGCGCTTCTATTTCGTCGGCATCGACGGCGCGCGCTTCCGCCGCCCGGTCGAGCCGGGCGATCAGCTGGCGCTCAAGGCGACGCTCGAGCGCACGATGCGCGGCATCTGGAAGTTCTCGACCGTGGCCGAGGTCGACGGCCAGGAAGTCGCATCGGCGTCGATGATGGTGGCCCCGGAGGTCGGGTCTTGATCGACCCGCGGGCGATCGTCGCCCCGGACGCCGAGCTCGGCGAGGGCGTCGCCGTCGGGCCATTCACGGTGATCGGGCCCGGCGTGCGCATCGGCGCCGGTACCTGGGTCGGCCCGCATGCGGTGATCAACGGGCCGGCGACCATCGGCCGCGACAACAAGGTGTTCCAGTTCGCGTCGATCGGCGACGCGCCGCAGGACCGCAAGTACGGCGGCGAGCCGACCCGGCTCGAGATCGGCGACCGCAACGTGTTCCGCGAGTTCTGCTCGATCAACCGCGGCACGGCGGCCGGCCGCGCCGTCACGACCATCGGCAACGACTGCCTGTTCATGGCGTACTCGCACGTCGCGCACGACTGCGTGGTCGGCGACCACTGCATCCTCGCCAACTGCACGGCGCTAGCCGGGCACGTCGAGCTGGGGGCCTGGGTGATCCTGTCCGGCTATGCGGGCGTGCACCAGTTCTGCAAGATCGGCGCGCACGCATTCCTTGCCAACAATGCCGCCGTGACCCGCGACGTGCCGCCTTACGTGCTGGTGGCCGGCAGCCCGGCGGAACCCAAGGGCGTCAACAGCGAGGGGCTCAAGCGCCGCGGCTTCGATGCCGGCCAGATCGCGAACATCCGCAACGCCTATCGCCTGCTGTACCGGTCGGGCCTGAAGCTGGCGGAGGCGGCCGACCGGTTGCGCGCGCTGGCCGCCGACCAGCCTGAACTGCAGCCGTTCGCGGATTTCCTGGCGTCCAGCGAACGCAGCATCGTTCGCTGATGCCCGCCGGACGTCCGCTGACGATCGGCCTGGTCGCCGGCGAATCCTCCGGCGACAACCTCGGCAGCGCCCTGATCGAGGCGCTGCGCCGCCAGGCGCCGGATGCGCGCTTCGTCGGCGTCGCCGGCCCGGCGATGGCCGCCGCCGGCTGCGAGACGCTCGCGCCGTCGTCCGAGCTCGCGGTCATGGGCCTGTTCGAGGTGCTGCACCACCTGCCGCGGCTGCTGCGCCTGCGGCGCCGGGTACGCCAGGAGATGATCGCGCGCCGTCCCGACGTGTTCGTCGGCATCGACGCGCCCGAATTCAACCT